>NZ_CP025025.1:1871097-2202684 GCF_002874535.1 Mesobacillus jeotgali
TATGGACTTAAAGCAAATCTTTTGAACCATTCACCAACAATAGTGAATGCAGATGGCTCTAAAATCGAAAAAGGAGATTTACTTAGTTTTGAATTACTCGAAGAAGACTTTGCCTTAAATGGAAAAGTCGAAATGAAGGTTGAAATTTTGGGTAGTAATTACAATGAAAAAAGTAAATATAGTGTGCCAATTAACAATAAGCTGACACTCGAATTAGACAATAATAAAGAAGTGTTTTTTGAGATTACTGGCGATTCGATAGAAGAAGCTGTTTTTAAGAGAGTAAAATGATATTGTGAACAAATGTACTTAAACTATCGGGTGCGAATGTAGAACAAGGATATTCGCCTTTCTTTATGTAAGTAAAGAAGAAGGATAAAGAATATAGTATAAGTGGGGTGGTTTAAGTGGGCAATGAAAAATTGAGGAAAATCAACAAGTTGCAAATCACATCACTTGTTCTAACAATCATTCTTACATTTGTTCCTACAGTTGGTCACGATGATCCTGGTAAGTACTACGGTGTACCTTTACAGTCTTTGTCCTCTCATGATGGAAGGGGATATGGCGGGTTCGATATCAACATGTGGGCGCTTTTAGCGAACTTCTTTATAATCTACATGCTGTGCAGGATTGGATTAAGGGTATGGATGTCTTTAATTAAGAGACCTTAAGCAGGGCGGCATCTGGTGGGAATTCGGAAGCCATTGTCATTCATAATCATGAAAAGAAATAAGGAACTTGTAGAATAATTCATTTAGATTAAGTCGGCTATTCGCCCAAGATATCTTTAAATTAGACTCGGCCATTATTCGGGCGAGTTTTGCTTTGTAATCGCAATTTAGACTCGGCTCTTTCGTTTGTCGAAATTTTTTGACTGAAATTTTTAGAATATTATGACATAATTAGGTTATCTTTCTTTAAGGAGTGGTGCAAGTTGGCTAGTATGTTTCCTATTGAACAGGTGAGGGAGAGATTTCCTGCATTGTGTCGTAAGGATGACGGACGCCAGGTGATTTACTTTGATGGTCCTGGCGGGACGCAAATGGTGGATTTTGCATTTGAGTCGATGTATCGGTACATAAGGAATGGAATGGCAAATCTACACGGGACTTTTAATACAAGCGCTGACACGGATGCATTGCTGGACGAAGCCAGGGAGGCTGTCGCTGACTTGCTCGGCTGCCAGTCGAATGAGGTGGCGTTCGGTGCAAACATGACCACACATGCATTTGCAATTGCAAGGAGTTTAGCAGGTTTAATTAATGAGGGGGACGAAATTGTGGTCACAGAGCTGGACCACCGTGCAAATGTGGATCCCTGGATCACGTTATTTTACTGTAGGGGAAGATGGTTTATGTTTGGGATTAATAATTTCGAAGTGTTTCTGGTTACAGCAATCCTGCTTAATTTAACGCCTGGTACGGATACAATGTACATCGTGAGCAGAAGTATATCTCAAGGCAGGGCAGCCGGGATTTACTCGGCTTTTGGAATTACTTCTGGCATTGTTGTTCATACACTTCTAGCAGCTTTCGGACTATCAGTCATATTGACGCAGTCAGCTTTTTTATTTCAAACCGTTAAAATTGCGGGAGCCATTTATCTGGCTTATTTGGGGATTCAGATGTTAATAGCGAAAACCAATACAAATGAACAGAAATCCCTGCCATTCCAGAGCAATAAAAAGATCTTTTTTCAAGGCCTGATCACAAATGTAACAAATCCAAAAGTGGCTTTGTTTTTCCTTGCTTTTCTCCCTCAATTCATCCAGGTCGATGCAGGAACTGCAAGCCCAATACCATTCATCATCCTGGGAATGACCTTCACTTTAACCGGAGGAATATGGTGCCTGCTTACTGCCTATTTTTCCTCGATGGCAACAACAAGTCTAAGGAAAAATGCAAAAGCAGGAACGGTCTTAAACCGTTTGACTGGCATTGTTTTTATCGGAATGGGCATCCAGCTGCTGAACACGAAAGTCACATCATATTAAGGAAACAGTGGAGCTTGGACATGGTGCCAGGCTCTCTTTAGTATATAGTTATAGATATAAGTATACAAAGCAGGAGGGAATAAAGTGCGAGAAGCAATGGAAGCATTCAAAAAGCGGATGAAAAAAATCAAAGAAGATATCTTCATAATTGCAGAGGCGTATAAACACCCGGAAACACCTTTTTATATCAAGCTATTAGCAATTGTTGTTGTCGCCTATGCTTTTAGTCCTATTGATTTAATTCCGGACTTTATTCCAATTCTCGGGTATCTGGACGACATCATTTTGGTTCCACTGGGAATCGCAATCCTTTTAAAATTAGTACCAGATCATATCATTCAGGATTCACGTAAAAAAGTGGCTGCGTCAGGAAAGGTAAAACAGAAGAATTGGATAGCTGGGACGATAATTATTTTGATCTGGCTTCTATTTTTATATTGGATGGTTGATTATCTTATTTAATAAACTGATCAAAACATTAGAAACTTTTCTGTCCATTTATACGTATACAAGATTAAAGATTAAACATTGTAGGTGATCAGCATGATTGGCACAGAAAAAGTTCTTTACAATATTGAAATGTTAAAGGATACACAATACTATTCTGAATTTACCATTCTTGCCATGAGGAATAAAGCTCCTTTGAGCAGGCCAAAAAAGGGGATTATCAGAAAAGGTATTACTGGAGATGTCATCAAAAAATGGGGCCGGAAATATTTCAGTCCTGATATTAACCAAACAGGAATCGAAGACTTTACACCTCCAGGCCAGCCGTATATTTTGATTCCGTACAAAAAGGTGAAAAATCGGTATAAAGTTATAGGGTAAGTAAAACAGCTTTGTATAAAATTAACATATCTAATATTGGGGGTAGGGACTCATGAATAAGGAAAACAATGACCATGGTAAAACTTCTGAAGATAGCTGGAACAGAACCTTTTTTGGGAGTCCAACAATTGGCGGATTTGTTGTAATTGGGATTATAATTGCCTTTATTTTATTTAATATCATTTTTAACTAGTGTTTGAATTAAAGCTGTCTTCACTAATTATAGGCAAACAATTAGTATGCATCAAAAGTGAGTTAGTATTTTTTATATCTAATATATTCAAAGTTTGAGGTGGGGACCTGTTTTAAAATCTTACCATCTTCATCCCTGTGAACCTCATACTCCCTGTGGGTTTCAATGATATAACCATCCACTTCTTTGTCTTTATGTTTCTCATGTATATATTCAAATTCGGGTATGATTGTTTCCTGTATGTCATCATTTGTGCCAATTCTGGCATTTGTCTCTAAGGACTCTATGTCAGAGTATTTCTGGGATATTTGAGGACTGTTATAGACCAAGTAAATACAGAGTAACAGTAGACCTGATAAGGCGATTATTTGTTTCAATATTATAGTCTCCTTTTGTTGAAGTATCATTTTAACCATATGCCTGTCCATTGATTTATATAACTATGTAGTGATCAGGACCAAAAAGTACGCAGAAAATATATAGATTATGGTTTCGTTTAGGGGGATTGTCGTGTCAAAGTATGTTAGCGTTTTTTTCTTAACTCTAATGCTCAGTGTGATTTTCTTTTTTATATTTGCTTCATTTTTCATGGGCGGTGGCGATCCAGCAGAAGAGATGGTATTAACGTTAGGAACAATAATTGTCATTCTTCTGTCATTTCTTATAGCACAGACTTCCTATTTAATCGATTTGGTCAAGAAGAAGCGGTAGCCTGTATGGAGACATGAAAGAATTACAACATTCGTCGTTGAAATTTTTGAACCAACGAGAAGAAAGAATTACGAAGAGGTGAAAAAATTGTTTGTTGGCCGTGCTTTATATTTATTAGGAATGGCTTTTGTTTTCTTTAGTGTATTGGGCATTATAATGGTTCTTTTTTCAGATAGTGGTGGAGATATAGCACTTTTGATATTTGCTTTGCTGAATGGATTAATTGCAATGGGTGTCGGTGATATTGTTATAGATTTAAATTATCGGCAAAGGCTTGAAAAAAGAGACAAAGAAGTCTAGTGACTGACATTTGACTTGTAAAGCAGTTTACCTGTATTGAAAATATTTGATATGGAGGTACATATAATGTACGAATATATATTTGTAGAAACTTCTCTAGGGGGATTTTTTTCTTCAGCAACACATAGAGAAACCATTAGTGAATATGCAGCTGATGGGTGGAGATTAGTGCAAGTTCTGCCTTTGGAATATAATGGGAACGGAAAACCCAGGTCTTATGAAATTATCTTTGAAAGGCTTATTCAAGATTAGCCTATTAGAGTAGGAGGGTGTTGATCCAGAAAGGGTTGACACTCTTTTTTTAGTTAGAATTTCATAACTATTTAAACAACTATTTATAAAAGTGTAATAGGGATTATGGTAAAATATAACATGTGTTAAATTGTAAGGGGGGTCACATGTGAAGAATAATCCATTTATTTTTATAGGTATTTTATTATTATTGGCTGGCTGCAATAACAACTCATCAAATGAGCCAGTTAAAGAAGAAAAGAAAATAGATCCATTCAGCTTGGTTATAGAGGGAGATAAGAAAATTTTCCAAGTAGACGAAAGCATACAAATTAGTGCCAACTTAAAATATATTGGTGAAAAAGACATAGAGTTAACTCCATTACCTAACATCACTATTGTAATTAGAAATTATGACGGTGGAAATGTAATTGAAGAAATTGACTTTAATGATAGTCAAACAACTATGAAAAAAGGAGAAAAGTTTACACAAACATTAAGTAACATTAATCTTGAACCGGGAAAATATGATGCGTTTGTTCAAACTTCACCTTTTTCGGTTGGCTCAAGGCAGTATAGTTTAAGTTCAGCACCAATTAATTTTGAAGTGAAAAATTAACAACACTGGGGCGTCGAGTGACTGTTATGAGGAAGGAGAATGGTAAAGTAAGGGTGAGATCGTTCAAGGAGGTTAATATGGAATTACTATACATTGTAATTTTTTTATTCATACTTTATTTAATTATTAAAACAGCCGTTACAAAAGGTATAGATGAATCAAGAGTAATAAAGGAATTGAAAAAAGAGATTAAAGAGTTGAAAGAGAAAAAGCCGGAAAAACAAATTGAGGAAGAATCCCCGCACGTAATAAATAGAAAAGCGTAAACAGCTTACATTGAAAGTTTTACTTTACGGACCACCTTTGTTATTGAATAAGCAGGAGAGCGAGAAAGGGGAAAACAAATGAAAAGCTTTCTGAAATGGAGTTATTTTTGGGTATTATTAGTCGGCATCTTGATAGGTTACATTGGAATACCAATGCTCTCACAATTTTTCGATCTTATCTTCAACTAAAGGGAAATGCACCATAATATACAGATTTTTTCCGACTTATTTATATTAGTAATAGGCTAGCATAAGTCCTATCTACTAATTACCGATTAGGTGATCTGAATGAAAATAAATAAATCAAAAAAATGGCGTGCAAAACTGATGTCAGTTCACACGCCATTATCTTTGTCATTTATAAGAAGGTTGTGGCAGGTCAGTAGACTTTGCTTTAATTCTTCACTAACCCTTTCAGAATCGTAGGCACAAACAGAAAGAAGGTTTGTTTCGTTCACGATTACATCAGCTTCTATTTCAGAGCCCATTAATTTTTTGCTTACATTCGGTTCATCCCGCCATTCTACATGTGCCCAGCTCCGGATAACTGGATCGTTTTCTGAATAACCTTCAATTAAGTTTGGGAGGAAATCGAAAATAGAATTAATGCTAAAGTCTCCCTGGGCATAATAAAAGTCGTAATTATTGATGAACTTAACTTTTTCTAGACTGCTTCCATCCAATAAGTCTGTAAGTCTTTTTTGTAATAAGGGTATTATTCGGTCATTTTCTACAATGATGGAATATTCGTTTCGTTTTAATCCTGAGATGACAAAGTCAACTACATTAGTAATATACTGGTCTTTATTTCGGAAAAAATATATTCCGTGTCCCCTTGTTAGGTTTGCTAGTTCATTAACTTCTTTTAAATGCGTACTTTCCAAATAAGCACCCCGTTGTATTGTAGACATATAACACTATCTTTAAAGTCTAACATACTTAGTTTTTAATATGGGGTTGTAATAAAAATATATCTAAGGTAAAAATTTTATTAAAGTTGCAAAGGCGCAGGCATCATGCTTAAGGAACATGCAGAGTGATGGGGAATGAAGAAGTGCGAGTTTGTGGGACTGGCTATATGAAAACAGGAAGGTTTAATCGCCATGGATTTGACCAAAAAACCTTCCCATACTTATTCTTATTTCTTAAATTTCTCCGGGAATTGTTTTACCACTGCATCTGAAATGGCATCGGACATCATGATGATATGAGTCACTCCGTCATCAACTGAAACAATTCTCGCTTGCCAGTCTTTTTTCAAGCTTGCATTTAGGTCATCTGCCACCAATTCCAGATGTGCGTACAGTAACTTTTTTAACTCATCATTTTTTAAATGAGAGTTGGCTTTGCTGAGGAATGCTGCGATATCGTCAGCATTTCGATACCATTCTTTGTTTAGCTGATCGAGCTTTGCTTGATCTCCACTTTTAGCTGCTTCAACAATTCCACCAGCAATAACTATATGCTCTTTAAGCAAGTCTGTAAGTTTGTTTCCAGCTTGCTCTCCGTATACCGGTTTGATAGAGTTTCCGATATCCTCCTGGTTTTTCAGCAGCCTCTCAAGCACATCTTTTTGATCTTCGGCACCTGCTGTCGTGGCACTTGTAATATAATTGCTTGTCCACAATACGTGGTCGACCCATAGTCTCCGAAAATCATTCTCGAACTTTACCTCCGATTGGGTTATACATTTGTGCTGTGGTTTAGCGTAAGCAGGGGGTGTTCCCGCCAACATATTCAGAGGCAATAATAAAATAAAACCCATCAACAATAACTTTTTCATGCTTCACATTCTCCTTCGCAGGTTAATAACATCCTCCATTATTATTTATAAATGGCAAATTTTTATCCAAAACTGCAAAATAAAAGAACGTCAAATGACGGCCTCTAAGCTATTGCAATTTGCTTAAATCATAGTACTGAACAGTTTTACCATCGCGGTCGAACTGGATGATCAATTGGTTCTTATTAAATTGGTAGATGAATTGTCCGCAAGTCGCACTTTCATAGCAGGAGACGTTCTTTACTTCATTAGGGTATCCATATACATCAATAACCTGGCTTTTGTCTTTCGGAAGGGAGCTTTGTTTTAAATATTCCGGATACACTTGCAGTCCAAATACAGAGCCATTCTCCATGTTAAAATTCACGCGGACACCTGCACCCTCGCCATCGTAGTACAATGATCTGATATTCAACTGGTCTTCGGTTTTTACCGGCTTTCCGAACTGATGCAGAAGCTGGCTGTATGTGGAACCAACGTGGACAGCATTAACATGTAGATTTTTACTTGTTACAATATAGGAATCTTTAATCCCTTTTTTGCGCAAGAGCTCTTTTTGTTTCTCTGCATTTGTCTTTTTTGAAAAAACGCCAGCCTGGATGCGGTAATAAGTTTTATCATTAATTACCTTAGTAATGACGGCAGCTTCAATTCCTTTCTTTTTCAGATTAGCGATTTGTTTCATTGCATTGTCTTTCTTGGTAAAAGAACCTCCAACAACTGCATACATCGGCTCTGATTCTGATGCGCCAGGAAGCATCAACTTTTGCCCGATATAGATGGTATTGTTCTTTAAATCATTGAAATCCTTTAACTCCTGGACAGTCAGGTTGTATTTTTTTGAAATGCTGTAAAGTGTATCACCTTTTTTAACAGTAAGAGAATGATCATCTGCATAACCAAACCCGTTGGCGAAAAAGAGTAATGTAACCATCAACAAGATGGCCAACCCGAGCTGTATGAAACGTTTTGTTTTCTTCATTTTTATCACCTCAAATAGTTTGACGAGATGATGGCACCAGAGTTTCGAACGGATAAGCCTATTTTTAGAAGCTGGAAAAAATGGGTGGTGAAAAGGGGGGAGTCCTTGAAACTACTATTGACATTGCTAACTGTAAAGTTTAATATTACAGTATCGGTATTTTTATATTTAAAAAGATTCTATTGTTGTTTATCTGTAATTTTTATTATTACAGTTAGACGGAGGAGCTGTTGATCAATGGTTACTTTATATATCACATCAAGCTGTGCGTCTTGCCGGAAAGCAAAAGCCTGGCTGCAGGAACATCAAATTGATTTTATTGAAAGAAATATCGTATCTGAGCCACTTACTGTTGATGAAATCAAATCGATTCTTCGATTGACAGAGGATGGAACGGAAGAGATTATTTCGACGAACTCAAAAGCCTATAAGCAACTGGATATGGATATTGACTCCCTTCCGCTGAATCAGCTATATGAATTAATCAGAAGAAATCCACAAATGCTGCGCCGCCCGATTATCCAGGACCATAAACGTCTGCAGGTTGGCTATAATGAAGAAGAGATTCGCAGCTTCTTGCCGCGCAAGCTGCGTACATTTACCGGCTTAGAGTGGGATAGTATCGCGAACTAGATGCTTTGGCTTTAAATCGGACTGGATGAAAGGTAATATATAGAATAATAAATAGGTTATTTTGTTAGGAGGCAGGCAATGAACAGCGATTTTACCCTGGCCATTCACAGTTTAACCCTGCTTGCACTGCAGCCGGACAGAATGTCGACAAGCGAAGCCATCTCAGAGAGTGCAGGGGTTCATCCCGTGCGGATCCGTAAAGTGCTGGGCTTGTTAAAAAAGCATGGTATTATCAAATCAAAAGAAGGAACCGGAGGCGGCTTCATTTTTGCGCTCGATCTAAATGAAGTAAACCTTTGGGATATATATAAACTGACCTCCGAAGGTGCACTGCAGCCAAAGTGCCCTGACTCTAATGAAAAGTGTGTCGTCGGAGCGAATATGCACAAGGTCCTGTTTGCTATTTTCCTCGGTGCCGAAGAACACTTGGGAGAATATTTGAAGGATTATTCAATCAAAGAAATAGTGGACCTGGTTAAAGAAACGAACTGTTGTGACTAAGGAGCTACGACTTCTTAGTTGGTAAATGTAATGAAAAATATTACAGATTAAATGAATGAGGTGACTTATATGTTGTCCAATAATAACAGTATTTTAAAAGTAGGCGATTGGATTAAGGGGAAATCCCGGGATGGTGAATTATTCATCGGATATATAGAGTCACTTGATATTTTGGATGAAAAGGTTAATGCAACGATCACATCAAGTGACGACGAAACCATTGTTGGCAAAACGATACCGATTTCCACAAGTGGAATCAAGAAACTGCCAGAACCGAAAGTGAAAAACAAAGAGCAAATTCAATATCTCATTGATCTGGCGCTTGCCACGGGGGATGAAGAGTGGTTCCTGGAGCTTTCTGAAAAGCTGAATTCGATGAGGGAGTTAGTTAAAGGTGTGTAAAAGTGAAGACGGTCCTTCCTATAAAAAATAGAGGACCGTCCTTTTCTTATTTCATTCCTAGTGCCTTTTTGGTGGCTGACCCGGCGATTCCGTCTACCTTCAGATTCTTTGCTTTTTGGAATTTCTTTACGGCGGCTTCTGTGGCTGGCCCGAATACTCCGTCGATTCCTTTTGTGCTGTAGCCCTTCTTCGTTAGGGCCTGTTGAAGCTGCTTCACTTCTGCGCCTCGCATGCCTTTTTTAAGGACGGTGCTTGTTGGTGCAGCGATGACTGGAACAGCAGCCTGACCTGTAACCTTATATCCGTTAGCGGATGCGATCGCGTTAAAGGACTTTTTGGAAGTTGTGATCACAACCGGAGTATTGACTTTCACCTGATCATAAAGCCACTGTACCTCGTTATCATACATCCGGACGCAGCCAGCACTTACATATCCGCCGATTGACTTAGGATTATTGTTGCCGTGGATGGCATACGTTGTTCCCCATGTTCCTCTCGCATTTATGCCGAGCCACCTGTCTCCTAGTGGATTTCGCGGGTCTCCTCCAGGGATATTCCCACTGTAATAAGGGCGATTCTTGATTTTGTTAACGATTTTGAACTTGCCCTCTGGGGTATACGAAGCTTTCCTCCCAGTTCCCACCTTGAACGTTTTTACCAGTTTATTATTCTTGTAATAAGCCAGTTGGTTGTTAGACTTATTGATGATGATCATGTCTCCGCCAGCTGCCTCTGCAGGTGCCTCCAAGAACAACAGCGATACTAGAAGTATCATCGAAACCAGCAACTTTTTCATTACCCAACCCCCTTGATCTCATTTGCAGGCCTATCTTCCTGAATGGTCTACGGCCGTGCAATATAGAAAACGTATTTTCACTTTTATAAACGATTTTTTATGATAAAAGTTACATATATTACCGTTATATGGAAATAATTCGTGTGACAAAAAAATCGAGTTATATGTCGTTTTATGAAGGTTTTTTTAAAAAAACGGTTCAATTTCCGAAAACCTTCCCATAATGGGTAAGGAAGGAGTGGGAGTGTTGAATCATTATTTATCAATTGCCGTAGAATTAACGAGCGGATTTGTATTTCTATTTATCATGACAAAATTACAAGGGAAGACGCAGTTCTCCCAGATTACTCCCTTTGACTTTGTTTCAGCGATCATCCTTGGTGAGCTGGTAGGGAATGCCATTTATGACCATGAGGTAAAGATAGGGGAAATTGCCTTTGCCGTGACCTTGTGGGGAGTGCTTGTATATGTTACAGAGACAGTTACACAAAAGTTCCTCGCGTCAAGGAAGTTGCTTGAGGGCGAGCCAAACATAGTGGTCCGCAAAGGAAAGATTAAATTCGAGGCTTTGAAAAAAGCAAAGCTAGATATCAACCAGTTACAGAGTCTTGTAAGACAACAAGGCTACTTTTCGCTTCGCGAAGTAGAATATGCAATCATCGAAACGAATGGAATGGTCAGTGTCCTGCCCAAAGCAGATTATGACACGCCTAAAAATAGCGATATGAAAATCAAAGCAGACGATCCAAGCTTACCAGTTAATATGATTCTTGATGGGGAAGTAGTTCGCGAAAACTTAAAAGAAGCAGGCTTGGATGAACAGTGGCTTAAAAATGAATTAGAGAAGCAAAAAATCCACCATGTTGAAGATGTTCTATTCGCGGAATGGATGGAGAATGAACCACTTTTTGTGCTGGAATATGAGAAGAAAGCGAATTGAGCATTAGCTGCGCCAGGCACTTGGTGAGTCAGCTTTCTTTTATTCTCTAGTTGATTTTGTACCCTGTTTATCTTTGTCTCAACTTGGCCAACGGGAATTAATTCATGTTCAACGAGGATTAAAAATTGGGTCAACGGGGATTAAAAGAGGACCAACGAGGATTAAATTGGTCTAACCGTTAAAAAATCTTCTTCAACCGTTAAATTATTTGCGCTAACCGTATAATTATTGGAGCCAACTGTTAAATTACGAATTATTTACGGTCTAAGCACGAAAAAGCTGAACCTATGAATGAAAATTAGGTTCAGCTTTTTGCTATCTGCTGTTCAGTTTTGAGCTTAGCCAGAAAAAAAACATCGGATTCAGCACACTCAAAGCCAAAATGATCAAAGCGAGGAAAAAAGTCGTTGGGTCTCCGCCAAGACCGATTTCATCAACAAAAGACCTCCATGCCTTATTGTCCCAGCCTGTTCATAAAATAGGACGGTTCCAAACAATGGAACCGTCCTGCTGATAGAAGGAGATCAAAAGGACTATTTGGTCAGCGACCGGCCATTGCCATAGTAGGTTATGGGTTAAAGGTGAAGAAGTAATTGGTCAATGTTCATTGGTTTGCCATTGGCCATCCCTAATCTACTATTAGATGGTAAAAAGTTCTCCCTCTATCCCTTGGAGGGGAGTCTCACCGCTCCAAGGTTAAAAATACTTTTCGCTGTCAAAATCCAGTTCAATGGTGTAGTTTTTGGCATTAATCAAATTGGAGAGCTTGTTAGCGTGCCGTTCAGCTTCCAAAGACTTAACACGGTATGTTTCAGGGTCAAAAGTTGCAACGCGGACCATCACCATCGTCTCGCTGTATGAGTAGGCTGTTTCCTCTTTGAGCGCCGAGCCGAATTCCTTCATCTTCCTGGCTTTTGCTCGCAGCTGTGTGGCAAGTTCGATTGCTTCAACAATCGTTAAAGATTCATTGTTAAAAGGAATCTCGTTGTCTATATTCGCACGATATACCAGTTTATCGAGCAAGCGGAAATCCTTTCGTACCTCATCCATCTCCTGCTCAACATCTGCAAGAGTCCTAGTTTGCTTGGGAATTTCACTTCCTTTTTCAATCGTAACAAAAGCGACCCGGTCCATTTCTTCTTCAAGCTCATGAATTCTTTTAGCCAATACACTTTTTAGTTTAACTGCCTCGGCAAGTGTTATCTTGTTCATGATCGAACCCCTCTTATATGTGGCTTTATTTTTAAAATATAACATAAGGAAAAACTTGGTACAATCATAAGTAAGAAGCAGTAAACTTGTTTTCACCAATTATAACATCCGATAAAAAACCGTTACTTCATCTTAAAGAAATGTTATGCGTATAGGAATCTGCGCAACTCTGAAACTAAAACTTCACCCAAACGTATTAGAGATTAAAAGACTAATACAAGGAGTTAACTAATGGGTTACTTTGAAAGAGTGAAAGAAATTCAGCAACTTCAATGGGAGTTATTTATTGATTATTGGTATTTGTATATGGGCCTTGTTTTACTGGGAATAGTCCTATTCTTATTATGGATTATTAAGAAATAGAAATATTGTATTAAAAGTTGAAGTTAAGTGCATAAGAACACGAATTAGGGAACACTTAAATGAGGTGTTTCCTATGAGAACTTATACCAGTTTGATAATAATATTCCTTATTATGATTAACCCTGCTATTGCAGGTGCAGACATTGATGGATATGAAATGGTTAGTGAGAATAATAAAGAAAATATAATCCTTTACGGTAAAAAAATGGATGGTTTATATAGGGCATTTAAAATGGATTTCAAAGGGAGAATTTACACAAGACCTTTTTGGAATAGCGAAACAAGTCCTGCATATGCTCCTCAAATTTTTTATTTAGACATCAACAAAGACCAAAAGGAAGAGCTAGTCGTTACCTTGACAACTGGGCATGGTACAGGTTTGTTATGGGAAGAAGTTCATGTTTTTAACACGCTAAATAATCGACTAAACGTAAACGAAGTGATTGTGGATAGTCCTTTGGCAATCATTTATAAGAACGTAAAAACAAAGTTATCTAATGAAGAAGCAGAAATCCATATAGGAGATATAGAGTACAAAGTCGATATAACCCCTTACGAAATCAAACCTGAAAACTTATTTGATGATATAGGTTTTGGGAGCATTATTGATTATGAAGTAATTAACAATCATCTTATGGTCAGAGTAAGCGGTCAAATAACACCTGCTTCGTTTGTCGGAGATATAATCATTACTTATGAATACCGTGATAAAATGTATCAAGCGAAAGCAATCGAATTTATAACTGATATTGATAAAAACCCCTTTTATGGTCCAGTGAAGGATTAGGTGATATTCAACTAACGTTTGCTCATGTCAAAGATGGGATAAAAAAAAGCTCATTCCTTAGAAATAGGAAATGAGCATTTTTTCCAACTTACCAAAGATCTCTGAATCTGGTGTTTCTGATTGCCTGTTAAATGGAACACACCTAGACTAATGAAAAGCGAGAATTATTCCGGACTTACTTCAATCGATTCTTCTGTATGGTAATGTATATTGCCTTTTTCTATATGAATTTTCACAGTGAAATGCCCTTTCGCAGGGAAGGTGTGATCAGCGGAATAAGTGCCAGGTGAAACTTCCTTCGCGTTGATGAACTGATGTTTAGTTTCGTTCGCTGCCCAGATTTCAAAACGGACATTCGCACCGGAAATAAGCTGTTCTTCCTGAGCAATCATAACTGTCAACTCAGCTGGTTGATTGCTTTTTATCGTTGAAGGAGCATGGAAATCAACCGTTACCTCGCTATTATGGTGATCGTTATGACCATGATCGGAATGGTTTTCATTTTCTCCGTCAGCAGTGTGACCGTGATTGGATTCGTCTCCCAGTACAATTACTTCTTTCTTTGGCATACTGTGCATCCGGTTTGCCGTCGTATGAGCGACGATGAAATAATTGCCGCCTTCGCTAAAGCTTTTCTTGATTGAATAGGTGCCGTCCTTCTCGTTGTGAGCTGGTATCATTTCATGGTCTTCCTGACCAGATTTCCAGATTTCAAATTTAACCTCATCTGCATCAGTGACTTTTTCCTCACCCTGAATTACTTCTGCTTTGATTGTAATTTCCCTATTCATCTCGATTTTTTCAGGAGTGATAATTGAGACTTCTAAAAGTTCGGGGACGTCCTCAAGAGCATCTTCCTTAGGTTCCGAACCAGCTGAACATGCTGTCAACAGCAGCATGACTGCAATAAAAAAGAACAATATTTTCTTCATAAATACTAAACTCCATTCGTCAATTTAATTTCTCAACAATATTAAGCTGTAAATGTGATAAATGTATGAAAATCTGCCGCGGAATAATTTATTTTTGTTGCGTGGTTTGGATAGATAATAATTATACGGGGAAATTAATTCAGGGTGATGTAGATGCACAAGAAGTTTTTCCATTTGTTTATTTTTAGTATCATATTATTTTGGATACATAGTGGAACAGCGAATGCGACCTATGATAAGCCAAGACCATTAGAAGAAATCTTTCCCGAAATAGGCTATAAAACGGTTGAAGATGCAGTGCAGGAATTCGAACATCATTTCAATAAAGATTTAAAGTTGCCTTTGAGAGTGCCACCTATAGACTTTACGCATCATTTTGGAAGGTTCAATGATTTAGAAGGGGAGATAAATGACTCTTTGGAAATCGAATTAATTAGTGATATGTCGGCTGAGCACCATTATAAAATTAATGTTCGACCTGCTAAGTATAAGATCCCACTGAAAGCTAAGAACGTAATTAAATTAAAGAATGGAAACGATGCTATTTATACAGATGTCTCAGGTTTTAACCTGTTGGTCTTTGAAAGAGATGGCTGGCAGTATATTCTGAGCATTGATAAAAGAGTATCAGAACAAGTGACTCCAGATGTATTTGTTGAAATAGCTAATTCAATTGGTGTTCAAGGTGAATAATCTTACTTATCAAACATCTACAAATAAAAACTTGAAAACATGTCAATTTTGATAGAAAAACCCGGCTCTCCATGATCCGGGTTTCTGGCATGTACTATTTCCTTATTGGCTGCTCCAATGTTAACATTTCCTCTTCCATAGAAGAATGTTGTTGATTTACAACTTGGATGGCATCTAATACGGCTGCGTTATAAAAGTGGGGTCCTAGTGATTCTTTAATGAAGTCAAGGACTCTTTCAGCTGCAAATTCCGAAATTTCTTCATCTCTTTCGTCTGCAAAAAACCTCTGGATATCAGATATCATTTCTTGCTGCTGCTCTTTTTTAAACTTATAAAACATAGCAGACCACTCCTCTCGAATTCATACAAGGAACACTTTATCTATAAATTTATCTAAATTACAGTCTTTATTTTTTTCTTTATTTATGTCAATTGAGACCGTGTAGCTACAGGGAACAATAGGGCAAAGAAAAATTGTATAAAAACAAAAGGCTGAACCATCACATGCTGGTTCAGCCTTTACCATGGAAATTCAATCTTCTCCGCTAATTCTGGAAAATCGATGAACGGGTTGCGATTTCCCTGGATATAGTAAATGGCTTGATTGCGGTGCTGTTCGTAGAGTGTGGGCGGGAATTCCTTGTTCCAGCGGACGAGCAGCGGGATATCGACTTTCTTTTTGAATTCGTTCTTTACTCTTTTAGGATATCTCAGGAAAAAATAAAGCATGGCCCGAGCGGAGGCTCCTTTACCGTGTTCAGGTTCAAACTCGAAGCCTGTGGTGACTCCGCAGTTATTCTGAATAGGCTCATCGTCACGTTCCGGATTGTAAAAATCAAAGTCGGCAAATGGGTAGTTGGAACGGGAGATGTTGCAATCCGGTTCGCAGACAAACAGGTGGTGGAGGTCACCTTTCATCGGTTCGGCACCTTCAAACCAGGACTGCGGAACAATATGTTCTGTGTTCATCTTGAAATGGTCCTCAAAAACCTTCAAATCCTTAATTGAATCAAATCCATTCACCTGGATCTTGCGTGATCGCCGCCTGAACTCATCGTATTTTTCCCTCAGTGTTTCGTTATCTTCAATCAACAGTGACTCAGGATTCTTCTTCTGGGAGGAATAGACACTCTTCGCAGAACCGTCCGGATATAAATCGACCCATGTATACAAATACAAATCCTTTGCCAGGAAGTAGGGCAGTTGATTCTTATGTGATTGGAACACGATTGTATGGAATTTGTAAAAGAGGGCCAGCCCCGATAGATCTAGCTTTTGCGCCCCCCGGTAATATTCCTTGATATCCAGCTCATCCTGGTCTGGATCATAATATAGCTGCTGATTACTCTGGATATTACGCCGGTTTTCCTTCAGGATCGTAAGCAGCTTTTTCAGATCAAGTGAATCGTACTTATGGTCCCAGCGGTTTTGTTGCCGTTGTTTTTTATACTTTGACATACCGGACTCCTCATTCTTGTCATGGTATCACTATTTTACCCTTTAACAGATTGTCCTTCAAAGACTTGGGAGGATAAAATGCTCGAATAAGGAGTTTTCAATTACTAATGCAAGTATCCAGATTTCTTCTCTTCAACTCTCGCTTCATTCTTGAAGTTGCAACCATCCTCGAATGCACATTGACTGCAATCCTTAGATGAACCGATAGTAGTATATTTCTGTGGCGTCCTGATACTGTCTTTGAGTTCATTAAAATATTTTCTGGCTAGCTGGACATCACTTTGTTCAGGATAAAATTCGAAATGGCTGCCATCAAGAAGGGTAATTACTTCGACCTTTTCGGGAAGCATTCCGAATGCTCTATTGGAAAAAAGGATGGTTAAATATGTATACAGTTTTACCATCGAATCGTCTGCATCCAGCAGATATTTTGAGACAGTGAAGCTACGTTCGTCCCAATTGCCAACCTCGAATTTTATCGAAACATTGATTTCCTCTATGGAAGTTTGAAATTGATCATACAAGAAGAGTGGAGAGCTATCGACTTTTCTTTTCCCCAGCGCCTGTAGCAAATGATCCGTAATTTTTGCGAGAATTGTATAGTAATGAGCTTTATCCTGAAATAAATGGAGAGGGATCTGGTCCCAATACTGATGGATCAATCTTAAAGCTGCAATCTTGCTTCTTGCGTTGGGTGGCAGGCTATAGAATTGATGGACAATAAGATTAACAGAATTTTGTACTGCCTGGCGCCAGCTATACTCACTTAACTTCTTGCCGATCACGAACCGGTGATAAAACTTGTATGGGCACTGCAGGAATGTTTCTAGATGGTAGTCAGCCAGCATTTTACCAGTTTGCTTTTCTCGCAAGAGCATTCCCTCCTTAAAAATCAATTGATCAATTGAAGAATCATTTCCTTGTTTCTCTCTGAAAATACTTTGTTGTGGGATGAGACCATTGCAGCTTCTGAAGCTGTAGGTTCGATGAACTGTTTTGCTTTATTGACTGCGTTTGCAGCATCATGGAAGGTCCCCGCAATCAAATTCAATTTTCCTTCATGCTTTAAAATATCCCCTGCTGCAAATAAACCTGGCACGGAGGTTTCGCTTGTTGCTGTTCCATCAATGTAAAAATCATCAATCAACTTAGGGTCAAGTTCACTGTTTTGCAGCAAGGACGCGTCCTGATCAAAACCGTGATTGACGAGAACGTCGTCAACAGCAAGAGAAAGGACCTCATCTGTATTCTGATTGGTAATTTCGACTTTGGCGATAGATGTCCGACTTTCGTCTGCAATTAAGTTGGTAATGCTCGAATGAAACAAACATTCCACAGAGCTGTTCATTAGCTGTGTGACTTGAGATTCATGGCCAGAGAAGCAGTCTCTCCTGTGGACAAGATAGATTTTTCTTGCAACAGGTTCGAGCGCGTTCGCCCAATCAATCGCAGAATTGCCGCCTCCCGAGATGACAACCGTCCGATTCTTGAAATATTTGAGAGAATTGACCATATAGTGAAGGTTCGACACCTCGAATTTTTCCGCACCCTCAAGTTTTAGTTTCTGAGGCTTTAAGATTCCGCTTCCAATCGCAACGATGACAGATTTCGAATAATGAATCTCTCCCGAAGCTCCTTTTAGTAAAAATAAATTCTGATCCTTGCTGATGGATTCAATTTTTTCATTCAACACAACCTCTGGACTGAAGGTCAGTGCCTGTTTCTTTAACTGTTTGATTAAATTCGCGCCTGTAATAGGGCCAACACCGCCCACGTCCCAGATTACTTTTTCAGGATAGACATGAATCTTTCCGCCAAGATCAGGCTGAGCTTCAATGATCTTGGTCTTCATTTCCCGCAGGCCGGCATAAAAGGCAGAATATAGTCCAGCTGGACCACCACCGATAATCGTAATGTCGTAGATTTCTTTGTTATCCAATGGAAACACTCCTCGAATTTTTTAAAATGTATACGCTAATAAAATGATGAAAAATAAAATTTTCACAAATCTGTCATTGACTGAAATAAATAATAGCTTTATAGTATTCATTGTAAACGATATTGATAATCATTATCAATGAGAAAATGAAAAACTTTGGAGGAATGACGAATGGTCCGCTTATACACAGACCAATTGAACGTCGGATACGGGGAAAAAACAATCGTGAATAACCTGACCTTAGAAATCCCCGATCAGCAAGTCACGATTATCATTGGGCCAAATGGCTGCGGCAAATCGACTTTGCTAAAATCGATGTCACGAATCATTCCCCATCAGTCTGGCTCGATTTACCTGGATGGTTCGAGTATCTCTAATGAAGATACGAAAAGCCTGGCGCGAAAGATGGCCATTCTTCCACAAACACCTGAAAGTGCAGCCGGCCTGACGGTAGGGGAATTGGTGTCGTATGGACGCTTTCCTTATCAAAAGGGATTTGGGAGGCTGACCAAAAAGGATATGGAAGTCATTAATTGGGCTCTTGAAGTGACAGGAACGGCAAGTTATAAATACGAGGCCGTCGATTCCTTGTCCGGCGGGCAGAGACAGCGTGTATGGATCGCACTTGCTCTCGCGCAGGAAACAGAAATGATATTCCTTGATGAACCAACGACCTATCTGGACATGGCACATCAGCTTGAGATTCTCGAGCTGTTGCAAAAGTTGAACAGGGAGCAAGGCCGAACGATTGTTATGGTGCTCCATGATCTGAACCATGCAGCCAGGTTTGCCGATCATCTTATCGCCCTAAAGGCTGGAAGAATTGTAAAAACAGGAACAAGTGAAGAGGTTATCAACAAGCTCGTCCTCAGGGAAGTTTTTCAAATTGACGCTGAAATCGGGAGAGATCCACGTACAAATAAACCGATTTGCATCACGTACAACTTACTAAAAGGAGAAGAAGAAAATGAAGAAATTACTTATGCCATTCCTGCTTATGCTGGTGCTCGTTCTTAGTGCTTGCGGTGGTGGAGAGACCACTGAAAAATCAAAAGAAGAAAAGAAAGAAGATACACCTGAAACGGTCACCTATCAATCTGAAAATGGAGCTGTAGAAGTCCCTGCTAATCCTGAAAGAGTCATTGTCCTTTCTTCTTTTGCCGGTAATGTAATGGCACTAGATGTGAACATGGTCGGTGTTGATGCATGGTCGAAAATGAATCCGCGTTTTGAAAAATTGAAGGACGTTGAAGAAGTGACAGATGAAAACCTGGAGAAGATTATTGAATTAAATCCAGACTTGATTATTGGTCTATCTAATATTAAAAATGTCGATAAACTGAATGAAATTGCGCCGACTGTGACCTTTACATACGGAAAGCTCGGTTATCTGGAGCAGCACCTGGAAATCGGCAAGGTTCTAAATAAAGAAAAAGAAGCTCAAGAGTGGATTAATAACTTCAAGGCAGACTCTAAAGCGGCTGGCGAAGAAATCAAAGCGAAAATTGGTTCAGAAGCAACCGTTTCTGTTATCGAAAACTTCGACAAGGAACTATACGTATTTGGCGACAATTGGGCAAGGGGTACGGAAATCCTTTATCAGGAAATGGGATTGAATATGCCTGAAAAAGTGAAGGAAGCAGCTCTAGAACCTGGGTACTATGCGATTTCCCCTGAAGTATTGTCTGAATATGCTGGTGATTATGTCGTGTTCAGTAAGAATGCAGAGGGAGATACATCCTTCCAACAAACTGAGACTTATAAAAATATCCCTGCAGTAAAGAATAACCGTGTATTTGAAGTGAATGCGAAGGAATTCTATTTCAATGATCCTCTAACACTTGAATATCAGCTGGAATTCTTTAAGAAATCATTTCTAGAACAATAACAACTAGCAGGAGGAATTCTTAGGGATTCCTCTTCTTGCTATCAGAAAGATGAGATGCATATGATCAACCAAAACAGCTCGCTCTCCATTTTTGCCAGGTTTGTTGCCGGTATCCTCATTCTGGCTGCAAGCTTCATGACGGCCATGATCTTTGGAGCAGCAGATACGACCGTCAAGGAGATCTGGCTTGCGATTGCTTCAAACGTTAAAACAGATACAATAACCATGATCAGGGAAATCAGGCTCCCGAGGGAGGTTGCGGCAATTTTCGTGGGTGCTGCCCTTTCTGTTGCTGGTGCGATTATGCAAGGCTTGACGAGAAACCCACTCGCTGACCCCGGATTGCTTGGTTTGACGGCTGGAGCAAATGCAGCACTGGCGCTGATTATGGCGCTAAGCCCGACGGCCGGTTATCTCGCAATCACATTTGCATGTTTTATCGGAGCAGCTGTCGGCGTCGTCCTCGTTTTTGGGATTGGTACCTTGAAGAAGGGCGGATTCTCCCCATTGCGAATCGTCCTGGCTGGGGCCGCGGTCTCCGCCTTTTTGTTCGCGGTAGCCGAGGGAATCGGTCTGTATTTTAAAATCTCAAAAGATGTTTCGATGTGGACAGCAGGGGGCCTGATGGGAACATCATGGACTCAGTTGAAAATCATTGTTCCATTCATCCTGATTGGAATGCTGATTGCTTTTTACTTATCAAGGCAATTGACGATTTTGAGCTTGAGCGAAGAAGTAGCAGTAGGACTTGGCCAGAAGACAAACCTTATTAAATTGATATTATTCATTGTTATTGTTTTACTGGCAGGGTCTTCGGTTGCGCTAGTTGGGAACATGGCCTTTATCGGGCTGATGGTCCCGCATATCGTCAGGATGATCGTCGGTACCGATTATCGATTCGTTTTGCCGATGTCAGCCTTATTCGGGGCGTCGTTCATGCTGATTGCAGATACGCTCGGGCGAACGATCAACGCTCCCTATGAAACACCGATTTATGCGATTATTTCGATGCTCGGACTGCCGTTCTTCCTGTTCATTGTCCGCAAAGGAGGGAAGAGCTTCACATGATACATCCGTCTATTATCAAAAAGCAAAGGTTTATTGTGTTGACCTTGTCTATTTTAATTATGATAACGATCCTAATCAGTCTGGGATTGGGCTATTCCTCTGTATCGTATAATCGGATCTTACCGACGATATTCGGAAATGGCACGTTCAAAGAAGAGTTTGTTTTGTTTTCAATCAGGATGCCGCGAATCATCGTGACACTTCTAGCCGGGATGGCGCTGGCACTTTCTGGAGCAATACTGCAGGGACTAACGAGAAATGATTTGGCTGACCCGGGGATCATCGGGATAAACTCTGGAGCCGGATTAGGAATTGCCGTGTTCTTTCTCTTTTTCCCAATCGATGCCTCTTCGTTTGCGTACATGCTTCCACTGGTTGCCTTCGGTGGTGCACTGGTGACAGCGATCCTGATTTATTTGTTTTCCTATAAAAAAGGGATTGGGCTTCAGCCTGTGAGACTGATTCTTGTCGGTATCGGTTTTTCGATGGCACTGTCCGGTGCGATGATTGTCATCATTTCAGCAGCAGAAAGGCAAAAAGTCGATTTCATCGCCCGCTGGCTTGCCGGCAATATCTGGGGAACAGACTGGCCGTTTATACTGGCACTCCTGCCATGGCTGCTGATCCTGGTTCCGTTTACGCTTTATAAAGCCAATCGCCTAAACCTTCTGAACTTAAGCGATCCTGTCGCGATTGGTGTCGGAGTATCGATTGAAAAAGAAAGAATCGTCCTGCTTTTGACAGCTGTTGCATTAGCTGCTTCGGCTGTGTCGGTTACAGGCGGGATTGCTTTCGTCGGATTGATGGCACCGCATCTTGCAAAAGCACTGATTGGTCCAAGAAACCAATTATTCCTGCCAATCGCGGTGTTGATCGGCGGCTGGCTCTTATTGTTCGCAGATACAATCGGCCGCAATCTCCTTGAACCAGAAGGTATCCCGGCAGGAATCATGACTGCATTAATTGGTGCACCGTACTTCGTGTATTTGCTTTTAAAAAAATAGATGGCTAAGACCTGTGAAATCTCAGGGATAAGGGCGTGGAGACTAGACTTTCCACGCCCATATGCGTATTTACGAGAGGTGTTGGAGGGGAGAATCATTCGACAATTATTTCTAAGTAGATTGTTCTTCGTCTGTTATCCGGACAAGCGCATTGAACGTTAATGATCTTGAATGAACTGAAACCTTTTTATAAATGAAAACGTAGTTAATTTATATGGAAGGAGAATGTTCATGAGAAGGGTATTATCTTTGTTATTTTTATTAGTTCCCTTGATCTTATTGGGATGCAATCAAAAAGAGGAAAGGTTTGACCATGCGGCACTAAAAGAAGAATTGAAAGAGGAAGGGATCGCCCCTAAGCTTCCGACGAAATTTCCACTGACCATAGAAGGGTACGAACATGTTATTCCTCCTCACGAAACAAATATACACGAGGTGACATTCAAAGGGGAAGATGGAGGAATGAAGTTTTCATTGACGATCCAACCACCCCCGGTTGAATACATCAATGTTGAGGGAGAGGAAGTTACAGTTAACGGAAACAAAGGTTTCTATGTAGAGGGACCTGGATCCTCAATTCATTGGACAGATGGCGATTATCATTACATCTTAACATCCTATTCAGACGAAAATGAGACCAAGGAAAAAATGATTGAAATTGCAGAGTCCTTTCAGTAAAAAAAGGTTGGCCGTTGATTCCTATTGATTAACGGCCTATTTGTTGAATTCGTTATTAAACATCCGGAGGTTAATTGAACAAGCAATTAATCTTCATCGCCTAAGAGTTTATAAATTTTTTTTGAGTCACTTTCGGAAAGAAAAGTGTTTTTTTCAAGGTTATTGATTTGTACCCTTATATTATTGTCAGGAGATAGTATCCATATAGAATACTTATTGTTTATCATAAAATCTGGATAAGTACTTTTGCTGTTATTGTTTCGCCATCTTGCATTACTTAAGACTTTAAAGAAAATATCAACTTTTTCTTTGTCAGTTATTTCTCTGATTTGCTGATATTCTTCCTTATTTTTATTAGTAAGTTCTTTAATAACCAGACTTTCTTCAGAATCAAACTCAATTCTTTCGACTTCACCCTGTGAACTAACTTCCTCTTTGCAACCACCTATTAAAATAACTGTTAACAATAAAATGAGTGTAATAAGTCTTTTTCTCATTGAACTACCCTCCCAGACTATTTTTGCTTTTTATAATTTGAAGATTATTCAACTTTATTTTAGCATATTCCAGTAAATTCCTTCTATTAAGCTAGGGGAGCTGATAAATTTAGAACTGAAGGGTACGTGAGTTTAAATCCTTTTATTACAATAATTGGTTAGTTTATATAAATCGCTATTAATTATGGTATAATATGGATATAAAAAGGGGATTGAGGTGATGTTATTATGAAAAATAATCCTAAGCTTTCATTAACTTTATCTTTAATTGTATTAGCAGGACTACCAGTTATTTTTCTAATAACTTCTCTGCTGACTGGAGAGTGGAATTATTTATTATACAGCATAATTCCTTCTATTTTTGCTGGCCTTACGGGTCTTATGATAAGTGTTCAACAGTTAAAAAAGAAGCAGCGAATTCAATAGAAGCAATTTACAAGCATTGATCCAGCGAAGGATTAGTGCTTTTCTTATTATGCGAACGAAGCAGGTTAACAGACAGTTTAGTAGTTAAATATCCTTGGAGCCTACAAGTTAAGAATGAAATTGCCATCGTGTATTCAGTCCGTATCCAATCCCCTGAAGTTAAGTGTACGTTGATCCGAGATGGAACTTTCCATATTGACGAAAAAAGTAGAGTTGAAGAAGGAGTTTATACTTTTTAGTTTAATTATTTTCTACAGACCTATTAAAAGTGAGGGCTTTATATGAATATTACTATTCGTAATATGCAGTACGTAGATACAAAACAAGTTCAAAGTATAGCGAAAACAACTTGGAATGCAACATATGAGGGCATAATTCCCTTAGAAGTACAAAATAATTTCTTAAAAGCAAATTACAGTGATGAAAGTATGATACAACGTATAGAACGTTCTATTGTTTATGTTGCAGAAGTTGAGGGGAAAGTTGTCGGTTTTGCAAACTATTCCAAAGTAAGGGATGGGGGAAAGGTCGAATTGGCAGCTATCTATCTTCATCCAGAATTCCAAGGTAAAGGGATAGGTACTGCTTTGATACAACAAGCGGTTAGAGATTTAAAAGGTATAATAGAAATTTATATAAACGTCGAAAAAGATAATAAGATTGGCATGAACTTTTATGAAGCTAAAGGGTTCGAAATAGTTAAAGAGTCTGATTCAGAGTTCGATGGACATATCTTAAAACAAGTACGAATGGTAAAAAAAGTTTGATTATTCAGCTAGCGGGTTGGTGGAATCCTTATAGAGGTTCTTTGTTGTTAGTGAGAAAGTAAATGACTTTCAGAAGAAAGTAAAGGGGACTTCAAAGGAGTCTAAATTATGAAATTACCAATATGGTTCTTACTTAGTTTAAGTGGAATTTGTCTTTTACAATGGACTTTAGGATATTGGATTGAATTAATTACAAATAATGCAAGAGATGCATTTTTAATAATTATTGCTATTTCGTTTATTGTATATCCTGTATTCATAATCTTTTCAATAATTTCCCTTGTGAAAAATAAAGCCTTATCAAGAATAAGTAAAAAGATAGCTGTTACCTTACTGCTTTTTGGTTTTATTACTAATCCAGCAGTTTTCCAAGCATTGAGGGAAGTTCTTTAGCTATTAATTCTAAGGTCCACTAATCAGAATATTTTGTTAATGTGCTAAATTCTTCATCGGAAATATTCCAATGCTTGTAAGAAATCACACTTTGTTTAAAGAAAGTAGTTGTGCTGTTCAAGTCAGAATAGATAAAGATTGATTAATAGGGAGATAGAAGATGAAAAGGAAAAAAAGAAACAGAGGTGGCTTTTTTAAAGATTCCCTAATCGAGATAGTCGGTGAAGTCGTTTGGAACCTATTAATGTTTATACCAAGAATGATAATTCGCTTAATAAGTAACATTTGGTGAAGCGGTTCGTCAAACTTGAACTATGAGGGTGACAGTAAATAGAATAATCGATTTTATACAAACGGATGCGTTGGTCCAGGTAGAACTATACCGCCCTTTTTGTTGAAAGTCATTTTGAAAAACAAACCAGAAGAGTTAATCAAGAGTGAGTGGCTCGTTATTTGGTTTGAGGATAAAGAAAAAAGTGACAGATTATGAAATTAAAAAAGATTAACAAATGGCAGAACCTTTAGGGAAGTAAAGAGCTAACCAAGCGGGATCGTGCGATAAAACTGAAACGTATTTAGTTACTGAGCGTAATTATAAATAGAAAATATTAATTATACAGGGGACAAGGTGGTCTTTAAATGAAGGTTACTTTTCAGGTTATCATCTTTTTACTAACCATATTGATTAGTGGCTGCTCAGCAGTTAAAAAAAATGAGGATTTATATCAATATCAAGGCTCTTATGTAGGAGACAATAATTCAGTAGGAAAAGTACTAAATCGATTGGCATATAATGATGAATTGACAAGCTTTGAACTTAAAACAAAGGCAGCTCCTTATGGAATTGTTTTAAATTATACCAACATTGAAAAAGTAGAGGAGGACTTAAATTTAAAAGAAACTGCAATCCATAATGCTACCTTCATATTTGCACTAATTAAAAATATAGATTGGATTACCTTTAAGTTTGACGATAATGAATATAATGTTTCTCGAGAAAAATTATTAAAATGGTACAGAACAAACTTTAGTGAATATAAAAGTGAGGAAGAATTAAGGAACTTTATTCAAGAAAACATAAATGACAATAGTAAAGTAGAAGGATATTTTAAACAATAAAGATTTAATCGGTTTGCGTTGATCCAAGGATGGATTAACGCTTTTTTTGTGGAATTCCTTATAAAATAAACGAAGCTGTTTAGTGGAAGAAGGAATTTAGAATATCTAGGAAGAATATCAACAATATAACATTGCTACAAGGGTGATATTGGTGGTTGAAAAGTACATTAAAATGGAAAATGGCAATCTATGGACAGATAAAAGAGGGCAGGGAGTTCCAGTTATTTTAATAAGTGGTGGACCTGGCTCTTGCAACTATTTGGAACCTTTATCAAATCTTATTGAAGATATTTGTGAAGTTATTATGTTTGATCCTAAAGGTTGTGGCCGCTCAAGTTATGATGGGAATGGGTACGATTTAGAAGATTGTCTTCAAGACATTGAAAACATTCGGGAAGGGTACGGCCTAAAAAACTGGGTAGTAATTGGTCACTCTTGGGGAGCTGATTTAGGATTGGCTTATTCCCTTTTATATCCAAATTCTATATTAGGCTATGTTTCAATTTCAGGAACTGGAATCCAAAATGATAGGGATTGGAAGGATACTTATAATCGGAACAAAGTAGAAATTGATGAATTGAAACCGGATTTTGATTATGAGGCTAATAAGATTGTTCACCGTTCTCTTATTGATTCTTGGAGAGAATTTATAAAAAAACCATTATTGTTAAAAGAAATCTCACAGATTGACTTACCTTCACTTTTTATTTATGCCGAGAATGATATTCGTCCTTCTTGGTCAATTAAACAAGTCTCAAACCTTATTTCTAATTCTAGATATATCGAAATTGAAGGAGCAGAACATTATATTTGGCTAAACAAAAAGAAAGAATTAGGTGAAGTCTTAAAACCTTTTATTAAGAACACAGGGAGTTTAGTTTAAGAAAAACTAAAATCATAATGGTAAAATTAACTTAAATAGCCTAAGTATTAATTGAAGATAGCTATGACAATTGATTAATCAATAGGAGGATTTTTTTGAAAATAATTGATACTGTACCGTATTTTTTGGATAACTATCAACCTTCTATAAATTTCTTACGGAACTACTATATGAAGTTTCCAGGGATTTTCAAAGAGTATTTTTCATATCATTGTAAAGATACTGAAGAAAGACATATTCAGTCATTAAAAAGGTATCCTCAAGTCTTAACTTCCATTAAGTTAATCCACAACGAAATTGTCACCATTATAAAAGAAGTAGAACAAAATTACGTGGGTATGTATCAAGTAAATTATCCTATTGATATAAATTTAATTGTCGGTGGTTTTGGTTCTAATGCCTATTCACACAAACAAATAATACCTAATATAACTTTTGCGTTAGAAAAATTATCGCCAGTAAGTAGCCATTTGCAGGCCATTATTGCACACGAATTAGGACACGTTACTCATAATATTATTTCAGATAAAGCGGGAAATGACTGGTCGACAGTGGAGTGGAATAGTCCTCTTATCTGGCTATTCCAAGAAGGGGCGGCTACACATTTTTCAAGGAAAACATCGCCTGGATTGCCCCCTTGCGTATATTTTTCATTTGATGATAATGGTGATAAATGGTTAGAATTTGCATCATCGCACAAAAAGGAGATTCAACTTGAGTTTGCAAAAGATCTTGTAAAAAGTAACCCTCAGGAAATTTTCCGTGAGTGGTTTTCCATTAATGGCGGCAAAACTTTTGGTTTTCCTCGATTGGCATACTTTTTGGGCGATTTATTATTTCATGAAAGAGTTTTACAAGTAGGAGAAATGAACACCATTGTAGCTTGGAAAGATCACAATTTTGAAGAAGTCGTTAATAGTTGGTTGAACTATTAAACAGCACTTATAGATTCTAAGGAATATTAACAATTGTGAAACAATCTACTTAAACAAACGATGCAGTTTAGTAGAAGAACGGATATATAAAATAGCTTGGTTTAAACCCAAAAAGGGGGTACTTAGATGAAAAAGGGTGGATTTATACTAGGTATAGCAATAGTTATTTTAGCTGTGTTCATATTTGTAAATAAATTATACTATCCCTCTCTTCCAATAGAGAATTTATCAGCAAAAGAAGCGATTGATATACTAAAAGAATCGGAAAGTAAAATAGCAGAAATTGCAGTAGAAGGCGATTCTATTTGGTATATCACAAGTAGTGAGAACAAAGGTATATCCATTGCTGATGAAAATATAAAACATATGATTGGTTCAAATGGATGGGAATTTAAAGAAAAAGATGGTGCTGGTCTGTTCTTTGCAAAAGACGGAAGGAGATTAATTGCCACCACACAAATGTGGACTGGAAATTATGTTCTCGTTAAAATTCCAAGAAATTTTAAATAATATTTAGAGGTTTCTTATTAGGCTAAACGAGTGCGTTAATCCATGAAGGACTAACGCCCTTTTTGTTTTTGGATTCCTTATTAAATAAACGATGCAGTAATGTTGAAGAAGGAATATAGTAAATTATTGTCGAAATATAGATATATAGTAAAATTTGGGAGTTGATTTTTTGGAGAAATTTAAAAAAATTGAGGTGGAACAACTTAATATTGTTGATAAAGATGGAACGGTTAGACTTAAATTATTTAACAACCAAAACATTCCCCCTGCAATTATTGACGGAGAAGATATTCTCCCAGGCCATCGCCAGAGTGATCCTATCGCTGGAATGATGTTCTATAATGCAGAAGGTGATGAGGCTGGTGGTTTAATTTTTGGTAGTCAAAAAGACAATGATGGCAATTATACATCTGGTGGAAGTTTGACTTTTGACCAATATAAACAAGACCAAGTTGTCCAGATGGAACACTATGAGGAAAACGGTAAAAAAAATTATGGTTTTTCTATTTATGACCGGCCAAATTCCAATCTAAGAGAAGATATTGAAAGAGATAAGGATATCCGAGAGTCAAATAAATCGGAAGAAGAAAAAAGCCAGGAATTGAATGAATTATGGGAAGGAAATGTCCGCCGTGCCTTTATGGGGAAAAACGTGGACGGGGATGTAATTGTACAACTTTCTGATAGTAAAGGACAACCAAGAATACGTATGGTAGTTGATCAATATGATATTCCAAGAATGGAATTCCTTGACGGGGACGGAAAGGTCCTTTATAAACTGCCACCAGAAGAATGAGTGTCTTCATCAGATTTATTTCAATGTAGGTTAATCAAGAATGATTAACCCTTTTTTAATTTCTTGTAATAAAAAAGAAAAGGGTTTCTGACAAGAAGCCAAGTTTGTTAAGCGATATTCTTAAACATACAGTTACGTTGATCCTGATGAATTAGAGTCCTTTTTTTGTTGAACTCTTTATTAAAAATACGAAGTAGTATTGTGGAAGAGTCAACATTGTCTGTATTTAGCAAATCATATCTAAATTGTGGTAGTAATGGAGGGATATACAATGCAAATGCCAGTACATATTGTTGCTGCGGGAGGCTTTGTTGAAAATAACAAAGGCGAAATATTATTAGTCAAAACCCGTCGAGATGGTCAATGGGTATTTCCAGGAGGTCAAGTGGAGGTCGGAGAAAATTTAATAGATGGGGTGATTAGAGAGGTTAAAGAGGAAAGTGGTATTGATGTTAAAGTATCTCATTTGGTAGGAGTTTTCTCTAATACAGCAACTTATGAGGGGCATAGCGGGGTAAAGATCGTACCCACAAAAGTTATGTTTGATTTTGTTTGTGAACCCGTAGGTGGAGAATTGACAACATCGGATGAAACATCAGACAGTTGCTGGGTTAGTAAAGAGGAAGTTCTAAATATGGTCTCAGCACCTGCACTGCGTACACGATATCAAGCATATTTAGATTATAACGGAAGTGTCCATTATATGGACTATATAACTAAGCCACAGTTTGAATTAAAATTTAAAAGAACTATATAAGAAAAATAAATTAACATTTAAACCTATTTACTCACCAATATTGAACAAACGAGGGCGTTGATCCAGGAAGGATTGAGGACCCTTTTTGTTGAAATTCTTATTCAACAAACGGAGCATTATGTTCCAGATTAAAAATGCTTATAACGTCTATTTTTCAAGAGAGTTTTTTAACTGAAATCTAAAAAATGCAAATGAGGCGAAAAGATGATTATCTTGCATTGTTTGACCAAAAGTAATTGGGATAAAGCCAAGGAAAACTCCTATTTCGGCTGGGAATCAATTGAGGCTTTTGGTTTTATTCATTGTTCTTCTATCGAAAATTTTTGGAGAGTTGCTCCTAATTTTAAAGATATTGATGAACCTTTGTTGCTTCTTTGCATTGACTCAAGCAAAGTTGAAGCAAATATTAAATGGGAAGATGATGATAATTGCGGTAGAAAATATCCACATATTTATGGTGAATTAAATGTTAATTCAGTTGATACAGTGTTGCCCTTCCTAAAAACCGATCAAGGGGATTTTATTCTTAACAAAGAATTGGAACAACATATTTCTGTTTAAGCTACGGTGCTTTGATCCAAAGAAGATTGTAGGCCATTTTATCTGATTTGTTATTGAACAAACAAGCAGTAATGTTGAAGAAGGATTGACATTGTAAGGAGTCGAATATTATCTGTATCCTTATGATAAGGGAATGATATAAATGGAACAAACCATTTCTATAGAGGTAGAAGTAGATTCACTAGAGTTCAACCAAAATATTATTGGGAACATTTCTTTTGTTGTTGATTACCATCGCTACTTTCCCGATGAAGGATGGTCTGATTTTGTAGTAATTATTTTTTCTTGGTGGATTAAATCATTTAAGGGATTGTTAGTTTCTTCTATAGGCCGAACATTCAAGTTTGACTTTATGGATGGAACTCCTGTTATTCTCGGTAAAAAAGTATGTCCATCTCAATCTCGTATTGAATTGTCGTTCGAATTTGATAAGGGAAAAAGGGTATTGGAATTCACCGCAATATGCAAATTAGAAGAGTTGGGGAACAGTCTGCTTACAGCTTCCAAAAAGGTTTTAAGAGTTGTTGAAAGAAATAAGTGGAGCAGCGAAGAGATAGCTGAACTTAAAGACTTAACATTGTCACTCGAACGTTATTTTCAAAGTACTTAAACTATCAATAAAGTCATATTTAAGAAGGAGTTGCTATGCCAGCTCCTTCTTTTTGCTATAGGAGCCGATAAAAATATAAAGAAAAATAATAAAACAAACCAAAACCTTTTTTGAACCCACACGTCTAAGAATTAAGTGAATTAACAAGGAGAGAAATTAGATGGCAGACTACAGGGAAGATGATATTCATGAGTGGTACAATCTGTATCATCAAACAATTTTTAAATATATTTTTATGCTTACAAAAGATTATCAGCAAGCTGAGGATTTAACTCAGGAAACATTTTTTAAGGCCTATAAATACCATCATACTTTCAAAGGGAATTCTAGCGAAAAAACATGGTTGTTCAGTATCGCTCATAATGTGACTGTTGACCACATGAGAAAACAAAAGCCAATTCGCTTTTTTAAAGAGTTATTCCAACCTCAAATTGACATTAAACTATTGCCAGAAAATGTGGTTCAGCTTAAAGAAAGTTCAAAGGAAATTCATGAAGCACTAAGTGCACTTAAACAATCGCACCGGGAAGTTATCATCCTTAGAAAGATCAAGGGTTTTTCAATTACCGAAACAGCAGAAATATTGGATTGTTCGGAAAGTAAAGTTAAGTCCACATTGCATCGTGGAATGTTAGCTTTGGAAAAAAGATTAATTAAGGAGTCGGGGTTAAATGAACATACAAAGTGAATTGAACACTTATAATCGTGCTCTTCAGAAAGTAGAATATGATTTGGAATGGAGTCAGGAGCAAGCCGATTTAGTCAGGAGAAAACTGGAGGGGCAAATTTATAAGGAAAAGATTAAATCTCGGGCTTTCAAGATTTTCGGTTACGTATCATCTATAAGTATCACTTTTTCTCTTCTTTTTTTGCTAATTATTCAATTGGGGAATGAAGATTCATTTGTCTCAGGAATGCTATCAAACAAAGAAAAGCTGTATACAATGGAAGTGATTAACGGGAAAGAGACACCGGTTTTAACCGAAAAAGGGATGGAATATGTCGTTTATCCAATGGATGCCTACAAGGAGATCAATACAATCTCAGGAGAACCATTTCTTGGCGTATCTATTGGAAAAATAGGTAGTAAAGAACAAATATATACACAGGCCTCTTACCCGACTTCAGAAGGAAGGTTTATTTCAGTACATTATTCAAAAAATGAAACGGGATCAGTTGAAGAAATGAGTAGGTATTTTTTTCCTGGATATCCCCTCTACGGAACAAAAGTCACGGAAATAAACGTTTCAGGTCAACGGGCGTTTCTACATGAACCTACAACAGAATATGGTTCAGCTGCCTTATATATCGTTACCAAAAAATATGTTTACTATATGACTAATCATGGGTTGTTAGATAAACAGCAGGGTGATTCTGAAGAGTTAATCAAACTTGCCAACTTGTTTAATTTTGAGGTTGAAAGATAAAGGTTAGATTTTAGAATGATAATCTACCTAAATAATTGCCGAAGCATAACTTGGGGAATAATTTAATTTAGTGAGTTAACAGGAATTAAAAAGTTTGTGAACCGTTATAATTTAAGGTAAGGGTGCTTTGATCCAAGAAGGATTAAGGCACCTTTTTTTGTTGAACTCATTATTAAGCTAAAGGGGCAGTTTAGTTGAATAAGAAATCCTATAAGATTATTGAATAAATAGAGGTTATTTAATAATAAATATCGAAAATAGTCATAGTTATTTATCCGATATTATTATGGAGGATGAAATGAAGAAAGTAATAAACATGATTAATCCCAGTTCCAAAGTGGCTGGTGTGTCATTGCTTGAATTAAAAAAAACAGAAAAAGAACTTGGCGCTATTTTCCCAGAAGAATACAAAGGAATCTTTTTAGTAACGAATGGAGCAAAATTTGGCGATTGGACTTTGTTTCCTATTCAAACTAACGGACAATCAAGAGTGAAAATGGATATTGTAAAACAGAATCGCGAGAACAGACCGATAAATTTACCAAGTGATATGATTTGTATTGGTGAAAGTATTAAAGGTGATAAACTTTGCTACCGTATTAGGAAAAGATTTTTTCAGGAACTAATTTTTATTTGGAATGATAAAACTGGGATAAGCGAATGTAAAGCTCCAACACTAAGGGATTTTATAGATTGGTATGTGCCAAAAGTCAATACTAATAAGCCTCAACCTGTTGGGACTTTTACCGTGGAAACTGCAGAGTTAATTGTCACTGATCCATGTTATCAGGTGGATGAAGAAAGCCTGCAAATCATTCTTTCAAATGTGAAAAACGGGAAATGGACAGCATCTATCACTTACACTGATGAAGAAGTGGTTAAAAGCTTATTTGTATATTATGGGGAAAAGAAACCGAGTGGGAAATGGCATGAGTGCGAAAAAGCGATTTCAGTGGATTCTGCTCAAGCTGGAATCTTTGATTGTGCGGTATTCGGTAGAGATGAAGCCATACAGTATGAAGTGAAAAATGTTTATGACATAAAGATAGATGAAGGTGGATTAAAATATTATGTTGCCTGTTGTGATGTTGTTGCTTCAGATTCTCAAGGGGGAGTAGTTCCAGGTGGTGCGGTTGCGATGTCTGGTTACGGTGACGGAATGTATGAGGTGAAAGTAAAATATAACACTTATAAAGAAGTTATTGGAGTGAAGATTGACTTTGGAGAAGAAGAGGAATAATACTTCTCACAAACAGATAGTGAAATACACTAGTTCTTCTTCAACTTATAGGTGCGTTGATCCAAAAAGGGTTAACCACCTTTTTTGTTGAATCACTTATTAAACAAACGAGGCAGGATAGCTTAATAAGAAGTGATTATATAATAGGTTAAACTTAACCATTTCAGAGGTGGGCATGTAATGATAGGATCCCCAGAAATAAATAAAACAATTAGAAGAATCTTATCACCTTCATTGAGAGAAGCAGGATTTAATAAAGTGAATTCGAGACAAAACTGGGCGTGGATTGACCACTGCATATGGGTATTAGAAATAAGAGCCGTGGGTAAGTATTTTTGCGATGTAACGGGATGGCCTCCAATGTCTATTAACGTTGATTTAGGTATTTACTACGACTTTATTCCGTCAAGACACAGTGACATAAAAATAGGTACGCAAGGTGAACTCTTACCGAAACCATTTCAATGTCATTTCGAGAATCAATTATACTGTCATATTGATCAAACAGGTTACAAGAATCATTTAGATAATCCTGCCGAAAAAGAGAGAAAAGATATTTGGTGGGTTGAACCTGATGGAAGTAATATAGAGGAAGTTATAACAGATATAAAAAACTCTTTTTCAAGAGATGGGTTGGAATGGTTTAGAACATATACGAATTTAAAGGCAGCTTTTAATGAAATTGAAAATCAGCATAATTCATTGAATAAGTTTTATAAAGCAAAGTATTTTGCAGAATATCTAAAAGACAGGGAAAAGATAAATAAATATACACAATTGTTTGATATGGAGCAGAAAAGAATTAATATGTAAATCATCTAAGGGTTGCCTCAATCTGAATGGTACAAGGCTTTTTGGGTGGAATTATTTCTTATTGCACTATAGCAGCAGTTTGGTTAAACAAAAGGACAAGCACTAATGGTAAAATACGGATGTATATCTTATTAAATAGTAAAGGTGATTGCATATGAAAAAATCAAGAAACCCAGACACTATCCATTCTCCAGTAGCTCCGTATGTACATCAAATATAAATAACAGGTCCTAATAAATGGTTAACCTTATCTGGGCAATTAGGTATGCAGGTGGATGGAACAGTACCAGAAAATCCTTTAGAACAAATGAAATTAGCATTGAAAAACATAAAGAGGAATCTTGAAGCAGCTAATATGGAAGTAACTGATTTAACTAAGTTAGTATTTTATTTAGTTGGTGAATTTGAACCTAATCAAAGAAGAAAAATTATAAGTAATTTTCTTGGTGAACATCTTCCTTGTACAACAATGGTTTATGTAGTTGCTCTAGCTGCCCCTGCTTTTAAGATTGAAATTGATGCTTGGGCTTGCAAAGAGGTTTAGACAGAGTAGGAGCCATTAATTATGTTGAAGCTCTTATTGAGCTAAAGAGGCAGCATTCCTGTAATAACTTTGTGAGGGAATGTACTTAAACAAAAAGGTGCGATGATCCAGGAAGGATTATCGCACCTTTTTGTTGAATTTCTTATTCGACTAACGAAGCAGTAATTTTGAACAAGAGTAGTAAAAACAATATAGAGAAAGAGGTGCATATAAATGGTTATCACAAAAGATATGCCAGTATCAGGTATTGCGAATAGTTGGAGTGAAACTAAAGAAGTGTTCGTAAAATACGCTATCCCTTATGACTCTAATAAGGCATTACAAGAACACCTTCAAGATGACCAGCTCAGTTCAATCATATCTGAAATAAATAAAGTGATTGGTAGTTCAGAAGCAACTTGTATTGAAGGTGGCTGACGAGTTAAATAAGGCACTGGATGTGCCTTTTGTTTATTGTGCTAACGGGTGCTTTTCTTCAATACAGTCAGATAATAATCGCTTGGAGCCAAATATCGGTCTCCAAGCATTTTTGTGCTAATTCACTTTCTGAATTTAAGTAAATATTAATAGGAATTTAACAAGCTGAATAAATAAAATTTGCCGCCTGAAGAGACGGCAATATTCGAATGTAAGAATAAAAGTCTACGGTGTGTAGTTCCTCGGGGTCGTTGGTACTTGTGAGAAAATAAAATGTGTAACCGTATGGGCATAAGGATTAACATCTTCAATGAATTTCTCTGCTTGTGAAAAGGTTTCGAAATGAAGCTTAAGCATAAAACATGCGTTTCCTGCTATCCGATAACAAAACTCTACATTAGGAAGGTTTTGAATATAGTCCTTGAATGATTTATAATCTCCGTTTTTAACGGTAGCTTCAACAATACATTGGATGGGCATTCCTAATTTCTCATAGTCGATTTCTAATGTATAGTTTTTAATAATTCCAAAAGACTCCATTTGCCTGACCCGTTCTGTTACTGATGGTGAAGATAAGTTCACTCTTCTGCTGAGTTCACTCATTGACAGCCGGCTGTTTCTGCTTAATTCATCTAAAATCTTACTATCTGTATCATCAATTTTCATATTTAATGTATTTCTCCTCTAATTCCTTAAAATCATTAAAAATATCTTTGTTTTTAATTCTTTGTTTAATGTGAATTCTGTTATTGGTTTTCTATAATTAAATATAGCAAAGGGGGAATTTTAATGGCAAGAATAAAAGAATCAAATATGGGAGAAACACGATTTCAACGCCTTTTAGGTCATAATGCAGAGGTAATGCATGGCTGGAATCGGCTTGGGAATGTATTAGAGAAAGATGGACTTCTTACTTCCGAATTAAAAGAACAGGTTAGAAGAACACTGGCTCAGCGCAATGGATGTGAGTATTGTAAAGCGAAAGGCAAACCAGATCCGGAAAAGTTCGATGAAAAAACGTCGATTGCGGTTGGTTTTGCTGAAGTCTTTTTGGTGCAGAGGGGTGATATACCTGATTCAATCTTTAAAGTATTGCAAGAAAGCTTGACTGAGGAAGAAATTAGCGAACTCATTGCCTTTATTTCCTTCACTACAGCTTCGCAATTTTTTGGAGCCATGATGAAACTGCAATCCGAAGGCGAAATGAATACCTTTATATAAGGTCTTGAATTACAGTGTAGTATTAATCCAGTAAGACTTTAACTAGTTAACCAGTTACTTCCAAAGAGCGGTCATCCTTTAGGGTAACCGCTTTTTTCAGCTCGTATGACCTGATAAAAGGATATCAAATTGGGTGGACCAGCACACTAATTGGATAGAATTACTTGTCACTTGTTGGATTCACAAACAATAATTCCCTTGTTCGCTGAAAAACATTTGGGAACTTTTTGCAGAGGAATATCGTATGTAAAAAGAGGTGAAGACAAATGATGAAAAGGTTAAAGCTCAGTTTCTATATAGTGGTCGGCAGTTATACAACTCTTATCCTAATCTCATTTCTTATGATTGGGAACTTTGATGGTACTAAGGTTGGGGTTTGGGGATTTATATTAGGTTTCATACTCTTATTTACTGCTTTGCCTTTTCATAAGATCATTTACTTCGGAGGAAGAGGGCTTATGGGTGTGCAATCAGCCGAGATACCGGGCGATGAACATCTGCACCATAAGATTCACAAACAATACGAGAAAGAACAAATCGGTCAAAACCAAGGCAGCAGTCAGCGACAGGATGTCCTTACAATCGCAGGGATATCCGTCATTATTATTGCCGTTTTCTTAGTATAAATTGAAGTCTTGAGTTTTTGTTTATGTGCCAATGGAACTTTTACCAGTGTGTCCCGAATTTGATAGGAATATGTGCAACCATAAGGAGTGTTATCATGTCCGATAAAAAGCCTATTAATGATGCAATGGAACATATGAGCAAAATCGAAGGAATCCCAACTGATGTAAATTTGAGAAAGTTGCCAAAGCCGCTGAGGTATTTTGGCTATTTCATGATTGGTTTCTTTACGCTATCCATACTCTTTATCATGATCGCTAATCTCTTGAAATAACAATATAGGCAACTAATTGTTCTGGTGCTAGAAAATACATTAAAGCTATTTAATAATAGGTAAATGGTACGATCCTTTGATTCCATCCGTTTGTCAGACCGGCAAATTGGCAATCTATTACTGTTTTAGTTAGAATGGAACTAATTCATATTAATAAGGGAGTACTAAAATGGGACATTCTAACCATCAGTTAAAAGTGAACAAAAATGAATTTATTTGGAATACACAAGAAGGGGAGCTGACTTTTGATGGCGCTCCTGCTTTGCTTTTCTGGGACTCGGCGATCGAGTTGTTCTTGAATACGATTGAAGAAATTTCCGGAAGTGATGTGTCAACTACTGTCTATGAAGTGACCGGATTCCGCATGGGCAAACTTGTTAGCTCCTATTATGAAGGCAGGACAGATGTGGTAGAGTTGCTGAATGAATATAGTGATATTTATAAAAGCGCAGGCTGGGGAATATTCGAAATTCATGATTACTCTTATGAAGAGAAAAGAGCTGTCGTGAGAATACGCAATAGCTGGGAACACCGCATTTTCAAACTGGCTGGTAAAAATAAGGCAGGAGTATTGCTGCCAAGCCATTGGGCCGGTATTTTCAGCGGTCTATTCAAGCAAGACATGTGGTATAAAATGACGAAAAGCCAGCAGGAAGGCCATGAATATGATGAGGTAGAAATCTTCCCATCTACAGTGACCATTTCGCATAACATCCATGAACTTGCAAGGAGGAAAGAACAGGAAAGCATCATGGAATTGGAGAAGAAGGTAGAGGCGCGAACAGAGGAGCTCAACTCTTTGGTACAAGAGCTCTCTTCGCCAATCATTCCGGTCCTGAAGGGAATCCTCGTCCTCCCGTTGATTGGCAAATACAACGAAGAGCGGCTCACCAGCATGATTGAAAAATCATTGGTTGAAATTACAAGGCTAAAGGCTAAATACCTCTTAATTGATTTAACAGGTATTAAGAATGTCGATTCATATACAATCCATGGCATCCAGAAACTCATACAGTCAATCCGCCTGATTGGTGGTCATTGTTTTATCGTAGGTGTATCTGCGGAACTAAGTATCCAAATATTAAGTTCCAACGTAAAAATTGAGGGAATCCAATCTTTCTCTAGCCTGCAGCAAGGTGTTGAATATGCCATCCAACAGAACGGATATGAACTGGTGAAAAAGAATTAGCCATGGAGCTGAACCGTAAATTCCCGGTTCAGCTTTTTTATAATACTCTCCATATACAATTAAGAAAAATTACCAATCTTTTAAGCTTTGTGATAGATCTCTTTTAAAATAACCGCCAACACGTTAAACAAGTTTATATTCTTGTATAAAGGGAAAGAAATGAAGGAACACACATCGTAGAATAGGAGATGATAGAAAATGAAATTGAAAAATGTACTATTGTCTATCCCATTAGGTGCAGGAATTATGTTGGCCGGTTGTTCGGCGGATGAAGAGCCGCCACCGGAAGATGAAAATAACATGGAAAACATAGAAGAGCAGGAAGATAACCAAGAACCAGATATAACTGAAGAGCCTAGTGAAGAAAATCCTGATGAAGAAGAACCAGATTTAGATGAAGAGCCTAGTGAAGAGGATAATAATTAGTAGTGAGGAAAACACCTGTCATTGTACAGGTGTTTTTTGTATTTAAGGATAATTATACTCGTTTAAGGACATATGTCCTTTTCGTATCTTCATGTTCTGTCATTTAATTAATACAAACATGAGATTTGGGGAGAGAGAAATGAAAGGTTTAATTTTTGCTTTTTTAGGGGGAGCTTTTATCACGCTGCAAGGTGTGGCTAATGCGAGAATCAGCCAGGACATTGGTACTTGGCAGACGGCTTCGATTACCCAACTTACCGGGTTTTTAGCTGCTCTGTTTGTTTTGATTTTTGCTGTAAAAGGGCAATGGCACGGGCTCGGAAAAGTAAGGCCGCTTTATTTGATTGGAGGTACGTTCGGAGCGATTGTTGTTTTTAGTAACGTAACTGCGATCCATTTTATTGGGGTTACTCTTACAGTTTCTGCGATGTTGATTGCTCAGCTTGGGATGACGTTTTTGATTGACCGGAACGGATGGTTTGGTGTAAAAAAACAAAAAATGAGGATGCCGCAGCTGATTGGCATTACAATGATGGTAGCAGGTGTAATGATCCTGGGTTGGTAATCGAAGGGATTAACAAGATTAAAGGGGCAGGAAAAGCTTATGAAAGAATTAAAAGCATTGGAACAGATAGAAACGTATTTGCGGTCTCACCAGATCGAGTCATTATTTAATGAGGAGATTCTTCCTTACCTAACGTTACTTGAATTTGAAAAAGGGGAGCAGATCTGTTCCCAGGGCGAGGCTGTTGAGTATCTGTATATACTGGTTAAGGGGAAAGTGAAGATTTTTACCACTTCTGAAGAAGGTAAGACATTGATTCTATCCTTTAAAACTCCGCTAGAAGTCATCGGAGATATTGAATACGTCCAGGAAATTGATACGATCAACACCGTAGAGGCTGTTTCTCCTGTCGTCATGATCGGAGTCCGGCAAAGTGTACTGCGAAGATTTTTAAAAGATCACTCTCCATTCCTGCAATTTTTATTGAAAATCATTACAAGGAAATTCTATATCAAATCCCAGTTCATGCGCCATAACATTCTGTATCCTGTTGAAACAAGACTGGCAAGCTATCTCGTATCTGTAGCCTATGATGAAAATGAAGCGCTGGTCAATGGGAAGGTAAGTACATCGAATCTCACTGACATTGCCAATCTAATCGGAACTAGCTACCGCCATCTTAACAGGGTGATTAAAGAATTCTGCATAAATGGCCTGGTGGAGCGAAACAACGGCGCAATCGAAATTAAGGATTTGGAAGGGCTTAAGTCTCTTGCGAAGGAAAATCTATATGAATAGGGAGAATAAACCATGCTTTTAGGCTTACTATTTGCATTACTGGCTGGCACGCTTGTCGGCCTGCAGAATATATTTAACAGCAAGGTCAATGAAAAAGCGGGCTCATGGACCACAACGACATTAGTATTGGGGTTAGGATTCCTGGCATCCTTCATCCTCGGCCTGTTCTTTGAAGGGAGCAACATGTTCAATCTGCAGCAAATGAAAGGTTGGTACTGGTTCAGCGGCTTGCTCGGAATCGGAGTCGTTGCAGGCATCGTCCAGGCCATAAAGTATCTCGGACCGACCTTCGCGATATCAATCGTGTTAACTTCACAGTTAGGGTTCGCGGTATTATGGGATTCATTAGGCTGGATGGGATTGGAGAAGGTACCGTTTACTTTCCAGCAATTCCTTGGAGTACTCGTCATAATAGCTGGAGCCATTGTCTTTAAGTGGAGCGAAGGAAGGGAAGAAAAAGCTGAGGTTATACCTACCCGACATGATCCGAAAGCAGAAATATCAAGATCAATAGGATAATTCCACCCTTATATGAAATTAAAACCTGATCTTTTCATTGAGTGGAGTATAATCTGTTGTGTTCTTTTAAGAAAGCACATAATCTATTGTGATATACATCACCACAACCGAACTATGTTATTGCTATACTTTTCATGCAAATATTGGGAAAGCGTGGGAAAGCAGAATGCTAATAACAATGAAAAGGTTAAAGGTTGCAGAAGAAGAAAAGCAGGCACTTCAAAATAAATTCGATCAATTGTACTCACAATTTGGAGAAAAAGAAGCATTTTTCCAAGCGTTCATTGAAAAGTTCTATCAGGAACTGGGAAGTACGATCGCACAACATGAACTTGTGAATAATCAGCATTATGAATTAGGGGATATGGTCGGTAAAATAAAGATTCACTTTGACAAGGTGCATGATATCAGTCAAGATTCTGTCGATCATGCGATAGGATTATCAAATAAGGGGTATGATTTGATCCACTCTTCTAAGGAAATGGTCTTGAAGGCTGATGAGGGAGGAGAACTGGTCCGTCAAGCTGAACAGCTGATTATGCGAGTCGGGGAAATCTATGATCAAGCATACCAGAATATGATGAAATTGAATGACCGCTCAAAAGAAATCGAAATGATCGTGAAGGTTATTAAAGAAATAGCTGACCAGACAAACCTTCTTGCCCTAAATGCATCGATTGAGGCGGCAAGAGCTGGGGAGCACGGGAAAGGATTTGCAGTTGTCGCTGAAGAAGTTCGGAAACTTGCTGAGAGTACGGCGAAAAGCACAAATGATATAGGGTTCCTGACAGCAAACATCCAAAGGGAAATTAAAGAAAACATGGATTCTGCCACTTCAAGTGCAGAACTGATTCATAAAAGTATAAACTTAAGCAAGGAAGCATCAACTGGAATGGAATGCATTTCTTCCTTTATAAAAAAGGTTGAATCTGAAGTTGATGAAGTCATTGTGGAGATTGACCATCAAAAAGGCAGCTCTCAAAAAGTCATGGACGAACTTACTCAAACGAAAACTCTGTTCGACCAAGTAAATGAGCTGATTCACAAACATATTGAAGAGGCAAGCAAAGTGGATATGAAACTGGAAGAAACTAATAAGCAAATTGAAACATATGGTTCTTAAATATAGTAGAAGTGGACATTCGTGAACTCTGAAACAAATGGAATTGCAAAATTCATATAAAAGAGAAGCATTCCCCGGTGACTTCTGCGCGAATAATAGCAACCAATACTTCTAATTTTATTTCAGGTTAATTTTATCGTTTTGAATCTAGTCATGTTATAATTTAAAATATTAATTTTTCTGAATGAAATTTAGGAGCTGAACTTGTGTATCCAATCGAAAGATTTTCTAAATACCTACTTGATAATGCAGATGAAATCAGTAAGGAAATAACCGATTATAATTTAAAAAAACTTGAAATCAATCTTCCGGAAGAAATTATCGAACAATCGTTGAAAAACAACAAGGCATTCGTTGAATTTTTGGGTAATACACTTAACCTGTCGAAAGAAGAAGTCGCGGTGACGTTCATTGCCTGGCACAAAGAAAGACAAGCAAATCGAAGGGAATATCAATTTAGTCATGAAGAGCTCGCGAGTATTCTGAAGCCCTATGCAGAAACTCGCCTTCAGTTAATTGAAATGCTGACGAAGATTTCAGTAGGAGAGGGGCTTTCCACAGAAGAAGTGGTTTTCGTCAATAACCGAATCAGCTACTTGCTCGATTTAAGTATCACGGAAACAATGATCGAACGGGAAAGGCTCGCAAATGAACAAAATAATAGGAACCAAAAGATCATCACTGAGCTGTCATCGCCAATCGTTCCGCTAGAACAGGACATGGCCATCCTGCCGCTGATCGGCGAGTTCGATTTCGAACGCAGCGACCATATCATGACCCATGTCATCCCAAAGGTCAGTGAACTCAGAATCAAGAAACTGATCATCGACTTCTCTGGAATTGCCATGATCGACGCAGAAATCGCAGCGCGTATCTTCAATATTAATAAAGTCCTGAGACTGATCGGCATCGAGACGATGCTGACAGGCATACGCCCTGAACTCGCAGTCGATGTCATCAACACAGGAGTCGACTTCTCTAAATTGAACACATATGGAACAGTTCACCAGGCACTTTTAAATTACGCAAAATAAACATGATCAAACAAGGCGGCAGTATAAGAACTGCCGCTTTTAATGAAGGAAAGAACTTACTCTCGGGAAGCTCCTTCCTATCCAAGAATCTCTGGTTGAGAGAGTTACTGTTCACAGAGTTTTTCGAAGCATTAGGCACGTCCCTAAACTTCAATTTGAAATCCTGATAGAAACTTGATATATTAATTTATATATAAGTAATCAATGATGTGATCAAGTAAATAAGGATTGTGAATCCAGAGAATATAGCCTTGGCTGAAAGCTATATCACCCCTCCTTATTGAACCCTGCCACGGAGATGTTAGCGAAAAACTAACCGGGTCGTTCCGATACAAACTTTTAGAGGATATTCTATGAATGTCGAACTAAGGTGGTACCACGTCTATTAGCATAAAGACGTCCTTATCAAGGACTCTTTATGCTTTTTTATTTTACATTTGAATATTCAGGAGGAAAAGAACATGGCACAGCAAACAAATGATTTTACAAAATGGTATATTGATACGATTCAAAAAGCGGAATTATTTGATTACACTCCGGTTCGCGGCTGTATTGCTTTTAAGCCGGATGGCTATGAAATCTGGGAGCACATTCAGGGGGAAATGGACAAGCGGTTCAAGGAAACAGGCCACCGCAATGCTTATTTCCCAATGTTGATTCCGGAAAGCTTCTTCCAAAAGGAAAAGGACCACATTGAAGGCTTCTCGCCAGAACTTCCTTGGGTTACAGAAGCTGCAGGAGAGCAATTAGAAGAACGTCTGGCATTGAGGCCAACTTCGGAAACGATGATTGGGCATCTGTATTCAAACTGGATTAAAAGTTATCGGGACCTTCCAGTCTTGATTAATCAATGGGCAAATGTATTCCGATGGGAAAAGAAAACACTCCCATTCATCCGCACCTCGGAGTTTTTATGGCAGGAAGGTCATACTGCTCATGTCGACGAGGAAGATGCGCGCAAGGAAACGATGCAAATGTTGAACATTTATAAGGAAGTGGTCGAAGGATTGCTTGCGATTCCAGTTTATGATGGCCAAAAAACGCCGTCTGAACGATTTGCCGGTGCTGTTGACACCTATTCGATCGAAGCGATGATGAAGGATGGAAAAGCAGTCCAGGCTGGAACATCTCACTACTTGGGCACGAAATTTGCGGAAGCATTCGATATTAAATACCTGAATAAAGAAAACAAACACACATTTGTGCATACAACATCATGGGGTACGTCAACTCGTTTGATTGGTTCTGTCATCATGGTGCATGGGGACGAACAGGGTCTCGTACTGCCGCCAAGAATCGCGCCGACTCAAGTGGTTCTAATTCCGGTTGGCCCTTGGAAAAAGAACCCGGCAATTATCGAGAAACTGGATGAGATTTTTGCCGCTTTAAAAGCTGAAGGCATTCGCGTTCGGCTTGATGATTCCGATCAATCACCAGGATATAAATTCAATGAGTGGGAGTTAAAAGGTGTTCCTGTCCGTATTGAATTAGGGCCACGTGATTTAGATCAAAATCAGGGCTTGATGAAGGCTCGGGATATGGATGAGAAGATTTCTGTGCCATTGGAATCCATGGTCGAAAAAGTCAAGAACGAATTAGAAACGATGCAGACTCGTCTGTTCGAAAAAGCAAAAGCGTTCCGTCAAGAGAATTCTCATACACATATCGATAGTCTGGATCAGCTCGAACAGCATATTGCAGAGTCCCAGACAAGTGGAAAGATTCCAGGTTGGGTATTGGCAGGCTGGTGTGGAGACGATGCTTGTGAAGCAAGTGTAAAAGAAAAAACGAAATTCACAACGCGAAACATCCCATTCAACCCACCAGCAGAAAAACAGACATGCATCCATTGTGGCAGCGAAGCAAAACACACCGTCTGGTTTGCGCGCGCTTATTAAGGGAAGCGGTCATTATAAGCGGAGTGATGGTCTTTTAGTGGTTTGAAGGAAGGGAAGAAAAAGCACTAGCAGTTTTGGTGTCCCGAATGATAGGGAAGAAGAGTATCTTATTAGATAGACATTTAGCGGCAGTTTCGATGACTGCCGTTTTTTTAGATATATGTGGGGACATATAGTATGCTGCTTTTATAAAATCAGAGTAAACAAAACTGTCGACGGGTCATATGGATGATCGTAATCCTGAATGTCATTTTGGTATGAAATAGGAAGCAAAATTCCGAGGATAAGAAAAGTGAAACCAAGGCAGTGTAACTTTTTCGTGTTAAATTCGTTTAGCCCAGATCACAACTATAAAATGGTTCTTAGGATCAACATATAGGCGAACGTACTTTCTTATGGTATATTTTATTTGTACAGTAAATGCGGGGTGGGCAGCGGTTATCCCTCACTTTCTTAGGGAAGGAGGTGCCGCTGATGGTTACGTACGAAGCAATGAACATGATGATCAGTTTCGCAACTTTAATCATTGCCTTAGTCGCGTTAGGTATTTCTGTAAACAAAAAGAAATGACCTACCCTGCACCGCCAAATGTTTGAGTAGGTCATTTCTTATTCTATTGGCCCCTGCACTTCAAGCGGCTTGCTGTACATTGAGTTTCCGGTTGCACCCGGAAGCTCTTTTTTAATATATGGACTTTACATATATATTATAAACATTATTAAACCCGAAAGTAAATATTATAACCCGTGAACATTTAGTTCGCTTTGAATAACTAAGTGTCTACGGTAGACATCATTGCTGATCTTTATCTGTAAGGCAGAACAGCCTAAGATATATGATCATTTTGTTTATTTAAATAGCTTTTCCTCAATATTAAATTCCTTTTTATCCTTTGTCCTTACGACAATCTTATATGGGTCTTGTTTTACTTTTGGCCATATTTCGTCTGATTTGATAAATTCCTCGGCCATTGTATAAAGATCTGTGGCGTGAGCGACGGCTTCTTTGTCGGTGCTTTTCATTTTCATGGTGATGAAAATGGTCATAAAGCCGTCTTTACTTTTATAGCCCACACCGGATACTTTGTATTTTTTATAGGTCATGAATTCATGGCCAATTCCTGAAACTGCGTCACTCCAGCGTGCGTAATGTTCGCGTTTGGCCAAATCGAACTTCCTGAGTTTGACCTCTACATGCTCTCTGCCGTTGGCAGCGAGGGCATCCTCTACAGCCTTTTTGATTTGATCCACTTTTGCCTGCTTTTCGATACTTGGGATTTCAAGTTCCACTTTACCTTCCATATAACCGACAGGGTTCTGGTAATCAAATGGTTCAAGGGCCGCCTGGACGATTTGGAACACTTCATCAGTTTCCTTTTCGATTTCAGCTTGTTCCTGTTTCCATTCTTCAGAAGGTTCGCGATGTGGTCTTACTTTTACGTAATAATCCTCAATTCTCGTTCCTTTGAATTCCTTGCTCTTAACCATGTCATGTCCGATATTTATAACATCATTTTCTATCTGCTGATACTGTTTTTCTGGGGCATCCAATGTAATGATGATGCCTTCATTTTTGCCACCGACAAACTCGTTCACTTGCTTCACAGGATATCCTTCTTTTTTCAGAGCCTGAGTCAGTCTTTCTGACAAGTCTTGTTCGGGGCTATTAAAGATTGAGCTTAACGGAGGAATCTTTGATACTACTTTCGCCATCGTAGGGGAAACGAATCCTGAACCAACAAATAACATGAAGCTGGCAGCGATGGCGGCAGTCGTTACACCTGCTTTTTTCCAGAATGTCCACTGCTTTTTTAAAGATTTATTGAACCCTTCAAGCTCATGGGCAACTCGATCACTCCGATCATCATCAAATTCACCAGCTGCGAATCGGCCCGGCAACTCTTTTGTAAACTTTTGCAGCGAATCAGGGATCTGCATTTTATCCTTATCATATCCCATAAGTATTCCCCTCCATCTGAAAGTGGCTATGCTTTTTCATCAGTTCTCCGAGCTTTTTCCTGCCCCGTGACAACCTTGTTTTTACGGTATTGCTGTTTTCATTGAGAATGACGCTGATCTCTTTAACGGATAAATCTTCAAAGTAAAACAGCAGTAAAGGTATACGCTGTTCATCCTTTAAACGGGTGATCAGCTGTAGCAGTTCCTGCCTGGTTTCACTTTCAACAGCCATTTCCTGAGCTGATCCGGATTGCATCTTGGAGATCGCTTCTGGATTTTCCTCAATATCAGAATACTGATTTCGCTTTTGCTTTCGGTAAACATCGATCGAACGGGTATAGACAAGCCGGTAAAACCACGCTTTGAAGTGGCGGATCTCCACATCTCGCATAATGCTGAGATAGCAGTCCTCCAGGGCAATCTGGACAGCATCCTCTGCCAGATCCCGTGAACCAAGTATAAGATAAGCCGTTCGATAGGCAGAAGAAAGCAGACTTTCAACCAGCTGGCTGAACGCTTCTCCATTACCTGCCCGAATTTGATTGATTAGTTTCTGTTCCTCACTCACTGGGCAACCTCCATAATTTATTTTCACTAGTATGTCGTTCGTAATGGGTATGTTGGTTTCATTTTTGATAAAAAAGGTGGATAATTTAACTTCTATGCAGACCGACGGACATACGCTGTTAGAAACAGATTTTACAGAGAAGTAGTTTGTGCTGTCTGTCCTTTACTATTATATAATGGAACAACTCCTGAAATTGGATATTTATGCTAAAATCAATAGAGGGAATTTATCAAAGCGATTGAATGAGGGGAATGAAATAGATGTTAGAAAGAATACTAGAGTTGGAGTTTGCCTATCTTGGCACCTTTACTGCTCGTCACGACAGGGATTGGGGTTATCTATTTTTAAATGAGAATCAGCCTGTATATTATGATGCGAATCATGCCCATGTGCGCACACCAGTCAATCATCCAGAAAAAGTGGTGGATGAAGTCAGTGCCTTTTATCAGGCAAAGAATATTATTCCAAGGTTTTACATATACAATCCCGCTGAACAGCCTGCTTTACTGCGCGAATTAAAAACAAGAGGGTTTGGATATGAGGAATTAGCAACTCCTGTACAATTATGGGATCAGAAAGTGATTAACCTCGAAAGAAATGATGCTGTTTCGGTTGAAGAAGTTACGGAAGCAAACTATCAAGAAACGTTAGAAATCGAATGCAGCATCAAAGAAATTGGCGGGCGTGAAGTCCGGGAAAAAGCTTTAAAGGAAGAGTTCGATCATCCCGCATATCAACACTTTTTGTTGAGGTATAATGGTGTCGCCTGTTCCACTGCCTGTATTTTTGCCCACGGCAGACAAGCACGTATGGAAAGTGTAGCGACTTTAGAAGAATATCGGGGAAAAGGATTAATAGGATATATCATTCAACATATTCAGCAAGAAGTCCAAAAACAAGGCTTTGAAAACCTATGGGTATTTCCTATCAACGAAAGGGTTGAAAAGGTATATAGCCGTTATGGCTTCGATACGGTCATGAAACTTACGACAGGACATGCCTTTTTAGGCGGAAAAAGCATTACCGAAATTCAAAATGGTTAACTATTAAATGACCTAATGATGTAACCGGAAAGGCAAGCGCATAATTTGGAGAAAATATGTATTCGCCGTAACCGAACTTGTCCTCTTTACATTTTCTATTATTAGTTAGTAGAAAAGGAGGTGAGTTCAGATGCCTTGTGTGATTCCAGGTTTAACTCAAAATGTTTGTTTAACTATTATCTACAATGTAAGCTCTCAAAAGCTTAAAGACTCTTTTGTTCAATGTGTAAACTCTGAGCAGGGAGAAACATGTGACCTTGAAGTTAATTATAATCCAGTCAATACAGATTTAACCATTAGAGTTCCATTTACTATTGAAGGGGAACTTACATTTACAGATAATTTCCAAGCGTTTTGTGTTACCACCGGTGTGAATATCACAACTTAATATTTGCTAGCAACAAGCAAGGGACGTATCTGTGTACGTCCCTGTGTTATTCTCTATTTATTTTTTTCTGTTTTTTCGATGAAAAAAGTAACAACCACAAATAGGATAAACGCAACAAGCAGCAGCGATCCGCCGACGATGAACAGGACCATCACCAATGTATCGTCAAGGTTAAAAGGGTTGATATTGTACATCCACATTCCGATTGTGAGCCCAAGAGACCCAATCATCCCGGTAATAGAATGAATGGCTACTAGCTTTTTAGATTTAATTTGATAGTTTTTGTAAAAAATTCCCCAGGCGAATACAGATAGCCAGCCAACCAACAGGATGTGGGCGTGGATCGGGCGCATGGCATAGTCGCCAGCACCCGCCATATGTGAGCCCATGAATGTTCCGATCAGTCCAAATATCGCTGCAAATCGTATAAGCCGAATACTCCAAATTTGTTCCATTTTTTATTCCTCCGTCTGTTTTTCTTTAGGGAGCTTTATCGTAAAAGTAGTGCCTTTTTGAATCTCGCTCTCCACTTCAATTTTTCCGTTGTGTAATTCAATGATATGTTTGACAATCGACAGTCCCAATCCTGTTCCATCTTTCTTTCGCGCCGCGTCAACACGGTAAAAGCGTTCGAAGATTTTCGAAGCTTGTTCCTTGTCCATGCCGATTCCGGTGTCCTTAAAGGTTACCGTGGCAGTATCGTCGTTTTCGATAATCTGGATAAAAATACTGCCGCCGTTCTGATTATATTTGATCGCATTCGTAAGCAGGTTGTCCCATACGGTCATCAATAGTTCCGGATCAGCGAGAATCGGGGCAGGGGGGAGATGATAGGAAATCTCAATCTCCTTTTCCTCCAGCCGCCATTGATGCCTTCTTACCGTATCCTTGATTTGTGTGTCAATCCTTGTGACGCCAAGCTTCATTGGATACGATTTCTGGTCCAGTGAGGTAAGCAGCAGGAGCTGTTTCGTCAAATTGGATAGCCGCTTTGATTCCTGGTCGATTATATCGACATACTCAAGGTGCTCCTCATCGAGCGCCTGTGTTTTTAAAAGCTCCGCATAACCCTGAATATTCATCAATGGTGATTGAAAGTCATGCGACACATTATTGATGAAGGATTTTCGCGCTTCATCATTATGCTGCAATTGAACCTGCATTCGACTGAAGCTTTCAGCAAGCTGACCGATTTCATCTCTTCGATGGATGTTCAAAGGGTAGTTGAAGTTTTCCCTGGTGATTTCTCTGGTGGCTTCTGTCAGCTTGGTAATCGGCTGGATCAGGTGTTTGGCAAACCAGATGACACCACTGATACTGACGATTGAAACCGCGACGAAAAACCAGGCGAAAATAACATGGACATCGGAAAATAATAATTTATTATTTGGTCTCAGGTACAAGCCATAGTCCTCGTCTCCAATCGTAAAGGGGACGCCAACGGTATTATCCAGCTGGTTAGAAAAATGGCTCATCATCATCCATGGAGAGTTTGAATTGTCCATTCCATGGTAGATTTCCTCCTCTTCAACCACCTTTATCGCCTCTGCTGGCAGGTTCTTTTTCGAAAAAGGTTCGCCAAAGAGGAATTCCTCGCCTGATTCACTCAGCACATAAAGCTGATAGCCCAGTTTGCTGATTGAGTCCAGATAGCCTGTGAAACTTATATGGGTTGTCGAGTGCATTTTCTCAAGACTTGATGCAACCTCTTCAGCAACCTTTACATTCTGTAAGTCAATCCGTTCTCTTGTCGAGGTCATGTAGACCCAGTTGGCTAAAATGAAGGCAATAACGATGCTGATTCCCAGGATGAGAAGGGTTGCGATGATGAATTTCCGGTACAAAGTTTTCATTTTAATTCCTCAAGTCTGTAACCAATTCCGCGGATCGTCTGGATTTCCACTGAAGCTTGGTGCTTTTTCAAGCGATCCCGAATTCGGTTGATATGGGTGTTCAGCGTTTGCTCACTGCCCTCATAATCCGCGCCCCAGGCTTGCTCGATCAATGTTGCTCGGGGAGTCGTTTTATTTATCCGTGAGGCGAGGATGCTCAGCAGCTCGAACTCCTTCAGCGGAAAAAGAATCGTTTCCTGATTGATTTCCACTTCAAAGCTGTTGCGGTCAATTTTCATATTCCCGGCTTGGATCAGCGAATCGATGACCCGTTTCATCCTGCGGAGGACAACGGCCACTCTGAATAAAAGCTCCTTCACTTCAAACGGTTTAACAATATAATCCTCGCTGCCTGAAAGGAATCCTTCTTCTTTATCGCTTAACTGGCCTTTTGCGGTAAGGAGGATGACGGGAATTTCCCAATCATCGGTAAGGATCTTTGTCAGCTCAAAGCCATTCATCCCTGGCATCATCACATCGACAATCGCAAGGTCTACATTCTGGTTTTCAAGCAATGTTAACGCCTCCTCGGCATCGTTTGCCTTGAAAACCTGATAACCTTCCTGGGTTAAATGGATGGTTACGAGTCTTTGAATATTAACATCATCATCAACAACCAAAATTCTCATACTTCAGCCTCCTAAAAAGGGAATAAGAGAGGAGGCCCTCTCTATTCCTTATTGCATCTCCGCACTGTTTTGCTTATCTTTTTCAAAGAAAATAATCAATGCAGGCAGCAGCATCCCCCGGACAAGGAAGGTGTCAATCATGATTCCAATCGCTACCATGAAACCGAATATGAATAGATCAGCGATTGGCATTGTTGTCAGGGCTGCAAATGTTGCTGCAAGGATGATCCCTGCTGAGGAAATCACACCGCCTGTATTGCGGATCGCGATTTCAAGTGCTTCCTTTACATTATGTTTCTTGCGTTCCTCGATAAAGCGGGACGCTAAAATTATATTATAATCGATTCCGAGTGCGACAAGGAAAATGAATGCATAAACCGGCACACGGGTGCTGATGGCATCATACCCAAACAGCACGTCGATCAGGAATACGCCGAGACCTAATGCAGATACGTATGAAAGCAGGATCGTTCCCATCATATAAATCGGCATTTTCCAGCGGCGAGTCAAGACAACGAGCAATCCAAGTATCAGGGCCGTTTCAAGTAAAACGATTTTAATGATGTCACCATTATTGTATTCGCGCTCATCGACTAGCTTTGGAGTGACACCGCTATAGTAAGCCTCAGCATCCAGACCTAAATCGTCAAGAATTTCAGGTGTTTTCTTCTGCAAATCTGCCATATAGTCCATAGCCTCTACTGAGTACGGATTCATCGCGAGGGCGATGCTCAACTTGGCAGCTTCATTGTTTTCAGTAATCGCTGATAGGCGGACAGAAGCAATTTCTTCATAATTCTTCAGCTTCTCTGTAATCTCGACAGCATCTGCTTCTGTTAATGTGTTATCAGCTGCTATCAATAGTGTAGTAGGAGCTAGCTCACCTTTATCATATCTCTGTTCTACTATTTCATAGCCAACGCGTGAAGGCAAATCTTCGGGGAAGCTTTTGACCATGTCGAATTCATATTCCAAATTAAAAACATTCAGGGCAGAAACAATCAGGATAATAGCGACCAGACCGCCGGAAAGCCCTGGCTTGTTGACAACGAATCTGGCAATCGGTCCCCAGACTCCATGCTTGACCTCTGTTTCAACACCATATTTAGGCACCTTCGGCCAGAAAGCCTTGCGTCCGAATAAAGTGAATAATGCAGGCACCAGTGTTACCGAAGCGAGCATGATGAAGAACATTGCTGTTCCGAAAATCGGTGCAAAGTTTTGATAATCGCGGAAATCTGCGAACAGCAGCACAAGCATCGCTGCTAATACCGTTCCGCCGGCAAAAAAGACCGGTTCACCTGTCGCACGCATCGCATGCTTCATGGCATCGAATTTATTTTCATAGTGGTTTAGTTCTTCACGGAAACGCGAGAATACAAATAATGAATAATCAATAACGGCCGCAAAAAGCAGGATACTCATGATCGAGGTTGTCTGGTTATTGATTTCCAGCCCGCCTGCACCCAAAAGGGCAACAGTCTGGTTCACGACCTGATAGACAATCCCGGTCGCCAATAATGGAATGATCGCCAACAGCGGAGAACGATAGATGACAATCAACAGGACAAGGATGATTCCGACCGTTGCCAGTAACAGCACAAAATCTGCCCGCTCAAAAAGCTTGATGGTATCGCCAGAAATTCCGGCAGGACCCGTGATATAAAAAGCTGTACTTTCAAGCTTGTTAGCAATACCTGTCCCAATTTCCGATGCCTTATCATTGATTTCAGCATACTCGTCATTGCCAAGCCCTTGTTCAAGCTCCATCGGGACAATCATCGTTGATTGGTCCTCAGAGATAAAACCACCCAGAGCTTGCGGCGGAAGGGAACGAGTATCAACGATGTTCCTTATTCCTTCGATATTCTCTGAAATGATCCCATCCAGGATTTCATTCACTTCGTCGAGATTAATGTCGCCGTTCTCGTTATGGAAAACGAGAATGCCTGGGGTACCCTGTTCATTCGGGAAAAATTCCTCAGTTTTTTGCTGCGCTATGATGGACTTTGCCTCATCCGGCAGCGATTGAAAGTTGTTTATTTTGTAATTGCCTAGTTGCGGACCTGCGCTTAAGCCAAGCATTAGCACCAGCCAGGCAATGATGGTAATCCACATCCCACGCTTCGTTGAAACCCAGTCTGTGATGGAAAAAAGCATTTTCTTCATGAATACGGCCTCCTATGTTCTTTTCTAAAATCTATCTTCAGCTCTCTCCTGATCAGCCAGAGTTACAGAATTAGGATTGAGCCTGAACAAGGAACATCATAAACTATGAAAATAAACACAACCTCAACTTTCAGTTACAATTGACAAGAGGATTCTAACAAGTAAAAGGAGAATGATTAGGAAGGCATGTAAAACAGGAGGCAATGCATGGATTTCTTTGACAAACTAAAAAGCAAAAAAATACAAGTCAGCAAGACAGAAGACTTCGGTTATGATTTGAGACACAAGTGGGAGGCTGCCTTTGCATCACATTTAAGTCCTAAGGGAAAAACGCAGATATTTCTTCATGATAAAGGTGGAGCAAGCGGTTATTTGTGGCATTTGTTCAGCTATGAAAAAAGAAAATGCGAAAAGGAAGAACAAGCAGAGCAGGCATTCGAAAAACAATACAAAGATACTTGCCTGATTTTCTTCCAGCATTCAGATGAGGTATGGATGGTAAAGGATGCATCGGATCTGAAGGCAAAAGACTTATTGATGACCGATGGTGAATATGCGGATCTATATATTGTCGATCGTGACTATAAATGGACATTTGTCGTCACTCATGAAAAAGGATGGATTGGTCCGTTTTTTTGCAGGAGGGGTAAGTAGGTATGTTCATAAGAAAACTAGTCTCCGCATTAGGAGCAACAATGATGATGGTGATTCTGTTCTCGATCCTTGATGAATCTGGGGTGGGGCTGTTTTTAGGAATGTACATACTGCCAATCATCTTAATCTATGGAATTCCGTCTTCGTTCTTATCTGATCTTCTCACGCGTAGGACAGGCGGGGTAAAAAGATTGGCTGCTGCAGGATTCCTTCATGTTTTTCTCGGGGCGCTATTTGTTGCTGTACCGACTTTTATATTTGATGCTGAAAACGGTAACTGGATAAATAGTGTATGGAACAACAGCTTCTTCTTTTTTACCGCTGTGGTGTCGTCCTTCATCTTCTGGTGCTTTGATGAAGCAATCAAAAGTGACTGGTTTGATCATTTAAGAGGGAAATGTCTTGGAATTTTAAAAAGGATTGGGGATATGAGAGTTTAGTCAGGTGGGATTCAACTCAATTAAAGGAATAGGGAGGTTAGTAATATGCAAGAACATTACCATAGTGGGTTTGAAATGGAAGTCAATGCACCTCACTCATTAAATTATTTAATGACTATTCAAAACATATATGTAAACAGCAAAAATAAAGATAACGAAAGACCTTCGTTTCCATATGTTGATAGTTCAAATTGGGGGCTTCTAGAGGAAAATTTTGAAGAGACCTTTGTTGAAGTTTGGAAAGAAGCAGTCAATAAAAATTCCATAGATCATATGTATGACCATAATGGAGTACTACAGATTGATAAAGACCTATATCGAAAGTTGTTTAAGAACAATCAGAGTGGTTCATTCGGCTACTCAGAAAGTGTAAAGTTCTTTTTAGCATGGTGGGACGGGTTTCATGGAAAGATCGCCATTGAGGCAGTGTTTGATCATGACAAAATGGAGAAGGTCTATAAAGAGTTAGGTTCATCGATAAAAATCGATAAACGCTTAAGAATCCATTTGGTCTATGACAAAACCGTGTTACCTGGCAGAAGTGAACGTTCATGGTATGCAGTGGTGCCTATCGAAGATGTGTTTATAACTAAAAATCGACCAGAGTTGCTAACAAAGCTATTAAAATGTTGTGAGGATATATAGTTGATTAATACTGTGATAAAAATGATAAAAAGGTGAGAAAAAGTATGAAGATAGAAGTTGGATATTTGCCAGAAAACTATTTTAGTGGGCACTTTCCATTTGAATTGGATGGAGAATACAAATATTTGGTTGAAATTGATCCCTGTGAATCGGATCCCACTGTTTTTTATTCGGATTGGATGAAGGAATTAAATCAGTTTCCGATTTATGCTGTTGTCACTCTTGATCTTTATTATCAGGAGGAAATAAATGGGTTGATCGCAAAATATAAAATAGACCATTCAGTGTTTTTAATAGGGAATGAATCATACAATAAATTTATTTTGCGAAATGAAGAGCAATTTCGTGTTCTTTTCCCATATTTTTATGCTAGTGGCAGTATGAACGATCTAGCTGTGTGGTCACTCCAGAAAGATATTTTTAGTGTTGATCGAAGAAAAGTAAATACAATATTTAGACGAAAAACAATGGATGTATTGGTGACTACATTTGAAAAGGATACAACGTTATTTTGGATATCGTATGATGGAGATGGTTTAGATATCATTTCAAACCATCAGATCTTCCGAACAATGGAGGATATTGAGAAAACTCTACCTAAGGGCGTAGAAATGGTTGTAGTTGAATATGATAGCGATGATGATGAAATTGAATAAAACAATCTTATACAATAACGAGGGCAAGAATTAGAGACGCTGCGTTCTTTTTTTACTTGTTGTACTAACGGTGCTGATTAGTTCCATAATAAGGATATTATCTATTAATGTTGAAAGTTCATAATTGATGAGGTCTTTATATAGAAAGGATAATAAATCAAAATCTATGCAAAAATACTTGGTGAAAATTAGGAGGTTTATTCCAATAAAACTGAAGAACTTGTATTTAGTTTTCCTAGCTATTGTAGGTATAGTTAGCTTTATAGTTTGGTATTCCGTACCAAAAGAAATCAATCAGGCATTTGACGGAATTGTTTACGGAGTTGGAAGTAAAAGCAATCAAATAAATAAAGAAGTTACAATTACAATTAAAGGTAAATTGTATAAAAAAATTTTTAACCAAGATCGATTTAAAGGAACTATTGATATAAAAGGAGAGGTGCCGTCAAATATAATACTTGATAAGAAACAAGTTGAAGTTGTTTTTATTGAAAACGGAGGTTCTTTATTGGTCGGGGGTTCCCCCTACGGCTTTCTTTATATAAACAAAGATTTTAGTGAACTATCCATTATTGTTCATGAACTCATTGAATCAGGAAGAGATAATGCTTCATATAGCTGGGAGCCTGAAGACGGGCTGTTAATATCTGGACCAGCAAAAAGTAGGAAAGAAGCATTAAACATATCAAACAAATTAATAGGGGACCTACTAAAACCACTAGAATAGAAGCACATTTGCAAGAGTTAATACTCCTAAATGAATAATTCACGAACGGGTGCATATCTTCATTAAGCTGAAATGCACCTGTAATTAAAGAAGAGTTATTAGAAATGGTATTTAGCTAGTTTGTATAAAAAAACACCGACCTTTAAATATAAGGTCAGTGTTAATCTATTATTTCCTTAAAATCTTCTCCATCTTTTTTCCCTTTGCCAGCTCATCAATCAGCTTGTCGAGGTAACGAATTTCCCTCATGGTTGGTTCTTCGATGTCTTCTACTCGGACTCCACATACTACACCTTTTACTAAGTTCCTCGAAGGATTCATTTGAGGAGCTTCTGCGAAGAAGGTCTCAAAGTCTGTCTGCTTTTCCAGTATTGCTTCTAACTCTTCCTGGCTATACCCTGTCAGCCAGGTGATGATTTCATCGACTTCTGCTTTACTACGTCCTTTTCTTTCCGCCTTATTTACGTAATGTGGATAGACACTTGCAAAACTCATTGTATAGATTTTATGTTTGCTCAAGATCCAAACTCCCTTAGAATTGTTTTCTTCATTATAGTACGAAGCATTGGCGTGTTCAAATGTGTTTTTATTGCCGAATTCAAAGGAAATAGCCATTTAGAGAAAGAATATTAATGCATATGAAGCAGGGGGTGTGGTTGATGGCTAAGACAGTGTTTTCCAACAAGGGAAGTAAAATTCCCAGAACCTTTCTCGAAGGCAGCTCTTTTTTTCGTATGCTCCGCTTTGCCTTCTTATTATTTCTTTCCTTCTTATTGGTATATATCTACTATCTGTATCTCACAGGCAATCTTCAAAAAACCATTCTTTATGTCTGGTCTAATCACCAGCAAGTCATCATTGCCTCATCGATTTTCATTGCTTATACAGGGATTATTTTTCAGTTGGGTGTTTGGAGAGGGAGAAGAAGGTAGCAGGATTTTATATTGATTAATGAGTGGAAACAAGGTAATCTTGTGCTTCTTTTTATCGGGAGTATGCAAGAGTTCTGAAATGCTGCTGATTAATTCTTCAAGGAATCAATTCCTCAATGCGATCAAACTTCACACGTCATCATTCTTTTGTACTATCCATTTCCATGCCTAATTTACCCCTTCTGTTAAAACAGCTAGTATTATAGTTTCAAAATTAAGAAAATTCGGTTAAATATTTGCTATTACTCTTCTATTTCCCCTACCATAATATTGAAATCAAATTGAATAGGAGGGATTGATATGAAAAACTTCTTACGTACCGGGCTGTTTGCATTGCTCAGTATTTTGTTGCTGTCCGGCACAATGCCTGCAGCAGGACTGGCTAAAAAACCCCAATTCAGCTACGACCAGTACAGCCAGGTGGATGTGGGCAAGGATGGAATGGTAGCAACAGCCCACCCGCTAGCATCAGAAATCGGCGCTGAGGTTCTGCGCAAGGGCGGGAACGCGATTGATGCTTCCGTTGCCATCCAGTTTGCGCTGAATGTAGTAGAACCGATGATGTCCGGAATCGGCGGCGGTGGTTTCATGATGGTTTATGATGGAAAAACAAAGGAAACCACAATCGTGAACAGCCGTGAGCGTGCTCCTGAGGGCGCGACGCCAGACATGTTCCTGGATGAAAACGGGAAGCCAATTCCTTTTTCAGAACGGTCAACCGGGGGTACGGCAGTAGGAGTGCCCGGCACACTTAAAGGGCTAGAAACAGCTCTTGAAATGTGGGGAACACGTCCACTACAGCAGCTGATTGGGCCATCCATTAAGCTAGCAGACAAGGGGTTCCCAATTGACTCAGTGCTTGCAGACGCGATTGCCGATAATCAGGACAAGTTATCAAGATCAGCAGCAGGTGAGGTTTTCCTCCCTGACGGAAAGCCGCTTCAGGAGGGAGATGTCCTTGTTCAGGACGACCTGGCTAAAACCTTCAAGCTTATCCGTTCACATGGTGCTGATGCGCTATATAAAGGAGAGGTTGCAGAAGCAGTTGCAGATGTTGTCAATGATTTCGGTGGATCGATGACTCCTGAAGATTTGGCAAAGTATGATGTAACAGTTGATGAGCCGGTTTGGGGAGACTATCAGGGCTACGAGATTGCCAGCATGCCTCCGCCAAGCTCAGGCGGTGTCTTCCTGTTGCAAATGCTGAAAATACTGGACGATTTCAATCTGTCCCAATATGATGTCAGATCCACTGAGAAATATCATCTCCTGGCCGAAGCCATGCATCTTGCCTATGCTGACCGAGCTGCATACGCTGGGGATCCTGAATTCGTCAATGTTCCTGTGAATGGATTGCTCCACCCTGATTACATCAAGGAGCGCCAGGAACTGATCAGCTTGGATCCTGTTAATCAGTCTCCAACAGCAGGTGACCCTTGGAAGTATGAAAATTCTGAGGCGAACTTTACACCAACAAGCCAGCCAAATGACAGGAAGTATGGAGAAACAACTCACTTTACTGTTGCTGACAAATGGGGAAATGTTGTTTCCTATACAACAACAATTGAACAGGTTTTCGGAACGGGCATTATGGTGCCTGGGTATGGCTTCATGCTGAACAATGAACTGACTGACTTTGATGCAGTACCTGGCGGTGCGAATGAAGTTCAGCCGAACAAACGTCCTTTAAGCAGCATGACACCGACCATTGTTTTTGAAAACGGTGAACCAGTCTTGACGGTTGGATCTCCTGGAGGCCCGACCATCATTACCTCCGTGCTGCAGACCATTATCCATGCCATCGAGTATGATATGGAGCTTAAGGAAGCAGTTGAGGAGCCAAGAATATATACCAACAATCTTAATTCTTACCGTTATGAAGACGGTATCAGCGCTGACACGCTGAGCGAACTGAATGCCATGGGCCATAAATTTGGTCCAAATCCGACAACCATCGGCAATGTCCAAAGCATCCTGATCGACCGAGAAAATGGCACTTTTAAGGGAGTCGCCGATTCAAGCAGAAATGGCGCGGCTATTGGAGTTGATCTAAAAGGCAACCGAAAATAAACATGAAGAAAGGAGCGGGCTTTTCCGCTCCTTTTTCATATGATTCCTTTCTCTTTCCTTCAAATCCTTTCAGTTATTAAAGTCATAAGTGATATACTAATGGTCTAATATAATAGAAGAAATGGATTTGTTATATACAGAAAAGGAGTCAACAGTATGGCCAATGTACATATCTTTACGAAGAGAGAAGAAATCGCAAACGCGGTCATCCATGGAATCGGGGGGTTATTAAGCATCGCAGCCCTTGTCATCCTGATCGTGTTCGCTTCCCTGTACGGGACAGCCTGGCATGTCGTGAGTTTCACCTTGTTCGGTGTTACCATGGTACTGCTATACACATCTTCAACTCTCGTCCACAGCTTCCCACCCGGCAGAGCAAAGGACTTTTTCGAAATCATGGACCACTCATCCATCTATTTCTTTATTGCCGGTACCTACACACCGTTCCTTTTCATTGCAGTAAAAGGGGCATTAGGATGGACTCTGTTCGGGGTCGTCTGGGGACTATCCATCGCAGGAACAGTCTTCAAATCGCTGTTCGTCAAACGCTTCTTGCATACATCCACAGTATTATATGTCGTGATGGGCTGGCTGATCGTATTTGCCTGGGGACCACTGACAGAGAATGTATCCTCACAAGGACTGATATTCCTGGTAATTGGAGGTGTCCTGTATACAGTAGGAGCCATCTTTTACGTCTGGCGCGGGTTCCATTACCACCATGCGATTTGGCATGTGTTTGTATTAGCTGGATCGATCATGCACTTTTTTGCGGTTTTGAGTTTGTTGCCATGAAATCGCTAAAATGGAAGTTTGGAGGCAATCAGAATGCTTGATGTGAATATTAAAAGGCCAAAAACTGAAGACCGGGAACAGTTGAACGACTTTTTTAAAACGGTGATCACGGATACCTTTATGAAAGAAGGTATTGGTGATCTACTAGATGATATCAATGAAGAGATTGAAGTGAAGAAAAAATACTTAACTAGTGATTTTGAAAGCAATGGTGAGGAAAGATATTTTTTAATAGCATTCTATGGTGACAAAATTATTGGATCAATTGAATTTGGCCCAGCAAATGAAATCATAAGAAATGTTTCAGATCCTGCTTTTGAAGAACTTGTCGAGGTAGGTACAGTATTTGTCCATCCTGACTATCAAAGGAATGGAGTAGGAAACTTACTATTGAAGGCAATGTATGAAATATTGCTAAATAACGGAATAGAAGAATTTTGTCTGGATAGTGGATATAAAAGTGCGCAACTTATCTGGAAAAAGAAATTTGGAGAACCAGAAATCTTATTAGAGGATTACTGGGGTGAAGATTTTGATCATATGATTTGGAGATTAAGGGTCAGTGAAATAAATGACTCAGCTCCAGATTGATCTCGTTGGTTTTTGTGAGAAAAGGAATTTAGTGGAAAGCTTGATAAAAAATACAGCCAGGTAGTTAGATAGGATAATAAGAAAAGAGAGGCGTAATCAATGGAAGAGATAAGAGTTCTCCCAGAACCTGATCGTTATGCCATATGTGCCAGGGAAGACGAATCCATAAAGAAATTTTATAAGGATGTATTTGAAGTAGTCTATATCTTTTTCCATCCATTTATCAAACCAGTATCCATCGATCCCGACCTATTTTATGCTGATGAGATTGTAGATTAATTTCATATGATACAACATTGTGAACAAGTATCATGATGTCCTGGGTTTTACCTCATCCGGAGTGACCATGGTGCCGTTATATACATCCTCAACACTGCTCCACAGCTTTTCTCCCGGTAAAGCAGTCATTGACCACTCATCAATTTATACTTAATTGCTGGCACCTAAACTTCATTCTTATATTACTCAATTTTCAGCTCTATTCCCTGCCTAGAGACATTCTTCTTAATTTGAGTTAAGTTCACGCTCAAATTCCTGTATCCATTTATAATCCAAAGGAGCATTCACTACTTCGTAAATTCGTGTTGATGCAACGATATCTCGCTCGAAAGTATAAATCTCAAAATCTCCGTTTTTGTAGACTATGCGAAGGGTAAACTGTTCGCTTGGATCATCAGAGGACCAACCCTCTTTCATCGTTAGTCTTACTTGATATTGATTTAAAAATTCAGCAAGTTTTTTCTTTTGTTCTTGGCTTACTTTGGGAATTTCAACCTCAATCCCTTCGATTGCTCTTTCACTTTCATCTGTTGTCAAAAGAATGCGATCAACTTGATAAATATTAACTACATCACCTAAGTCCTTTACACGGTATATATAGAAGGTAAAAGATATAGCAATGATCAGGATTAATGCAGAAATTAGTACATATTTCTTCAATATGACACCCCCAAGCTTAACAATTTAGAGTCTAAAAAAAAGATTTTTATTTCAGTAATTACAATATCCATTTCTCTACCCAATCCAAAAATCCTGCTTTCACTAAATCGCTTTCAATCCAAAAAATTTAAAGAGTATCAAAAAAGTTATTGTAAAAAGGAAAAGGGTATCTACCATATAAGAAAGCTTCCCAATATAAGACAGAAAGGAAAATGTGCAGTGGCTATAGCGAGAGATTTTTTCATGGCGTTGTCAAAAAATCAGTTATTAAATGCTAGTGCAAAAAAATGGGGATTTAAACTCGGGGCGGGAAAAGTTGTTGCAGGAACGGACACAGATGGAATGATCCAATCAGTGAAGAATTTAAACTCTCACGGTATTAGTGCTACAGTAGACCATCTAGGTGAATTTGTTTATTCTGAGAATGAAGCAATAGAGGCCAAAGAGAATGTCCTAAAAACATTGCAAGCCATTAAACATTCAAATGTTGACGCACACTTATCAATTAAATTAACGCAGCTGGGATTAGATGTTGATCAAGACTTTTGCCTGAAAAATATGCAGGAAATAATGAAAGCCGCAAAAGAAAACGGAATTTTTGTGAATATAGATATGGAAGATTACAGTCATCTCCAAATGACCTTTGATATAATAAAACAGCTACAAGTTGAATACGACAATATCGGTACAGTCATTCAAGCCTATCTCTTCAGGTCTGAAAACGATATTGAAAATTTAAAACATATGCGGCTTAGACTCGTAAAAGGCGCATATAAAGAAAATGAAAAAGTATCTTTGCAGAAAAAAGAAGAAATTGATAAGAACTATCTTCGACTAATCAAAAAGCGACTGGAACATCCAGGCTTCACATCGATCGCCACACATGATCATAATGTTATAAATGAAGTAAAACAATTTGTGATGGAGAATGATATCCCGAAAGATAAGTTTGAATTCCAAATGCTATATGGTTTCCGGACAGATATGCAGCTAGAACTAGTAGAAGAAGGATATTCCTTCTGTACCTACGTTCCATATGGACATGACTGGTATGGATATTTCATGAGAAGACTAGCAGAACGCCCACAAAACCTGAACCTAGTTTTGAAGAGTTTAGTGGCGAGATAATATGCTTGAGGATGGAAAGGAAGATGGGGAGAAGCGGGGGACGTATCCTTTGCATTTTGTTTTGTATTCCAACATTGGAACATGGCAAGGATGTTCTGGTTATTCTGTTTGGAAGCATCAGGTACGTGCCCTTGTCTCCCGGTATAAGAGGTGCATAATGAGTAATAGAAAATCGGTTATAGAAACGATGAAAGGTCGTCAATCGATCAGAACATATGATACAAAAAGGCTATCTGAAATGGATTACAAAAGGATCAAAGAATACATAGCAGCTGAAGATAATTTGATAGGACCTTTTGGCAATAAAGGCCGAATAGAACTTGTTCAGATTACCAACAATGTATCAGAAAAAGGAATCAAGCTTGGAACTTATGGGTTTATTAAAAACCCGCAGGTCTATTTGGTCGGTCTGTGTGAAAATAAGAAATACTCCTTGCTGGAATTCGCCTTTACATTTCATAAGCTGGTGATTTACTTGACTGAGCTTGGACTGGGAACTTGCTGGATGGGCGGCACCTTCAGCAGGAATTCCTTTGAAAGAGAACTTCAGCTTGCAGAAGGAGAGTTTATTCCATGTATCACGCCATCGGGCTATCCTCAACAAAAGCAAAGAGTTTTCGATAAAGCACTGCGTTATGTAGTAAAAGCTGATAATAAAAAACCGTGGAATCAGTTGGTTTTTGACGGGAATTTTGCAAATCAGCTTGATAAAGCAAATGCCGCACAATTTGAAATTCCCATCGAGATGGTCAGGTTGGGGCCTTCTGCATCAAACAAGCAGCCATGGAGAATAGTATTGTCGGAAGACCGGCAAAAGTGCCATTTTTATATCGAGCATACCCCGAATTACAGCACAAGGCTGGGATATGATATGCAAATACTCGATATTGGCATTGCGATGGCTCAGTTTGAGTTAGCATGCGATGAACTGGAAATTAAGGGTCGGTGGGAAGTCGCTGACCCCGGTCTAGAGCTTCTGAACAGTGTGACAGAATATATGGTTAGCTGGATGCAGGATTAAAAAGTTAAAATACCTGGACTTGCCAGGGTTTTTCATGAACTCTTTGTCATGAAAAATTGAGCTGGAAAAATCACTGTAAAAGCATACATTGCTCCTTTTTACAAATCGCTACAAAAGATGAAAAAAAGGGGGATTTCTGACCTTGCCGTTGTCGTTGCTCAAGACAGAAACCGTAATATGATTGCATTGAAAGCGGGAACAGGTCGGGTAAGAGCTGAGTAAATTGATGCTGTAATTGGAAAGTACATTGACCTAAAATCATTACTTTGCACTGACACAGCTACGAACTATAAGAAATTTGCGAAGTTGAAAGGATTGCAACAAGAGACTATCAACGACCGAAAGAAACAACGTGTCAAGAAAGGCATTTATCATATTCAGAACGACAACAACTTCCATAGTCGGTTAAAGACTTGGTTGAGACGCTTTCAAGGAGTAGCCACCAAGTATTTAGATAACTACCTTTGGTTCAGGTGGTTAGAAATAGACAAGCATTTGTCCTTTGAAAAACAGGTAGAGAAAATGCTTATTTCATCGTGCCAAAAATCGAATAAAACCACGGTGGAAATTTTAAGAGTAGTTTAAAAGGACCATAAATTTATGGTCCCGACCCTCACTGAACTATTTAAGTTTTTTAATCTCTAGAATTCTCCATTTTTCTTCTTTATCTAAATCGAATCCAATAGGCGAGGATTTATTTTCCTTCAATCCCGTTGCTTTGGTCATTACAAATTGATAAGCATTATGTTCGTTTTGAACGGAATTAAAAATGAGAATAATTTTCCCCTTTTCCGTTCTAAATTCACTAAGGTTTCCAACTACGCTAGGTTTCCATTCAAATCCTAGCCCGTCAAAATTGAAAAAACAAGGGCAATTACCTTCAAAGTCAAGATTTGAGTAAGTTACATTAGTACCATCAAAGGCTATATAGTTAATTGCTTGAAAAAATGTTTTCGCTGCCTTATAGGAGTTAACTGTGGTAATCGCATCATTAAAATCTTGGTATTGAATGAACGATTTTAATTCTTTAACTTCCTCTTTTAATTGAGAAATGTGCTCAACTAATTGTTTATTTTCGTTTTGCAACCGTTCCGTCTCGGTAGAACTCTTTTGATTTTGTTTCTCTAAGCGAGACGCTTTTTCTATTAGTGTATTTTTATCATTTTGAAGGTTATTTACCAATCGAGAAATGTCAAAGTAGTCTAAAACGAATATCGTGCCAAGAACTAGTAAGATGATAAAAGCGTAAGTTTTAAAACCTCTCTTCAATTTAATACCTCCATTCCAAGTAATCATCAATACGCATCCTATCTATACGAAAGTAAAACACGAAAGTTACAGAATATTTAAAGTTAGTTTTTTAAAAAACATCCTCAAAACAACAAACTTTACGAAAACAGCGTTACAAATAAAGACCATTTATAACACATAGCTCGAGGGTTAAGAAACGCAGGGACATATCTGGTTAAGGAACTTCCCCATTAATCTATAATTAGTCAGAGACGGCAATCTGTCGTCTTTTTTTGCATGAACAAAAAATTTAATCAAATGAATTATGCAAAACGAATTCCTAGTGTAGGCATTCCCGAAACTTAATATAATAGAAGATACTAATCGAAACGAGCATCAATACCGGTGTTTCTAATATATCGTATGTTTTACCGACCATGGTCTTGCTCTGCATATCCTCAGCACTCGTCCACAGCTTTCCATTTTTCCTCCGGCAAAGCAAAGGACGTCTTTACATTTTCCATCTATTTCTTTATAGCTGGTACATATAAGATTTCTATTCATTGATGTAAAAGGAGCCCTGGGATAGACTCTTTTTTGAATCGTATGGGGACTTTCAATTGAGACGAGATCTTGAAGGGTTACAGAATTTTTTATGGAATATTATTAATCTAATGGGTAATTGAAAAAACATTATGCTGACCCACATGGAGTTGCTGGAAAAAAAGAAATCAAAAGAATCATAACTGCCATTCAATGGAGGCTTGTCATGAGTAATGAGAGTATAGTAGATGTAAAAGAGTTGAAAAAACGATACGGCAGCTTTACTGCTGTAAAAGGAGTATCCTTTCAGGTCAAAAAAGGAGAAATTTTCGGTCTGCTCGGTCCTAATGGTGCTGGCAAAACGACGACCATTGAAATGTTAGTTGGCCTCAGAAGGCCGGACGAAGGCACGGCAACACTATCGGGCTTCGATGTGATGAAAGAAGTGAACAAAGTCAAAGAAGTGATAGGGGTACAGCTGCAGTCGACTTCCTTGTTCGAACTATTAAAGGTAGAAGAAATCCTACATTTATACGGAAGCTTTTATCCGTCTCACGTGGACATCAATGGACTAATCGGCGATATGCTGTTGACCGAGAAGCGGAATGACAGAATCAAAGGACTATCAGGCGGGCAAAAACAACGTCTTGCCATTGCGCTTGCACTGATCCATGACCCAGACATAGTATTTCTCGATGAGCCAACGACCGGGCTTGATCCACAGGCAAGAAGGACTCTTTGGGACATTGTCCTCCGGTTGAAAGAGCGTGGGAAAACCATCATCCTCTCAACGCATTATATGGATGAAGCCCATGTTCTTTGTGACCGAATCGGAATAATGGATCAGGGCGAACTGATCGCCCTCGACACACCAACGAATCTCGTGAAAAAACTGCAGTCCACAAGCTCTGTGGAATTCCATTTGAGCAATCCACCAGAGCAAGATTGGTTTTTGAAAATGGACGGAGTCGAGGATGTGTCAATAAAAGACAACTTTGTCCAGCTGTATACGGATGATGTTCAAGTCACCTTGACCTCCTTGATTCATGCATCTGCAGAACATCAGTTCAAAATTGAGGATTTACAGACTCGCATAGCGACATTGGAGGATGTATTCATCCATATGACTGGAAGGAGCATCAGGGAATCATGAAAGCTTATTGGCAACTAACTCTGGCACAATTACGGATTTTTGCACGAAACAAACAGGTTTTGTTTTTCACCTTACTTTTTCCGATCATTCTGATGCTGGCCCTTGGAACTTTTGCCGGAAACGACAGTAATCTATCTCTATCAGTAGGACTGATCGACCTGGATCAAACAGATGCTTCAAAGAAATTAACAGAACGTTTTTACAAAAATGAGGGGCTTGAGGCGAAAAAGTTCAAAAGTGTCAAAAGCGGGAAAGAAGCTCTGAAAAATGGAGACATCCAGCTGTTCATGGAAATTCCGAAAGGATACGAGAGCAACCTGGAGGAGCAAAATGAACTCTCAACTCTGCCTGTCTATTATAATGAAAAAAATCTTACGACCTCAGAACTCGGTATAACGGTTGTGAACGGAATCATTGATCAATACAGCAAGAATCTTGCAGACTACGAACCGATCGTCACGATTGAAAAAGTGGGGATAAAAGCACTGACCATCCGTTATGTGGACTTCCTCGTTCCAGGAATTGTCGCCATGATGATCATGAGTAACAATATGAACGGAGTCGCCGGCCAAATCTCCGCCTGGCGTGAAAGAGGTATTTTGCGAAGAATGCAAGGAACGAGACTGAAAGCCTCCACCTTCATCGCCGCACAAATTACCGCCCGCCTGCTGCTCAATGGAACCCAGGCACTGCTCGTTGTCCTCATCGCTCATTTCGTATTTAGCATTAATGTAGCGGGTTCCTGGCTTGCCATGATCTTCTTCATCATCCTTGGAACACTTGCCTTCATGGCACTAGGTTTCATTATCGCCGGAATCGCGAAAAACCCTGAAAGCGCTGGCCCGATTGCAGGGTTCATCACTTTCCCGATGCTGTTCCTAGGAGGAGTGTTCTTCCCGATTAACAATATGCCAGACATCATCCAGCCGATCGTGAAAATCCTGCCAATCGCCCATTTGAGCTCCGCATTGAGGGAGACGATGAACCTCGGTACGCCTTTCCTCCAATTAGGGACAGAAACCCTGGTCCTCAGTGGTTGGTTGATTGGCGGATTCATCGTGGCAAGTTATGTGTTTAAGTGGGAGTAGGAAAGTGATATGGTGTTTTCGCACTCTAGCAAAATACATCCGTGTATCTGCTTGTCTCATTAGAGTTATAGATTTGGCAGGGGGATATTACCTTTGCTTACTAGTAAATATAAGCAAGAAGAAGCTGAACCAGGTAAGGTGCAGGTTCAGCTTCTTAATGTTACCGAGGGAAATGAAATATCGATGAATGAATAACTAAGATCTTGATCACCTATAGTTCCTCTTCAAAATGTATCCGGTTACTATGGGAGGCACATAAATATGTTACTCATCTCTATTAACCTTTAATAATTCCAGTTAGTAAAGCCTGTTAGTATAACCTTCTTTTAACTCCCTTGCCACTTGTTCAGCAGAAACATTTGGAATCTTAGAGTGAGCGACTAACATGTTGGGAACGGAGGGAAGAACCTCTTTGTCGAGCCATGAATCAGGGTTCCATAATCCTGATCTGATAAATGCTTTCGCACAATGGGCATAACATTCTTCAACTTCTACTAAAATACCAAACAAAGGTGCTTTTCCATTCACAGCACTTTTCTCGAGCAGTCCAGGATCACGACTAATATATGCTTTTCCGTTAATTCTTAATGTTTCACCTAATCCAGGGATGAGAAACAGCAGTCCAATATTAGGATTAGTGATGATATTATGGACAGAATCCATTCTTCGGTTTCCTGGCCGTTCAGGAATAAACAAATGCTGCTCATCAAGGACCGTTACAAACCCGGGAGCATCCCCACGTGGTGACACATCACATTGACCGTTTATATGCGAAGTGGCCAATGATAAAAACGGGGATTTCAGAATGAAGTTTCTGCAATGTGCATCAATAAATGAAATGACTTTATTGGCTGCACGTGGGCTTGGATTTCCGATTGAGGAACGAAACTCTTCATATTCTTCTTGAGTAGAAATAATATGTTGATCATTTTTGGTCATGGTATCACCTTTCACAATGGAATATATACCAATAATACCATTTAATTGGTGTGGGAGATTCAGTGAATTTAAGGAAGCGTAGAATAAAGGTATTTTACGAAAAGAGCCAAAAAACAAAATAAGAGTTAGAGGACAAAATACACGTTCTTCTAACTCTTTTTTATTTTTCCCAAAAGGTCTTCTAACCATTTGATATAAAGCTCATTCGTTTCTTTGTAATGCCTGTGAATCAATTGAGGGAGCTGAGCTGGGTATTCTGTCTGTACCGAATTTTCTTCCTGCAGCTCGATGATCCAGTTTTGAATGTTTTTCTGTATTTCATCCAAGTTTGATGAATGGATGAAAAGGGTGGCGGGATAAAGTGAGCGGGGTTCCTTCAGCCTTTGTTCAAATACGAGCTGAATTTCTTTTGATAATTGAATTTTTCCTTCATCCGTTATGGAATAGACAGTCCTGTTCGGACGATTATTGACTTTCTCTTCTTTTTCCGCTGTCACCCACTCATGCTTTTCAAGCTTTCTAATTGCATGATAAATGTTCCCATCTGTCACTGGGAAGAGGTGGTCCCACTTATTTTCAATAATGGTTTTCTTCATTTCATATGGGTGATAGGATTGATCCTGTAGCAAGCCTAAAAGAACAATCTGGATTGACATGTATTTCACTTCTTTCCGGATATCATTAGTGCCTTCTGGCAAAATAAATGGGTTTTAGTCCCATTCATTCTACCTAGATGGATTTTTCCAGTCAAGGATATGAGCGAAGGGGTTGAGGACAAACAAAAAGCATGGTTTCGTGAACCATGCTTTTTGTATGGAATTAATTTAACTTATTGGGCAGAGAAACCACCGTCAATGACCAGTTCAGCCCCTGTGATGTAAGAAGCATCATCTGAAGCCAGGAACAATACAGCGCGTGCCACGTCATCAGCATGACCAAGTCGTTGCAAAGGTGTGGCCATAATCAAGCGCTGTACAACCTCACTGGATTCTGACAAGTTTTCCGTCATAGGTGTTTGGATAACACCAGGGAATACAGTATTCACGCGAATTCCAAATCTGCCATAGGCCGTGCTTGCTGCACGGGAGATGGATCGAACGGCACCTTTTGATGCGGTGTACGTATTCACTCCCAAACCAACCATCGCGGTATAACTTGAAATATTCACAACAGCACCTTTGTTTTGCTTCACCATATGTGGGAGCACATGCTTCATGCCAGCAAACGGACCAAAGCCATTAATCCGCATCATCAAATCCCAATCTTCAATCGTAGTTTCGTCCATCTGCTTTTCAGTTGAAATACCGGCATTATTGATCAGGATATCAATTATTCCATGATCAGCAATGATCTCATCCACTGCCTTTTTCCAATCATCCTCAGACATTACATTCAACAATTTACCCTCAATTGATTCATGCTGACTGACTATATCAAGCAGTTCCTTATTAATATCAGCGGCAATGACATAAGCCCCTTCTTCAACAAAGAGCTCAGACATTCTTTTTCCCATACCTGAAGCTCCACCAGTAACTAGAACAATCTTATTATCAAATTTCCCCATTGAAAATCCTCCCCTTTGGTTTGTTCACTCATATTATATAATGATTATTACTTTGCGCAAAGTAATATGTTTTTCCAATATTAGCAAAAAGATGTGATGGTGGTTTTTTATTCTGGCAGGTACACTTTACACACTATGAAGCCGTTGCATTGGAGAGCAAAACACTTGGGGGAAAAGGCTTTTTTGTGGTTTGATGTCATAACTTTTTAGGGTTAGATTCGATAATTTCTCCTTAAGACTTTAATGAAATCTAATACTTTACACTTCTAACAAAGGATTTGTTGATATAAAGTTAATATTGGAATTTACTATTTACAATAGGTTAATAACGTTAATTTATGTTACCATTTTGAGATATAAACAATATGAAACTTTTTTAGGAGAGTCCTGAAATGAAACAAAAAATGAATTATTTCATTTTACTCTTAACGACCATCTTCATTGTTGGTTGTACCAGCGTAGATGATCCATCCAAAACAGATGGAAAAAAAGATTCACAAGAAGTAACTACAGTTAACACAAACGAAGATCGTGAAAAAGAAGAAGCGACCAATACGGTGGATGATGAACAAGCAGCAGAGGAAACAGCAACCAACCCCCATAATGAACTGTTCCCTGGATACAAGCTTATTGAAGTTGATGGTGGTGATTTGTCTGGGTATCGTGAACCAAACGTCGTCGTTGACATTGGTTTTGGAGACCGGGAATATTGGGCATTTACCAATGAATACGGGCAACTAGTACGTGTCATTGCTGACGAAATCATTCTCCAAGATGACCGTAACGAACCTGTATTATCTTCTGGCAGATACTACTCTGATGAAGCAAAGGTTCCCGGTGTCGTAAGTGACGTTTTAGATGAAGGGCATGTGATTGCTGATTCTCTCGGAGGGGTATCGAATGCATACAATATTACCCCTCAAGATAGCGCACTCAACCGACATGGTGATCAAGCTTATATGGAAGAAGTGATCCGTAAAGCAGGCGGAGCCACTCATTTTGAAGCAATCATCACATACCCGAATAAGCAAACGCAGATTCCTTCAAGTTATAAGTATACTTATACAATAATGGGTAACGAAATTGTTGATGAATTTGACAATGTGAACCCTGAGGTAGTAAATAAATCAACCGGTTCAACAGGAAGTAAGCCTTCCGATTCAACCAGTTCAAACACAAACGGTGATATTTCAAGCGTTGATACAAACGGTAATGGACAGGTGACGATTAAAGAAGCAAAAGCCGCTGGTTTCAGCATGCCGATCACGAGTGATCATTGGTTATACCCGTATATGGACGATCGTGATAATGATGGTACGGTTGGAGAGTAAGTCCCTAGAAAGTAGCCCAATTCAGAAATATAGATTGTTTGGAAAAACAGATTAAGGTGGCAGCCAAGCAGCCCCTTAACATAATACTGTTTAAATGGAGCGACAGCTATAGGTTGTCGTTTTTTTGTTATTCGGCATAAATGTTGGACAAGGTAAACAAATGGTCATTATAGTGCGTGGTTAGCACTTTCCCTTAGGTATCTAATGGTTGTAAAAAGGAGTAACCGCCTTGGAAGAGAAACAGCCCATTAGATTCGGCCATAAACTAAAAATGTTACGTAAAAAACAATTCCTAAGCCAAGAAGATTTAGAAGAATTAAGCAAACTTGACAGAAAATACATAAGCAATCTAGAGAATGATGTATCCAGTCCGACGCTATCTACATTGTACAAACTAGCCGCAGCATTCGGCATAACATTTTTGGAACTCGCTCAGGAAATAGATGAAGTAGAAGAAAACCAAAATTACCTTATCAGCTCCACAAAAGAAGTTGAAGATATAAAGGCTATGCAAAAAAATAAGAAGCGGTAGATTCCTATCCCACTGGAGGTAACTATGCAGACCATAGATTTTATTGATCGAAGAGTTTCCCGGTTCATGAATGAGTATAACGATGAGATTGAGATGGAAATCATTAAGTATCCAGATCATTACAAAGTAGTTGTTACGATATGTCAGGAGGAGCTACCGTTTAAGGATTTTATAGGTATTGGGACCGATCGGAGGAGTGCGAGGAGAGCGGCTAGGAAGGCTTTAAAAAGTGTATATTTTGAAGCGTATAGTGAGGAATAGAATAACTAACCTATTTAGGCTATACAAAACGTTGCACAATTTGTAGTCGCGTCAAGAATTAAACTATGATAAATGTTAGAGCCTTATCCATTTTTGATGGATAAGGCTTTTTTAAGTAGAGACAGTTCACTAATGTAATGATTCAATTCACCATTGAAACACAATTGCGTAACTGTGTCTCCAATAACCTCGTTCAGAAAGATTAACTATCACTTTTATTAAAGGGTTTCACATCCTTAACTTTATCCAAATAATCAATGTCGAACCTTGTAAAATATAGTAAAATATTAAGGTGTATTGTAATAAGCATGTATGTAGGAGGATAGAATGTAAGATTAATTTTAAGAGTTTTTAGAGATTAATAAAGTCTATTATATTGAACTTAGAAGGGGGTAATGAAATGACAGAGAAAGATTTATGGAAATGGATTCTTGATAATTTTTCTGATAACGGTGTTGCTTCGATTGGACGAAATCTCGGATTGAAAATTCCTGGATTTCGGCAGATCAATCCACAACTTAAAAATTTTAAAGTTTTGAGACCGAAACTTATAAATGAAGCACTTTCTCCAAATAACCTTAGTGATTTAAGGGGATTTTTTAATTCGGTAGCTGAGGGAGACGAGAAATTTTTACAGCATAGAGGGAAAAGTAAGGCAGAGTTACAATCATTAATGGAAGAAGAGATAACTCCTTCTATATTACTTAGTGTTATGCTCTCTAGTGATGATGAGAATGATATCAATAATGCTTTGGAGCTAGCTGAACAGTTGATTGAAGAAGGAAAACTCGATCAGATGGAAAAATATGCTGAGGAGAACTTCGGAGATGAAGAGGGGACCGAAGAAGAGGTAGAATCGAAACCTTTAGTAAAAGATGAAGACGTAATACAGCTACAGCAAAAAATTGCCGCGCTGGAAAAGAAATTAGTCAAATCTGAGCAAAAAAATGAAGAGTTAAAAGCAAAGTTAACCGACGTGCAGAATGCTCTTAACTCAGAGAAGAAGGCCTGGAAAGAAGAGAAGAAGGGACTTACTCAGGAAATACATACCCTAAAAAGTCAGCAGGGGGGATTAAAAAGTTCTGCAGAGTCAGCTTATGCTGAGAGAGATTCAATGGAGAAGAAAATGGAACAGCAAAAGGCCATCATGAAAAAGAAGGATGAGGAAATCTCAAGGCTGAATGCTGTAATCTTAAATTTTAAAACCCAGCAAAAGAACAATCTTGAAGAACAAAGTGTTGTAGCGGAATCTGTAAATGCAGGACAAGAACAGCTTTTAATACAAGAAGAGAACAGAATTAATGTTGCAGTTATCGGAGATCCAAAGAATTCTAGGGTGCAACGGTACAATAAATTTAACCTGAATATTATTGAGTCTTCGGATATCGAAGAAGAAAAACAAAAAGATATTGTAGAAGCAGCCGACCAAATCTGGCTTTTAACTTACAAAATTCCAAGAAGTGTTCAAAAGCGTTTAAAGACGGTTTTCAAAGATAGAGACACTCAGGAATTTGCTACTTTTATAGACTTAGAGAATCATATGCAGAAAGGGTAGATTCAAATGAACAAATCATGGAACATTGATGTAGTGGGAATATTGGCAGATGAGGAATATGTGCTAAATACTATTGATAAGCAAGCCGTTTATATTAATAGCCAGAACGTAATCCAGTTTTTCGTTAAAATTATTTCAGAAGAACCGGAGAGCTTTCCAAATATAAAATTAGTAACTTGCTATGCAACTGATCTCGAAAGATGGGGTTTTGAAGACAATTATCATGATCATCCGATTGATCGAATTCGGGCATTACAGGACTTTCTTCAAGATAATTTAGTTGTTTTCAAGCCGCAGCGCAAGGTTCTATACGACCATACGGAAGTTTACGTAGGACGAGAAATCAGATTGATTCCAAAATCAGAAAGCTTCCACAATGGAGTTTCCTTGGTTCCGCTCCCTGTGTTCAGTGAAGAAGAGCATGGAAATTCATATTCAGAGTTCCTAGACCGGCTGCAAAATCGTAAGTATATTGGCCGAGTGGACAATGTGACAAGTGAAGCGAATGATACTCCAAAATACATCCTATGGAAAAATGAAGAGGAAGAATATCGAGTTTATGGGGAATTCACGGGCCACCATTATGCACATGGAGGGTTCGCTTTCTCTTCTAATGATTCCATTCGTACGATGCCATTCAATGATCAATGGCTTGATGATTGCTATGATTATGGTGAGAATGTTATGTTTGTCACCTTTGAGGTCTTCTCTGAAATTGCCGAAATGATTCCTTCTGCAGAGCAGCTTAATGAGTCGATAGGAAAAGTTAAAAGTGATGTGGAAGAGGCAGCAGGGCAGGTTGCTGCAAGTCTAGTTGCAGAACCTCCTACTCTAAAAAAGCAAGAGGAAAAAAAGCCTGTCACTCAAGTACATCCTGAACCGGAAAGAAAGCCAGAACCACATATATCTACTGAATCTGAACAAACAGAAGAAAGATTGATGGATGAATTTGTTCAGGTAACTCGAGAACAAGGCCTGCTATATGATTTGACGGACCTGTACAACTTTCATACAGCCATGAAATCATCCAACCTTGTTATTTTAGCGGGTATGAGCGGAACAGGAAAATCGAAGCTAGTTCAGGCGTACGCCAAGGCTCTTGGTCTGTTTGACAGTCACCAGATGACATTCATTCCGGTAAGGCCAGCATGGACGGATGATGCAGATCTAATAGGATATGCAGATACACTTCACATGGTATACCGACCTGGGGATTCAGGTTTAATTAATGCTTTGATGAGCGCAAAGGAAAATAAGAAAAAGCTTCATATCATTTGTTTCGATGAGATGAATCTTGCGAGAGTCGAACATTACTTCTCACAATTCTTGTCCGTCCTGGAAAACGAATCAGGTCCCCGCAGGGTTCTGAGACTTTATAACGATGATTTAGAGAATAGACTTTATAATTCGGCACAATATCCGCCTGTCATCCCGATTGGTGACAATGTCGTATTTGTTGGTACAGTCAACCTTGACGAGTCAACATACCATTTCTCAGACAAAGTACTGGACCGTGCTAATGTCATTTCTTTGAATGTACTTCCTTTCGAGAATTTAAGGACACTTTCTGAAGAAAACAAAAATGCAGCCGAGGAAAAACGTGGGCCGCTTAAGAAAGAAAAAGAGTCAGTCACGTTCGAGATTTATGACAGCTTTAGAAACAATAACCGTGACATCCAGTTGTCAGAGCAGGAGCTTTCACTCCTATGGGAAATCCACCAGGAACTGCAAAGCGTTAATAAAAATATCGGAGCTGGACCGAGAATTGTACGTCAGATTGACATGTATCTGAAAAATCTGCCGAACAATGAAGCTCTATCAAGGCAGAATGCGCTCGATTTGCAAATCGTCCAGCGGATCATGACCAAGGTTAGGGGACCGGAAGAGCAATTGAAGAAGTTCCTCGGAACGTATGACGCTATCAATGACACAGTTACAGATAGCAAGTTGGCAGACATCCTTGATACCTTCCATGATGTCTCTGAATTCTATGAAACGAGAAACCTGATCATTCAAAAGGCGAAAGAGTTGAAGTTCAATGGATATACTCTCTGATGGCTTTGAAGTAATCCTTACACAAAAGCGTGGGGAACACGAAGCCCCTTTAAAAATTGAGCACTTCTTCACCAGCGAACTCGATTTTTATGAAAAAAGGGAGGAACGTTACATTGAGGTTAAAGAAAATATTGAACTTGCAATTGCGTTTCGTTCCAAAAAGAAAAACTCTCGTCTTTATATGGATGGACTGGATACTCTTTCAGAAAGATTACTAGAGGTGGATCCGCTCGAGGGTGAGGTTTTCCTTGCCCCTTCAGAGCAGCCAGTTACTTTATTCGCAAATAATAATGACTATTATCCGTTGATTCCAGGTTTTTATCGGATAGTCGTGGATCATGATGATAAACGCTTCTACAGCTGGGTCAAGGTTATACCCAAGCAAATAGAGGAAACTCAGTGGGAAGTAATGAGGAATGAAGTAGAAAAAGAGCTAAGAGGACTAGCTCGGGATGTCATCCTCAAAAAAACAGGGATGAACACAGGACATGAAGGTATTTCGCAGGGCTTACTGGGTCAGTTCATTGTCATCAAAAACCGATTTCCTTCTGTCATGACGGCATTAAGCGATCTGTACAGGAAGGTAAATTATAAAATCAGTAAGGATTATGTCCTTGTTCCCAAGGAGAAATCTCGGCTGATTGATGAAAGAACAATCCGGCACCGTGTAAGTCACCCGGAAAATGAACATGTCCTGAAAACGCCTGTCAGCGCCATCACCTATGACTTACCTGAAAACCAATTTGCAAAAAAGATTATCCAGTCGGTTGCACATACTCTATCGGACTTCATTGAAGCGGTGGACCAGATGGAGTATAGTATCAAAAACTCAAGTCAATTTGGGGATTTCAGGACACCATTAGAAAAAGACAGGACATTGACTGAGCTTGAAAGATTGAGTGAAATGGCAGGCAAAATGAGGGCAGCAATCCAGTGGATCAAAACGGCCCCATGGTATGAAGCAGTCGGCAGCTATAAATCTTCTGTTCCTCCATTTATCATGAACAGCGATCCTCGATACAGAGCGCTTTACCAGCTGTACCGGGAACTGAACAATGAGCAGATCCAGCTAATAATGGATAAGTCTTATTCTTATCAATGGAAGAGGACAGATAAACTTTATGAAATTTGGGGCTATATCCAGTTCATTAGAGCTCTTAGCAGTGAAAAAAGCGGATTCACCCCTATCAAAGGATGGGTTTTCAGCGAAAATTTCGATGGCCAAAAGCTTCTGGTCCCTACACTGCCTTCCGATACTGAAGTTGTATTCCAAAAAGGCGATCTTCGAATTCATTTAGTCTATGAAGCGCTTCTGCCAACACAAAGCCGTTTGACATCGAAACAAAAGCCGCTCTACACACGCGGTACACATACATGCCCTGACGGACGAATCGATGTTTACAAGAATGACGCCTTCATTGGCAGTATCATTTTCGATTTTAAGTATAGGCCAAGACACGCAATCTGGAACCAAAATCTGATTTATTCGAACCAGCAAAATAGTGTCATGAAACAACTCGTAAGCTACGGGGATAACTTACACTCACCGTTCCTGTTCGGGGACGGAACCAACCCATTCCTCTCCGCTTTCAACATTAGTCCTGTACAGGAAGTTTGGGCAATCTTCCCGAATCGATATAGGGCTTCAGCAGGCAATCAGAATTACCCAGATCACAAGCTGAGTTTGATTGAACTTACACCAGGATTTGATAACTCGCATCTAGTTGATAAAGTTGTAGAAACGATAGATAAACTCACACAGCGTAGTGAGCAGATCATGAATATGCTTGAAGCGCAGAGGAGTTAATTTTAAGAGCTGGTGCCCATTAGAGCAAGAGTTGAAAAGGCTGAACCGTTTTTTGGTGCAGCCTTTATACTTGTTCAAGACTATGTGGAAAAATGAGCGCAATATAATAATTTAGAAATGTATAAATGCATTCCATGCTAGAAACTTGTAATTCATTAAAAACGAGTGAGAAAAATTAAACTCACACAAATAATAAACATTTATGTGTATCATTTGATGTTTTACTCAAAACTTGCTTTTTTAAAAAAATTTTGGGAGGGCGTTCCTTCAAATTTATAAAATAAGATTAGTTATTTTATCGAATCCTAAGAGATATACATTCCATATTAGTGAGTTTTAACGATTACGTAGTTTTTCCAAGATTTTGGATATACTTTTATATCCATCTATTTTAGAATAAAGTTAGATTATTTACTTTTTTATAAAAAATGAGTGGTGGGGAAAAGAATGGAAACAGAATTAAGGAAAAAAAGACTAAAGGAAATACAACAAAAGAAACCTGTCATGACTGGCGTGAAAATTAATTACGATGGCCAAAATCAAGTTCTTAATGCTTATAAAATCCCGTTAGAATACTTAATCTATAATAAATACAATGGCCGAATTGGTAGCGCTGTAAAATCTTTTGAAAGACAGTATCGTGAATTAAATCCTGAACTTGAGGAAGATAAAAACATTATAGAAACATTTCTTTGGGAATCACAAATTAAGAGAAATGAAAAAACAGAAAAAAATATCGTAGAGCTAGGCCAACAGCAATATGGGATAGTAACAAGCGACGGTATAATTATAGACGGGAATAGACGGGCTAGTTTACTTAACAGAATTTATAAAAATAGAGATTTCTGGAGAAAAAAAAACCATGATGTAGATCATAGTAAATATTTTATTGCAGTAATTTTACCAGAGGATGCAGACAAAAAAGCTGTTATGAAGCTAGAAACCACTTATCAACTAGGTGCAGATGAGAAGTTGGATTATAATCCAATCGAAAAATATCTGAAGTGTAAAGACCTTAAAGAGGTTGGTTTTTCTTTAAATGACATTGCTAACATGATGTCTGAAAATCCAAAAGATATAAAAAAGATATTAGAAATAATGGAACTAATGGATGACTATTTGGATTATCTTGATTATTCAGGTATATATACTCGTTTGGAAAAAAGGGAAGGTCCAATGGTGGATTTGCATAGCTATTTAAAACAGTATAACTCCCCGAATGGATGCACCAAAGTAAATTGGGATTATGATGAAGTTGATATAGCAGATTTAAAATCAGTTTGTTTCGACTATATTAGGGCCCAGTATGAAGGCAAAGAGTTTAGAGCAATTGCTAAACCTAGTAAAAAAGAAGGGATATTCTGCAATGAAAAAGTATGGAATAACTTTTTAGATAAACATACAAAAACTGTTGATAAAATAAACGAACCCAATCCAACCGAGCTCTTTAAAGATAATCCGGATGCGAGTAGGTCAAAGTTATTATCTACTAGAGACTCAGATTGGAGTAAAAAAATTAAATTGAATTTGGAAGAAAATCTTAAAAAATCCCAAAGTAATTTAGAAGATTATGTACAAGCGAATGAACCTTTAGAGTTATTAAATAAAGCTTTGGGAACACTTCAATCTATTAATATAGAATCTTTGTCAAAAAATGAAGAATTAGTAACAATTGAAGAGTTAATAAATGTTGTGAATGTATTAAAATCAAAATTGAAATAATCCAAGAGGGAGTAAAAAATGCCATCAATACTACTCGAAATTAACGAGGAAGAGAGAATATTTATTTTAAGTGGAGATACGGATGGTCTAATTTCCAATAAAAGGTCAAAATTATATTTAAAAGACTTTTTAAATGTCACGGATTTTAATAGTAAGTTGATAAAAATACCATATAACTTAGATGATAAAGAAAATATTTTAATTAAGATACAAGGCATGTTGGGGAAGTATGGATTTGATGAGCAAAGGACAAATAAGATTGATAACTCATTGAATGATTTCTTTAAAGAAGAAAAAAACTTTCACATTTTTTCAGAGAAAGCGAAAGATATAAGAAATAATAAAGTCGATAGAAACGAGTTTGAATCTTTTATAAATAGCTTAACCAAGAATCTGAAAAACAGAACTTTGTATGGATTACAATTGCTTTCTGCTTATCATCTAGCATTCTCTCAAAATGGATGTAATTTTTCAGTCCCGGGAGCCGGAAAAACCAGCATAGTTTATGGAGCATATTCATACCTTTCCAGTTTAAAGGAAAATAACGATAAGAAGGTTGACTCCCTTTTAATAATTGGTCCGCTGAGTTCATTTGGGCCTTGGGAAAGTGAATATATGGAATGTTTTGGGGAAAAGGCGGAGTCAGTTAGATTATCTGGTATTTCAAAAACTGAACGTATAAATCATTTGTATTCAGAGATACCAGCAGAATTAACTTTAATGTCATATCAAGCTGTCAATAATAACTTAGAAGACTTAATTGCCTTTCTTAAGAAAAACAGAGTGATGGTTGTTCTAGATGAAGCGCACAAGATTAAAAATTCAGACGGTGGCATAACAGCTCAGGCAGTTCTCGAATTAGCTAAGTACAGTAAATCTAGAGTAGTTTTAACGGGTACACCTGCACCGAATGGTTATGAAGATTTAATCAATTTATTTAAGTTTATATGGCCAAATAAAAAAGTTATCAAATTTAAGAAGTATCATTTGGAAGAAATGTCCCAAAATCCATCTGATAATAGAATACCTCAGCTCATTAGTGCCATAGAGCCTTATTTCATAAGAATTAAAAAAAGCGACTTAGGTATCCCTAAACCGATAAATAATCCGCCTGTAATTGTAACAATGGATAGTATTCAAAGGAATATATACGATTTTATCGAGAGTAAGTATCTTAAATACATGATGGAAAACAATACAGACAATGAAGTAAAAGGGGTCTTGGTTAAAGCTAGAATGATTAGACTAATGCAAGCTGCCACTAACCCTCATTTATTGGCAACACCAATAGAAGAGTATTTAAATGATCAGGATTTTTCTAAAGATAACTTTATTGATGATACCAATGTTATTTCCAAAATAATGAATTACAGGAATATGGAAACACCAAGTAAGTTCTCCATCGCAAAAAATATAATACAGGAAAAATTAAATAAAAATGAAAAAGTTATTGTTTGGATGACTTTTATTCAAAATATGTTTGATTTTCAAGACTATTTATTTAAAAATGGTATAAATTCCAAGATGCTATATGGTGGAATCCCAGTTGAATCCAGTTCCGAAAGTAAAGATAATGGGGAGGAAACTCGCGAGGATATTATAAGGACTTTCCATAAAGAAAATTCACCTTTCAAAGTTATTATCGCTAATCCATTCGCAACATCAGAATCAATATCTTTACACAAGGTCTGTCACAACGCTATATATATAGAAAGGACTTTTAACGCAGCTCAATTTATACAATCTAAAGATCGTATTCATAGATACGGTCTAAAAAAAGATGACATAATTAATTACTATTATCTTGTAAGTGAAAATTCAATAGATGAAACAATTCAAGAAAGATTAGAAGTTAAAGAAAATAGAATGAGAGAATTAATTGAGAACTCTGATATCCCTTTATTTAGTCTCTTAGATAATGAATATGAGGAAGATGACATCAAGGTGTTGATAAAAAATTATGTTAGAAGAATTAAAAAGATTTAATAGTTACGGCAGATTAAATGATTTTATTCTAATATTAGGTGAACTGATAACAGACAAACCTAAAAAGATAGGAAATATTACCAAGTATTGTTTAGGTACACAGGAATATTATAATACTCCTGTTACTGCAATTATTTGGCTTTTAAGTGATATAAAATTAATTACGATAGAAAAAGATGAGGTAAAGATTACTCCTGAAGGAGTGAAAATTCAAAAGTTATTTAATGTTAATAAGCAATTAGGCTTTGATTCGTTAATGGAGATTCTGATAAAAAATTATTTTTTTAAAATGATAGACCCAGATGCTGTTAAGTTTGATCTTCACGAAGAAAAGTATTATATTAGTAATAATGATATAGAATGTAAATTTTCAGGAATCAGAAATTTATTAATTAATTTTAATTTTTTGAAGTATGGTAATGGATATATAAATCTTTTTATAGACAACCAATACCAAAATCTAATTGAAAGTTTAATAAAAGAATCAAGGAAACTATTGTCTTATGAAGAATTTTTGAAGATTCAAAAACAAAAAGAATTAGCTGGCATAGAGGCAGAAGAATTTGTGCTGAATTACGAAAGAAACCGGCTAAAAGAATTAAAGTTAAAAAGTTTTTCGAAAGTTAAAAGAATTTCCGAAACTGATGTTAATGCAGGTTATGACATTTTGTCTTTCGAAAATGAAAAGTCAAGAGGTTACGACAGGTTGATTGAGGTGAAATCCTTTTCAAGAGGCGTTAACTTTTACTGGACCAAAAATGAGATTGAAACAGCTAAACAGAATAAGTCTAATTATTATCTTTATCTAATAGACAGATCTAAAATGGAAGACGGTAACTATAACCCCCTAATAATTAAGAACCCTTACGATAAAGTTATTAATAATAAAGAATGGATTCAAGAAGCACAAAGTTGGAGGTTTTCTTTAAAAGAGAAAAAATGTTAAAATAATATTCTTAAATAAGTTTTAAGTAGAGTTGTCAACGAAAGGTGAATAGAATGAAAGTAGCTGATTTTTTCTGTGGTGCCGGTGGTTTTTCAGAGGGATTTAGAATGGCAGGATTCGAAGTTGTATTTGGTGTTGATAAATGGGGGCCCGCCATTAAAACACACGAAATGAACCATCCTAGTGCAAAAACAATTAATAGAGATGTTGCAGAACTATCTAAATTACCAGATGATAAATTTCACGAACTAATTCCTGATACCGAAGTTATTATTGGATCGCCACCATGCGTGGCATTCAGTAATTCTAATAAATCTGGTAAAGCTGATAAATCATTAGGTATAACACTGGTTGAATCCTTCTTAAGAATAGTAGCAAGGAAGAAATTTAAAGAAGGATCCATTCTTAAATACTGGATTCTAGAAAATGTACCCAATATTCAATATTATATTAAAGATTCGTATACAGCCTCAGATTTAGGATTAGATGGGGATTTTATCTTAAGAGTAATTCATACTTCAAGTAGAGAGTATAATGCGAAATATTATGGAGTAGCTCAAAATAGGAAAAGGTTTTTTTGTGGGGATTTTCCTCAACCCGAAAAGGTTATTGAAAATGATTCAAACGTTATCCCATTGAATAAGATATTAAATAATCTAGGAAACCCTATTTCAAAAAAAAATCTTAAAACTAAAATTATTGATCCAAACTATTCATCCATTAATATAGAAAGAAATCTCCTGACAGATCATTTTTATGTTAAGGAGATTGCTGAATTTGAATGGAAGAAAGCTAAGAGAGCTAAAACAGATAAGGGTTATATGGGTAAAATGGCCTTCCCAGAAAATAAAGATAAACCCTCAAGAACTATAATGGCAACACTTTCATCCAGCGCAAGGGAATCAATTATCTATGATATAGAAGGAACGTCTAATCGTTTCCGTTCTCCAACAATAAGGGAAGTAGCATCTATAATGAGCTTTCCGATAGATTATCAATTTTATGGAGATTCGGTCCTAACTAAATATAGATTAGTAGGGAATGCAGTTCCACCTAAGCTATCTTTTGCATTTGCAAAAAAGATTCTTGAAATAGAAGGATGCCATATTAGTAATGAATTAGAAGTTGTTGAAAGTAGATTAAAGCAGGACGACAGTTTTACCAATTTAAATTATATTTCGATGCCTATTAATGTTGAGAAGCCAAAAAATATTAAAAAGGCTAGGTTTAAATACCATATACCATATTTATTAGTTAATGCATATAGGGTAGAACTTACTAATTATAATTCATTATTTGAGGAAACTAAATTCAGTTGGGATGTAGAAATACATAAAGGACAGGGACAAAGTAAAAAATTATATAACCCAGCCTTTATAAAAAAGTCATTGTTTAGCCCGCCAATCCAGAATGAAATAGATTTATTTTTAAAGAAGTATTTCCCTATAATCCCAACTACTTTTGAATTGCAATGTAATTATTGTTTAACAGAAAAAGATAGAAAAGCAAACAAGATATTAGGTCCGTTTGAATTACTAGTATTGGTAAAGGATTTTTTAGAAGGGTTAAATAAGGAAAATGAACTTCAAAATAAAACCCTTAACCTTAACTATGTGGATAATAATGAAAATAAACTGATAGAAATTCCTTTAGTAGTTGGAATAGGTGCATATACCCTTAATGCTTTGATTAATAAGGCAGAGCTTGAAGGAAATTTGAAATCAGAGAAAATCAATTGTTTCAATTTAAACTGAAAATAGGGGGCTGTAAGTGGATATAACAATTTATTCACACAATTTTGCACAGGAAATACTTTCCTATGAACGATTTAAAGATGTCTATGATGAATTATTGTTTGTATGCAGGAATTCTCCATTACCTATATATAAAAATAAATCTGCTGCTCAAAAAAAACTTGATGTAGTTCAACAGATAATCGATTCATACCTCAACCTTCAATTGAAAACACTTGGTTGGGAAGTTGATTATACGTATACACTTAATGAAAGTACTGTAAGAGTAGATTTTCTAAAGACTATTCATGTTGGTATAAAGAAGTATCATATCCATTTAGAAGTTGAATTTGGAAACGTAGCAAGTTCTTATAGAAATTACTATAAACTTCAATTACTAAATAAAAAGGGTGTTAGTGATATAGGAATAGTAATAGTTCCAACAGAATCTTTATCGAAAAGAATTGATAGTGGTGTCGCTACTTTTGAAAAAACAGTGAATGATGTAAAGTTGGCAGTAGAATTATTTGACTTTCCCTTATTGATTATTGGTTTAGATGAGGGTGATTCTAATTTGATTGATTTATCATCAAGTGGCTTGACTCTAAAGGAACTTCAAAATAAAGGTAATCTTAAACATGAGTTATTTGTTTTAGATTATGTGAAGACAATTAGGAATCTTGATTCATAAGCTAATCATAAGTAGCTAATCCTCTTACAGACTATCAGGGATGTATAGTGTCTTTCTAAGTCTCTTGTTGAGGGCTTGGTACAACCGAACGTCCACGTTTTGTTGAAACCGAAAAGTATAGAATCACATCTTGATATTAAGATTAATAAATATGTTAGCAGATAAGGCCCTGACTATAATGTCACGGCCTATTGTTCTTATAAAACTTCAATAGCCTTAGCATCTTCTATGAAAGTAGCAATCTTATCAATCGTACTATCAAAGTCCTTTCTTATTTCATGCTCCCAAATTCGTAGTATATGCCATCCTTTTTGTAGGTAAAAATCCGTATATTCTTTGTCTCGCTCTTGGTTACGTTCAAGTTTTTTCTTCCAAAAATCAATATTGCTTTTTGGCATCCTACCATGAGTGGGGCAAACATGCCAGAAGCACGAATCTATAAAAATGACAACTTTGTATTTCTTAATTGCGATATCCGGAGTGCCAATCATTCCTCTAACATTTCTTCTGAACCTGAAACCTTTCTTCCAGAGTTCTTGGGTGACCAGGGATTCTAATTTGGAGACTGCCTTTATTGAAGACATAATCTTACTTCTTTGTGCATCCTGCATATGTCTCTCCTTTCACAAGCTCTTTACTATCTTCTACCTAATATTCAGAAATTTAAACCTATAGGTGAGGGTATGCTTTTAAATTCAATTCTTTTAAAAGAGTTTCAATAATTAATGATTATTATGTGTCCCTTGAAGGTTACTTCCCACTGCACATATGATAAAGATAGAAAAAATATAATCATTTTGATTTATCAGATGAACAGTACAAACATGACAAACATTCGTTATAAAGAATCCATTGTTATATATAAAGGCTCCTGGTTATTGACAGGAGCCAAGCTTAAATAGAATTACTTTTATATCCTCTCTAAGACATCTTGTGGTACTCTACCCAGAAAATAGTCTTCAATGTATTCCCAAAAATCGTCTGTCTCTACTTCCTTTTCAAATAAATAACTCAACATTTCGACAGATATTTTATGTCTCTTATTAACATTATTTAGAATGGTGTTCTGATAGTTCTCTCCGTTTTTTACTGTTTTTTCAATTTCCATTTTAGAGTTTATACGCACAAAAATTTCGGGATTATCTCCGCCTTTAACTTCATACAGCAAGAGGTCGAATGCTTCGAAAAGACCAAGTGATATGAATGACTTTTCCGCTTCAAAGCGGTTAGATTTAGTTAAGAAAACCTCTTTACTATTGGTTTCAGGTTTATTTGAAGACATCTGAATAAGTCTTTTAACATGGGAACTTAGAAATTTAGTGAATTCATCTATCCCTGGATATAATTGATACTTGGTGTTATTTTGATTCTCTTTTTCATATATCATTTTTATTCTATGGTTTCTGTTAACATTAACAGCACTCTGATAACTAATTACACTTTGGAGAATAAGACTAGCTATTGTTTCTGATTGATACCTTGATTTATTGAAAATCCCCTGTATAGCTGAAGCTAAGTCTGAAGCTGTAAATTGATTATTATTTCTTATATATGGGCTAAACAACTTCTCAATTTTTCCTACTAAATCATCTACTTTCCACAAAAAGTTATGTTCCTTCTCGTTTTGTATGTTTAAATCTAGGATAAAAACTGATTCAATATATTCAATATACTTAAACTTTAAAGATTCATCCTTTTGATACATCATATACTTGAATTTTGGGAAGGAAAGATCTTTGTATTGTTCTTCCCAAAGGTTTTTTAAGTTTAATTTGTAAATACCACCAAAGTATACATCGTTTAGGGTCTTAACTTTCTCAACATATTGAACATATTTAGCGACAAATTCTTTTTCAATATCTTTTTTCACTTTAACGTATTCAATAGAAAAAACGCTTCTTGGTCTAGCGATTATAGGAGAATATCCTAAACGATTGATGAAATCCTTTTCGATAATTAGTAGTGCAGTTTTAAGTTTATTATCTATATCATCTTCTACATCCGATTTGCGATTGCGATCGAAAATATACCTAAATTCTTCTGAACTAATCAATAGATTACGAGCCTGCTTTTTATTAAAATCTTTTTTATAAAGCTGCAGGATCTTATCCATTACCTGAACCAACTGTGTTTTTCTGATGGTGCTGATTCCATGCAGTCGTTTTACATGGTTGAAGTCCTGAGGAAGGAAGTCAAAGAAAGCTTTTCCTTCAGGCAAATCACGTGCTGCACGGCCGATTTCCTGGATATAATCACAGACATTCCCAGTAGGTGCAAAGTGTATGATTGTACTGATATCAGAAATATCAATTCCCATTCCGAATGCCTTTGTTGCAAGCATGATCTTGGAATCATTTCGCTTATACTTCAGGAAGCTTTCGTTTTTCTCTTCTTTTTTCAATTGTCCATAATACATAGAAATCGTTGTTGCAAGTTCTTGGTCGGCATTCAGCTGCATAAATTCATTAAATTGCTTTAGCAGTGAAACAAAAGGGAAGTAAATCAGCACTTTTTTATTTTTGGCATAAAGTCTTTTTAGTCTTTCATGCAGAAGGGCATACTTCTGCTGCCTGTATTCCTGGTCACGCTTTCCTGCTGATTTTATATGATTAAGCGATACCTTGATATCATCCCTTTTCACATAGCCAAAGTAATTGATGGGGCTGGTGAGCATAAGGCTGTCTCTAGTTTCAGAGTACATATCTTCTACGCCGCCGTAAATCGCTGTTGCGGTGAAGGTAGCGATTGGGAACTGCATTTCCTTGCGCAGTTTTTGAAGATAGCTGCCAAGATACCAATAATCCGACCGGAACGCTTTGCCCCAGGTGGTTACAATATGTGCTTCGTCAATAACGAACAATCCTACTCGTCTTTCACCTATCAGCATTTTAATGTCAGACCTGCTTAATAATGTTTCAGGCGAGATATACAAAATAGAGATTTCTCCATCAGCAATCCGTTTGGTAATGTTCATTTTTTCAACAGGGGATACCTCAGAGTTAATCGTTGCAGAGAAATGAACGTTCTTTTCCTGCAATCCATATACTTGATCCTTCATCAAACCAATCAACGGAGAAATAACAATCGTTAATAGGTTGTATTTCTCTGCGAGGTAAATGGCTGGAACCTGGAACATGACCGATTTACCTGCACCAGTAGGAGAGGTTACGAAAATATCTCTATAAGCTTCTTCATCTTTTGCAGCCTCAGCCTGAACTACAAGATCATTGATAATTTGAGCTTGTGAAATATAGGTGATCTCCTTAGGATTATTATAATCATCCACGTTCTTATACATTTTCAGCGGCCGGAAATCATCGTACTTCCAATACGTTTTCAAAATCTCCCGATATTCCTGCTCCCGCTCATTCTTTACTTCCACTGTCTTTTTTTGGTGTTCGTAAATTATTACATCTGGATACAGAGACTGAATAAGTTTAATTCTGTCCAGGTAGTTCTGACTGAATTGCTGTAGATTCCCTTTCCAGGAAAAGAAAATGGTCTTCTGATTATATCGATCGTTCAAAAGATCATTCAGCAAATCGAGGAACGGTTCTTCCACATCCGATAATTCGATAAAGCTGTCAGATTCAGTGTCGATTGCCAATTGTTGCAATTCATCTGGAACAGGGAAGAGGTCAATAGAATGATTTTCGTCTACATATGATACGAAGAAATCACCATTCTTTGTTTTTAATATATTGCCATAATATGTAGTGATGTACTGAATTTCATCAGGTACCTGGCTATGCTTATCGATTTCATCAAAGTATTCACTATAGATTGACTCGATATTATGAATCTCATAATTCAAAGGATAATAATGTTGGTACAAATTATTATTCACGATTGTAACCTTACTGAAGGGTTCGATTGTCGTGGTTGAAACGGTCGCCAATTCTTCAAAGGTACACCAATAAACGCCTGGTGATTGGTTAAAATTCATGACAGCTTCCGTAATTAACGTTGTCTTACTATTATTTAATTCCTCAAGCGAGACATCCAATCCGCTGCTGAACAGCTTCTTGATTTTAAGGTCGGTAAGCCATTTTGACGGGAACCCTTTAAAGACAATCAATTGGTTTTTATCTGTATTTTGCATAGTAATTAAATGGTCAATTTGAAATACCAAATTTTCAAACAAAAAAATCACTTCCATTCTGTTTCCATTGTGATAAATTAATACTAAAATAGAATTAATAAAGTTTCAACAGGAAGTGAAATTATGCATAAAGAACTAGCATCAGTTGCTGCAACTATAGCAAACTACTTAGGCCAATATTCAAAGTCTGATAAGATTAATGTTCAATGGCTTCAAAGGATTATAGAAGTCAATATTAACCGGGCTGTGCCAGAGCAATTCATAATAGATTACCTGAAGGAAAAGGGATACCATAACTATATTCTTAAAGAAGAAAAGATAGCGGAAACAAAAAAGCCGACTGAACCAGTATTACCAGTGAAACCAGTTATTGTAATGGATGACGATGATGACGATGACGACGACTTTGACCCGAATCAATTCTTGGAGGACAACAAGGAGAAAATCCTGAATGCTGCGCTTCCAACTAATAACTTCGGCGACAATATTTGGCTTATTGAAAAATACCAATCTACTAAGAGCGATGAATTTTTATCTCAGATTGTCAGCCTCAATCAAGGCCTTGTTGAAAAAGTTGCTGGTAAATACCAGAACACCAGCCGTCATAAGCTTGATTTTGATGACTTGGTCAGCATCGGAAAATTCGGCCTTTTAAATGCGATCGATCGATTCGACCCTAATATGGGTTATCAGTTTTCTACCTATGCAACATGGTGGATAAGACAGAAAATAACAAGGGCGATTTGCGATGAAGGGACAACAGTTCGAATACCCGTACATATGCACGAGAAGATAAAGAAGGTAATCAGGCTGGAGAATGAGTGCTTTTGGGAAAAGAGCTACCTGGACATAGAGTGGGTTTGTGAGCAAATGGATATTACTGAAGAGCAATATTACGAATTGAAGCAGGTAGATGAAAAGTTCATAGGGATGAAATCCTTACATAGCATTGTCTCACAAGAAGATGAGGATAGTTTGTTAATTGACTTCATCGAATACAGTCCTGACCACGTTCTCAGTGAAGTCTGCATCGATCTTCGGGATCCATATGAAAATATGGTATCAACCAATCTGAGGAATCAATTAGAAGTTGTTCTCGACGAGCTAAAGGAAAGAGAAAGCGATGTAATCAAGCATCGGGTAGGATTTGACGGAGGTAAGCCTAAAACTTTAGAAGAGATTGGGCAACTGTATGGACTGACAAGGGAACGGATTCGTCAAATTGAAACAAAAGCCATTAATCGATTGAGAGCACAATTCCGCAAGCGGAAAATAAAATATGAAGATGTTTGTTTGGAAGCTTAACAGGGTATTTCTCAAGCATAGTTAATGGTAGTTGAGGTTTCGATTTGAAAGTCTAAAAGATTATAAAGTTATGGAAAAGGCAGTGTTGATAATCCAACACTGCCTTTTTATAATAGGTCATTCCGGAATTGGTAAGAAGTAATTTTTTACACTATGTTTTCAGGATTGTGATGATATTGGCAGGAATCCAGTTTGCGAATCATATCGTTATGCAATAAAAACTCAACTAGTAATACTGTTTCGAAAGTTGCTAAAAAGTCAACGGTTTCAAAATCAGTATGTTCATTTTGATATCCGGCTGACAGGTTGACAGAGGGGATGCCGTAATTTGCAAACACTTTAGCATCGCTGATTCCTCCTGATGTAGTTTGCCAATCTTCCATGCCTGCTAATTTTCCTGCTTGTTCAAACAGTTTACCGAATTCGTCTGAGCAGAAAGCAAATCCGGCATTTGAAGTAACGATATCTCTGTTGCTTCTTCGATCAATTACAATCGCTGCATCAACATCCTCTATGAAATCCATGTCTATTCCACGTGAGCCGCGGCATCCAATTTCTTCTTCAACCGTAAAAGCCACTTTTATCGTTCCATTGAAATTTGTCTTTCGTACTCTTTTTAATATCGAAAGTATAGCGGCAATTCCTGCACGGTCATCTGCTCCTAAAATTCCTTTTGAGCTTCTAAGGGTAGTGCCTTCCTCGATAATTTCACGTTTACATTCAATTTCTTCTACTGTATCCATATGAGCCGAAAGGAGAATGGTTGGGCCTGTACCGCACTCCATGTAGCCGAGAAGGTTCCCTTTTCTATCGATAAACGAGTTGTCGAGAAGGCGATTCAGTTTATTTTTCAACGTTAAACGAATGGCTCTTTCATCTGTACTTGCTCCAGGAATATTGAGCAATTCAATTAATTGAAATTTAAAATTTCCAGCATGAAGATTTTTAAGGTAGTCAGGATTCTTATAAACTTGATATAAATTTTCAGCTATATCGAGAAGCAGCGTTTGACTTTCTAGCGGATAAGCAAGACGGACATTTTTACCGTCGATTCTGCATTTCATACATGCAGGAACTGCAGCTTTTATGATTTCAACCTGCCTGCTATTCGGGAACTTTTTTAAGAAGATATGTGCAGGCCTTTTCCCATGCCCATCACAGGAACCAAAAGTATAAATGCCCAATTCGTTTAACCAGCGAACGATGCCGCGAATGTAAGGGTCAAAATCCGTGAGCGGCAAATCTCCTCCAAGCGGATCGATCAGCATTCCCGGACCAGGAGAGTTTATTTCCCGGCTAGCCGCTTGCAATGCGCTAATTATAGTTGAATCATTTTCTAAAGTATCAGGAGCAGCCAAAAGCCGATTTAATAATTGTGTAGCAATTTCTTTGGGTGAAGCAATCCCGTCTTCCTTTTGCAAACCATGTCTTGCTAACAGAATGTTATTTTCCATTCAATATCATCTCCCTTTGTTTGGTAGGCTTAGTTTAGCAAGCGTGCTGTGACACCGTGTCACACTTCAAAAAAGAAGGATTTTGAATACCACAAGTGGAAATTGATATTGAGGTGAATCGTTGTGGACGAAAGAGAGAGGGAATTGCATCCTAAAGATGAAGAAGAGCGATTTAAACAGGAACTTATTGAAGCCAAAAAGGACAGAGATAAGACTAAGCAAAGGTTGATTGAGGAAAGATTGGTAAAGCTCTATGTCTCTCAGGCCGAATACTTCAAAATGGCGGAAAAGCCTGATCCAAATATTGCAACAAGGTATTTACAAGAAGCATTACGACTTAAACCAGATCATCCAGTAGCAAATTATCGGCTAGCTTACTTGTATTACAGAAATGAAGAATACACGAAAGCCATCCTTCATTTGGGAAAAGCACTGGATGGTAGCTCTACAGAAGGATTGAATGATACACAAACCCTGCTTGCCAATATGTTCATGGTGAATTGCGGAATCAGAATTGCGAAAGAATCAATACTGGAGGTTCAAAGTATAGAAGAGAACTTATACTCAGAGTTAGAAAAAGAAAGGATAGAAAAGTACCGCAATGAGATTCTTGTTCTGGATGAGGACACCTTTGAAAGAATGTTTTATAGGAAAATAGAAAACGGAATTGCATCTAGAATAAGTGAGTCTGAATTTGCAGCGTTTCAGCCAAAGGGTAAGCAAGTAATATTGCGAATTTCTGATCAAGGCAGGGAAATCATTTTTCCAGATGGATTTAAATTAACTCTAAATCCGGTATCTTTCTATATATTCTATGGATTATTGACAGCCGAAGAATTAATAACATATAGGGACTTACAACGAAAAATAAGATTGTGGAGTGAGCTGGAAGTTACTGAGGACAATATACGGAAAAATATCAGCCGATTCTCAAGGAATATTCCATTCTGGCATGTATTCTTTCATTCTGCTAATGTGGTCAATCTGGAAACAAATAGGAATGTGGTTGGATATAGGATAGCTGAAGGGTTCAATTCCTGTATATTGTGCAGAGGGGATGAAGTACTGCCGGGAGAATAAGTTCACTCGGAAATTCAGGAGGAACACTATGACGGGGAAACTATCGGCCTACAGGGTCTACCTTATATATGCAGGTTTGACTGCTTTTTTGTTTGAGATGGTTTTTACCGTCAACGAGATTTATAGAATAGAGGTTGCTGGCTTCAATGCTTTTGAACTGGTCATTGTGGGCACGGCGCTGGAACTTAGCAGTTTTCTATTTGAAATTCCGACAGGGATATTGGCGGACACGAAGAGCAGGAAGATGTCCGTCATCATCGGATTGTTCCTGATCGGCCTGGGTTTCCTAATTGAAGGTCTGGTGCCTGTCTTTATGGTTATTTTGCTATGTCAGATTCTTTGGGGCATAGGCTATACATTCACAAGTGGTGCGGATGAAGCGTGGATTGCCGACGAGATGGGCGGTAAAGACCTTTCTCGGCTATTCCTTAGAGGCGCGCAGGTCAAACAGTTTGGTGCGCTGCTTGCGATAATTGTCAGCGTTCTCATCGGTACTGTCATGATCAATTTGCCGATGATCATCGGGGGAGTGATGTTCCTGGTCCTTGCGGTATTTTTGATACTATTCATGCCTGAGACGGCTTTTCATCCGGCACCTTCAGAGAATCGTGACTCGCTCAGGCAGATGATCCATACTTTTAAGTCAGGCCTCCAATCGATTAGGAAGAACCATTTCCTGATGGTCATGACAGGAATTGTTTTCTTTTACGGCTTGTTCAGCGAGGGTCTTGACCGTTTGTGGATCGCGCACATGTTGGAGGTCGGTTTGCCTGATGTCAATATCAAACCGGTCGTCTGGGTAGGTATCATCAATGGGATTGCCATGGTAACAAGTATCATTGCGGTCGAATACATAAAGAGGAAACTTGAGAAAACCGGAAAACTGCAGAAAGTATGGCTATTGATTGCCATCAACTCGGCAATGGTATTCAGCATCATCGCATTTGGGCTCGCTGGGAATTTCACGATGGCTTTCTCTGCTTATCTGACATTCTATATTTTGCGGATCACTAATGGACCAATATATAGAGCTTGGCTTAATGAGAATATTGAATCCAAGGTGAGGGCAACAGTCCTTTCCACCTACGGCCAGATTGATGCGCTTGGACAAATATTGAGCGGGCCAATCATTGGATTCATAGCTCTCAAATTCGGACTGGGTCTTTCCATCGTGACATCAGGGCTGATCCTGGCACCAGTGGCAGTATTTTATGTGTATTTATTAAAAAGAGTATAGGTGCCAGGCACCATCCGAATCCTTCGTACACCTATCAAATTGGAGATAGGTTCGTTGTAAATAAACAGGAACCTGGCAGGATATAGGAATATTCAAAGTTGGAGATTTGGTAAAATAACTGTTAACATTTTTATTAAAATTAACCTATGTCTTAAGAATTTTTGAAAGAAGCGAGTCTTACTTTATTCCTTTTTTTATATGTCACTAAAGAAAGAAAAGTTAAAAGTGTGTAGTTAATCTACATATCTATTGCATTTATTTTAGGAGGTAACAATTTGGATAAGATTGAAATTTTAAATTTGGTGCCCAAGTTCCTGACTTTTTATAAAATGGCAAACAAGCCTGAAAATAATGAGGAAGAGAGATGGTCTCTTTGGAAGGAGCATTATAACTTTGCGGCGGTTCCTCCTGGAGACGAGGGAAAAAAGATGGCGAGAAATTTGCTGGACGCTGCCTGGGAAGTTTATCCTGAATATTTAACTTTTATTGAGTCATGGAAACCAAATGAGGCAAAAGTTATGGAGTACCTAACAAAAGTTAAAGCATTGCTTGGTTATGATGAGCCAATTGATTTAGTCGTTGTTTATTTCGTTGGGGGATTTGAAAATAATCCTTTTGTTGCTCCCTATGACCAAAAGCGTATGGCACTTTGTCTGCCGGTTGAGAACGGAGATTCTGAAATTTTTCTTGCACATGAACTGACACATATAGTACATTCACAAACGGCAAATCTTACAGGTGAGTGGGAACGGACAATCGCATCTACTATTTTGCAGGAAGGGTTAGCGACTCAGGTAAGCAAATCTTTAGTTCCAGGGCATCCAGATGAACAATATATTGAGCGTGAAAACGGTTGGCTACAATCTTGTAAAGTAAGCCGAGCGGAAATCCTAAACGGAATCTTTCCTTTTTTAGAAGATGCCTCTTCAAAAGCCGTAACAATGTTTACGTTTGGGAGTGGAACCACCAAGCATGAAAGAGAAGCATACTACGTGGGTTGGGAACTGGTTGAGTTCCTTTTAGCTAAAGGGGTTACTTTTAAAGAAATGGCTAGTGTCCAAGAAGAGGATATTCCAAATTACATGCGGGAAATCTTTCCAAAGTTGTTGAGATAAAAATGGAGGCGTAAGGACGGAGGAGGGTATCCAGATGTTTGACACTTTCAATTTTGACATCATTTATCGTGAAAAAAATGATCTCACGCCTCTAGTGATCATGATGTGTGGTGTGGCTGGGTCTGGGAAAACTACATTCTCAAAGCAATTAGAAAAAGAAGGCTTTGTACGACTGTCTATTGACGAAGAAATTTGGGCTACTCATGGTCGGTATGGGTTGGACTTCTCAATTGAGAAGATTGAGGAGTACAAGGTGGAAGCGGAAAATAAATTACGCAACCTTTTAATAAAGTTGATTCGCGATAATAAACCAGTGGTCATTGACTTTAGTTTTTGGCAACGGGCAAAAAGGGAGCAATATAAACAGCTGATTGAAGAGAGCGGCGGAAAGTGGAAGCTAATTTATCTAAAAGTTCATCCTAATGAATTGCGTGAACGGCTTAAGATTCGAAACAAACGTTTTGATGCAAATGCGTTCCCTGTAACCGAAGAACTTTTAAATTCCTATCTTAATGGTTTCGAAGCACCGAAGGATGAAGGAGAAATTATAATAGAAAATTAGAGCTTGCAAACTTGGCAGGCTTTCATTATGTAAGCATGATATCTTTCTAACGGGGGCAATTCTCAGAAGCCACTGTCGAGCACAGAGACGTACTCTGTGCTTCTTCTTGTAATGTGAATTTTTATTGAAGCCCATGGACTTACTTAGTGCCATTTCCTTAGTTCATTTCTCAATCAGCCGGCTCTTCAATTGTTGTAAAACAAATGTCTCACGCTTCAACCAGCCATTTTGCTCATATCTTTCTATCAAGCTTTCATTTTGTTTAATTGCTTCTTCCAAGGTAACCCATTTGGGAGTGAAATTCAGTTCAGCTTCGTACCCATCCAGTTGTTGGGCGATTTTTTTATCGGTTGCCAAATCACATAGATAATAGTGCGAGGTCATTTGAAATAGGGAATTTTCGATATACTCGTCCATTTTCCGTTCAGTGACTGTGCCAACTTTATTGTTGACGATGCAATGAATATAACCGGTTTCTTCTCTCACTTCCCGTATTAGACATTCTTCGTGGCTTTCGTTTTCCTCAAGTCCGCCTCCGGGAAATTTAAAGTCTCCTCTACTGGATTGAACTAACAGAATACGATTATTTGCCATAATGATTGATCTGATTGCTGTTCTCTCGATGGTTCTCACAACGTTTTTTAGTAACGGATCTTCTATTAACATATTGAAATTCATGTTTTTCACCTATTCATATTTTTAAGATCATAGATTGTTAACGAATAAAATGACTATGTAACAAGCTAGCTATTTTAGCGGCCCATTGAACAGCTCCTATGCTATAAATCTGCATTTTGGGAAGCTGCTGCAGCCTTTGAACTTTCCTTTTTTGCCTGTTCTGGAAACAAGGGGACTTCCACAGCGAGTGCATATGTTTTCTGACACCATTGTTTTCTTTTGCTTAAGTTCGTTTTTAATATCGGAGACGTGCTTTTTCTTGATTTCTCGCTTTTGTTTTTTATCCTGTATGAGAAATGGGGCAAGTAATTGCTTCACTTTTCCTCGCTTGAAGAAGGATACTTCCTGTGTGATCTGGATTTTATCGAGTGTAGCCAGAAGCTCGTTGCTTTTGATGACATAGGCATTCTTGAATGGTTCTTTGAATTTCAGTGTTGCTTCTTTTCCGAAAACGATCACTGAGTGGATGGGTATTTCTGCTGCCACTTCACCTAATTGTGCCTGTAGGGCTTTTATATGGCCTGAATTCTGCCAAATAGGGTTATATAATTTATCTTTCCTTTTATAGTTTGTCTGCTTCCAGTACTGGCTATGTTCGGAGCCAGTGATCCAGCCTTTATAGTTTTTTGTCTCAATGACAAATATACCTTTTGGGGATATTAGTAGATGGTCAATCTGAGTAGTTTGTCCGTTTTCTTTCGGTAGATAAAGGTCGTTCATGAGGGTGTATTCCTGAGAATTTAAAGAAGAGAGAATGCTGGCCACACGCTTTTCTCCAATCCAGCCTTTGATACTGGCAAAATTACGGTTTAAAATCATTACAATTATTAACATCAATACGGGAAAAAATAAGCTTCCATAAATGATCTACCTCTCATAGTGAAATATTTCCAATAATAGATTACCATATTTTGCATGAATATTATCCTATTATGTTAACGAATGTTTCATATAGGACTAAATCCTCGAGGCTGCTTCTTGAATAAGAAGGAATGTTGCAAAGTATGTCGAACTTATTTTATAGGAAAAATATAGCAGACTTTAAAAGCATTAGAGTCGAGAATTTAAATATAGTGGATTTTGACGACAAAGTGAGATTGAAGCTATTCATTTCCCGTGGATAGTAGTTAAATGGCCAAAAAACTTTATTCCGATTTGCCCTTTAATGGAGAAGAACTAGAGGTGAGATTGTTGCTGCAGAATGAAGGACAGGACCGCACAACGTATATTTTACTCATTATATTGACTTTGTTATTGGCAATCTCAGCTATGGTTTTCTATCCAATATTTCGGATGTTTCCTTTTTGGGATATTTGGACTTACATTTTTGTTTCAATAGAAATAGGGTTTGTCCTCATTTTAATTTTTGGTGTGAGATCTACAGTGGGAGGTATTAGGTGGTTTCTTCTCATTGCTAATACTCTCTGTATTATTCTAAATTCTGTTCTAATATTCTTATACATGATTCCCCGTGGGATTGCTTGAAGAATGGAAGTCGTATAAGATGGACGGTTGGTGATGAAGGCCTATGTTTGAAGAAACTTCTCAATATTTCTTTTTTATGAATTCAAACTTGAATCGCGGGTTTTGTAGAGAGTGGATGTCATTCCTTCTATATGGGGGGTGAAGAGCAGATCGACATTATCATGGCTCTTGATTATCAGAAGTAATAACCGAACAATAAGCAGAATAGATGTTTACAGAATAACGACCGGTAAAAGCTTTGCTTAAGACAGGGGATACTAGATGAGGGGGACGGGGAATGAAAACAGTATACAAACTCAGCCCCAGTGATTATTGGAGAATCGGGGAGCTTGAAAGCTGGTTGTCAGACATGGCGGCTGAGGGGCTTTTCTTGAAAAAGTTGGGGAGACAGTTCGTCAAGTTTGAAAAAACTGACCCGAAAAACATGAGGTACAGGGTAGTGGTGTCGATCAGTAAAGAGATATCGACTGAGCAAGTTGATATGTATAGCGATAAAGGCTGGGATTTTGTCAACAGCTATGGTTCTTTTCATGTGTTTTCATCACCTGCTGAGCTGAATGCACCCGAACTTTACACTGATCCTTCAGAGCAATCGTATTCATTGAAGGAACTGGATAAACAATTGATATTTAATGCTGCTGTCATCGTTTTTGGCCTGATGATCTTTATTGGTTTGTTAGCTTCCACCTGGTTCCTGGACGGGACGCCAACGTTTGTAATGGTTGAAGGAATCATGGTCCATCAGACACTTTTGGCTATTTACATAAGTTATATCGCTTATGCTTCATTACAAGCTGCTTTCTCTGTTCGTGATTTGCGCAAAAGATTAGCTGAAGGTATCCCAATTGACCATCATGCTCCGTGGAAAAAGAGACATAGATTCCATACTGCTATTAGTTTTCTTTTTACAGTGATGATAGGGTTAAGTGCCATTATTCCATTTGTGCACCTCATGAAAATGGATACGAAAACATTGCCGGAAAAAGACTTGAACTTGCCGATTGTCAGATTGGCAGATGTCGAGAGCGATCCTAAATTAGAGCGACCAGAACCTACTTACGTAGAGGATGGTGTGGATTGGAGTAATCGATATTCATATGCCTGGAGCCTTCTCTCACCTGTACAATATGAAGCTGATGAACACGGGCTGGTCCGGGATAAAACATGGGAAGATGGCAGCGGGGAGTATTCACCGGCTATACATACACAATATTACCAACTCAGGTTCCCTAGAATGGCAGAGCATTTGGTTATGGATTTGATCAAACGCTACAGTTTTGAAACCAGCCAGGATGTATATGTAGAAAGGAAGCACCCGGAGCTGGATCTATTGATTGTGCATGAAGAAAAGGAGATGAAGGAAGTCTTTGCTTCATGGGGAAACGAAGTCATGTATGTACATTATTTTGGTTATGCGGACGTAAATTCGGTCATTGAAAATGTGGTTGAGAAGATTCATCAAGAGTAAATCAACATACTCGAACTAAAAGATATTAGGAGATATTTATGGGTTTCTTTAAAAAAACTAGAGAATTTATCGATCGGCAATATAAAACGCCAAAAGGAATAATCGGTACATATATTGGTGAAAAAATGGTAAGGCAGCACAAGACTGAAACCAATTGGACATTGGAGTTATTGAATGTCCAAAAAGGGGACAGAATTTTAGAGTTGGGCTGTGGGGCAGGTTATGCAATTAAATTGCTTTTGAAAAAGGATTTAACTCAAGAAATAGTCGGTTTGGACATTTCTCCAACAATTATTCGATCAGCACAATTCAGAAACAAAAAGGCAATAAAGGAAAAGAGAGCAAAACTAGTGCAAGCTAATCTCAATAAAATGCCCTTCGAACATGAACATTTCAACAAGGTCTTCAGTATCCAAACCATGTATTTTTGGACTGATATAGATTCGACTTTATCGGAAGTCTTCAGGGTTCTAAAGCCAGAAGGAGTTGTAATCCTTACATTTTCTGACGGGAAAGAAGATGAAACATGGGAAGGAATAAGAGGTATAACTGAAAATCAAGTAATTCCGTATATGAAGAATGCGGGATTTAATGACGTAGCTTTAATCAAAGGTCCAGATTCAAGAGGCTATCATACCGTTGCGGTTAGGGGAACTAAGGGATGAATGAGCCTTTCAGTCTTCTTTTGCACCTTTAAAGGGAAGCGTTTGTTGAAGAACAAGTCATTAAAATACTTAAAAAACGCAGAGGTTTAAAATACTTCTGCGTTTTTCTATGTGATTGAGTTGTAAAAAAGTGATGGACTTACCTGCTATTTCTCTTGTGAATTTGGATGTTCACTTCGCCACCGTGCGCTTTCTATTGTTTGTGATTTACCATTTGCGTTTGCGCTTTCATCCATCCCTTTTTAACCATGATTTTGGCACCTTTATGAGCATATTCACAAACATCCTTCGTAAATATGGTCATTAGAAATGCCTTATCATTCACAATAGAAGAAGCTAACCCAACGTTTTAAAGGCAGGGTTAGCTTCTTAAAGCAAAGAAAAATGATTGTTCAGTTAACAGTTCTATTTTTCTCCTGTTCCTTGGTAAGTGTGGTTGAGTTTAGCTTAATAGTAAAAGTAGAACCTTTCCCTAGTTTACTTTGAACTGAAATAGTGCCGCCCATACTTTCTATTATTCTATATACGAGCATTAAACCGAGACCTGTGCCATTTTTTCCTTTTGTTGAATAATAGGGCATTCCTAAACGAATCATTTGGTCTTGTCCCATCCCCACACCTGTATCGCTTATTTTTACCTCGATCAATGAGTCATTTACCTGAATTGCTTGAAAAGCAAGCTTTCCGCCATTGGGCATCGCTTCTACAGCATTCTTGGTTAAATTGACCATACATTGTTGAAATTTTTCTTGATTGGCATTTAATTGAAATGGGATCAAGTCTGTTTCTATTTCAATACAATTCATGTTTGCTAGTGGTTTGATGACATTAATAGCTCTTTCTATCTCTAAATGACCATCAAATATTTGTGCTGCCTGGACTGTAGGCTTGGCATAGGTCAAATAATCCGAAATGATCTTTTCTGCACGATCAAGTTCATCTAATGAGATTGTTATGAACTGATTTTTTTTATCAGCAGATAAATCAGGAGTTTCCCTTAACATTTGCAGCATCCCTTTTATGGTTGTCATTGGGTTCCTTACTTCATGACTTATAGAGGCGGCCAATTGAGAAACAACCTCCATTTTTTCTGAGCGGATAAACTGCTCACGCAAAAAAGAAAATTCCTGGAGGCTCTCAATTAAGTAAACTAAAATAAATAATGATAGTATCATAGTAAACCCAAACCCTATCCAATAGTCCGGCTGGAGTGTAAAACCAAATAGGATATAGGGTGATACAAATACTACAATAGTTGAGAGGATCCCTAAGACCACTACTAGTTTTAACTTGTCTTTCGCCGCCAATAAGTTAAATCTTTTATAAACAGCTAGAATTAACATGGAATTTAAAAGAGTTATCATAATCGTGGTAATACTTCCATCACCACCGAATAAAAGTCGGAATCCCACGGCAATCAGACTATAAATCAACAACGGAACTGGCCCGCCATATAACCCCCCAATGAAAATCGGAACACCTCGTAAATCAAACACAAAATCATCATTTAAATGAATAGGAAAGGTAATACATAAAATAATCGCAATACAAAAGAATAATATAGTAAGCCACTTTTTGACCTTGATCCCTTTCTGTTCTAAAAACATCGGCAAAAAAGAACAAAAACCAATAATGAATAGTAGATTTAATAGTAAGTCCTTAACCACTTGGATCAATTATGATTCCTCCCACATAAGATAGTACTATCATACTGTATTTAACTTTAATTTTATAGGTTCAATTTAGTAGTTAAGCCAGTTATTAACAGTTAAATAGAGGAAAAGTAATTCGTTAAATAGATGTAGTTATGATAAAAAGAGAGTGGGATTTCTTTGGCGAATTTTTCAAATGGTGAAGCTTGATATAGAGATACTTCAAGGAAAGTGTAGTTAATGATTCAGGAGTAAAAAAATGCTTGGATACATAAACAAAAATAAGTGGCTAAATAAAAGAATGGATTTTAAAAACAAAGAAGAAGTTGAAGCACATATGAACCTTTTCATCTTGTCGTTTGTATAAGCAGATGGATGAAAAGGAGTGGAGGACATATGGAATTAGGTTGGTCTGGAGATCCCGATAGGTACAGTCAAATCCTGGATTCATGCTTTTTTAAAAAAATTAAAGGTTTTATTGGTGGTGCCTGAATGAGCAAAAAAGAGATCCCAAATGAGCTTAAGAGTAGACTAGATGAATTTCATGTAGAGATACCAGAAATTCCAGGTAAAAGTAGTAAGCTAGATCGAATTGCAAACTGGATTCATACTCCAGCGAAGAATCAACTTGAGATAATTTCCATCCGTGAGAATTCTAGCACGCAACTTGTATATTACCCACTCATTTTTTTCTGTTTTTATTCTTTACCCCAATTTTTCTTATTTGAAGTCTGGAAGCTTGGGGACGTTACGTACACTGTGCTTCTTTTTTCATAGACAAAGGGAATAGTTCAAAGTGCATCCAAGCTAATTTGTCTATTTATCTAGTTATCCCAAGACCCCAATCCCCATATTGGTAATAAATATAGAATACGAACAAAATTACATTAACTATGAAAAACAAACGGAACCAGGACTTTTGAATTCTTATTTTCCACATTAAAAATAAAACAAAAAAGTTCATAATCATCGGAACAAAAGTATATGTCATTCTTTCATCTATAAGAGAAACAGCATTTGGGCTTAGCCAATTAATGAATTTGTCTGATATCTGCGCTATAACAGAGAAAATGATGATACCCCAAAATAAAGTAACTAAAATAACCTTTTTCATTAGACCTCCGGCAATATAATCTATTTTTCTTTCATTTTACGGAACTTAAGACATATTTTAAAGGAAAATCTTCCCTTAATATCTACTTGTGTTACTATAGGAATATACGTTCGGTTCATAGGAGGTTGTATGTTGCAAAACGAGGATGATGTAATACATTTAATTCAAAGCGACGATATAATGATGGAGATTATACATGCTGCCGGCACACTGAATTTGCCTGACTGGTGGATTTGTGCAGGGTTTGTCCGTTCAAAAATCTGGGATGAACTGCATGGTTTTAATGACCGCACCTTAACTCCCGATGTCGATGTGATTTATTTTGACTCAGTAAACATAGATGAGAATGAAGAAAAGATACTAGAGGAACAGTTGAGAAGGATTTTGCCCGCTGTCCCCTGGTCTGTTAAAAATCAGGCAAGGATGCATGTTGTAAATCAGATTCCGCCATACACTTCCTGTGAGGATGCGATCTCAAAGTTTCCGGAAACGGCTACAGCTCTTGGTGTAAAGCTGGACAAGGAGGATGAATTGGTCCTGACCGCTCCTTGCGGGATAGAAGATGTCCTTAATCTTGAAGTGAAACCGACTCCTTTTTTTACAGAAACAAAAGAACGCGCCGCGATATATGAAGAGCGGATTGTTAAAAAGAACTGGAAAGCGATTTGGCATAAGATTAATGTCCATCATGTAGTAAAGAATTCAAAGTGTTAAAAACCCATTTCAAAAAGCTCACAAAAGTATAGATCCTGAAACTTCTTGTTCAAAATGCCAGTATAGTAGGCAAGCGGATTTTTCACTGTTACGCTAGACTTCATTTTGCGAACTAGCTGCTTAAAAGAATCCAGGGAAACAGACAGAATCGTATCGGTCTCGTTTTCCTGGTTATTTTTATAGGCAGCAATCGTTGTCATTTTCCAGAATTCCTCAATGGCTTTTGCGCTTGGAAAGAAGTATTTTGCCAGTTCAACAAATGGTTTCGGAATTCTGTCACTGACGAAAAGATGTTCTTCTGGTGCTTGCTGAAGCGCAGTTTCTTCACGTTTATTATTCTTCATAGTTATAGTTTCAGAAGGATTACTAGTTTTATTACGGTGGTTCATTTTTTCCTTTTTCGGTGGTTCATTAATGGGAAAACGATTGAATACATATAGATTGCTGGATTGTGAGCCATTCTTCCGTTCTGTTTCGTATACAGTGAAGATCCCAAGATTGCTTGCTTTAATGATCATTCTTTTAAAAGTGGAACGGGAAATACCGAGCTCGTTGTACTCCTCATGGATGGCTTTCAGGACCGTTCCGATTTTAGCGTTGCTGACACCTGGGATTTTTGCCGCGAACCTGGACAGCCTTTTTAATCCTACAAGCTCGCCTTTTGAAAAATCATGCTTATGTACAGCCAGCCACATTTCCAAATGCCGATTGAATTCCTCCAGAGAACTGAACTGTGAATACCCTTCAAAACCTTCAATGACCCCTGATTTAATTGTCATTATTTTGCACCGCCCTTTCACTGTCTATATACAGGTGGGCATTTAAAAGGGACATGTAGGGAAGAGGATTTTTGTGGCGGATTTGTGACAGATTTTAAAAGGTCACGAGAAGTCGCTGAGCTTAACATTGTAAGTTGACGCTGTACTTAATAATAGTGAGTTGAAATCGACTATGTAGAGTAGGGAGCAGTTGATGAAGAAGTTGAGAGTGATGCGGGGGAAGATGTAGGATATTAGAGAAGCGCAGGAACGGAATTACGGGAGAGTACAACAAAATCGTTAATCGATTATGGCAGCGGGACTGGCCTCGTCAGCCTGGAGTTATCTGATTTAGTCAACTCTATTTTGCTGGTGGACTCTTCAAAGCAAATGCTCGATGTGGCGGAAGCTAAAATAGCTCGCAAGGGAATCAGGAATGCTAAGGTGCTTTATTCAGATTTACTCAAGAAACTCCTGAACTAAAAGCGGACATCGCCTTACTGTCGTTGGTCCTTCTTCATATTCCAGATACGAGAAAAATCCTTCAGCAATTGTTCGCGATTCTCAATGAGGGTGGCGAGCTGATCATTGTTGACTTTGATAAAAATAATCAAATAAATCACCCGAAGGTCCATAATGGTTTTTTGCATGAAGAGCTGAGGAACATCTTAACTGAAATTGGATTTCAATCAATAGAAATTAAGACCTTTTATCATGGCGAAGGTATTTTTATGAAACAGGATGCCTCGATGCTTATATCTAGTAGTATTAAGTGAACATGATCCTCGTTTAAATAATTGAGATTTAAGTATATCGAATCATCACTAAAGGCTTGGTGCTGTAAGATGCTCCAAGCTTTTTTTAGTTGCCCTCGTATATGAAAACAGTTCCACAGACTGCATATTTTCTTTTAAATGGTAAAAATTATTTCTATTAGTCATAAAATGGGGTTTACTATGAATTTCTCTCGGCTTCAAGTCTCGGCTTTGATTATTTTATTTACTGGAATATCAAACCATGTGATGATCCTTCCGCATTTATTGAGAGTAGCAAAACGGGATGCCTGGGTCAGTGTTGCCCTGGCCTATGTATTCCTGCTGATCTGGGGATTTCTCGCGATTTTTATTTTTAAAAAGATGAATGGCGAAGATTTTTTAAGCTGGATGCAAAATCGGGCTGGCACTATAGTAGCGAAGGGATTTACGCTATTCTTTGCTGTCTATTTCCTTGTTTCAGGATCATTTTCATCATATGATTTCATTCTTATGATCAAGGTTTACTTCCTTCCTAATACACCTGCATGGATTGTTACATTGTGTTTCACGTCATTGTGCATCTGGGCGGCTTTTAAAGGGTTTAGAGTCATTCTTTACACATCGGTCATCTTGTTGCCAATTGTTTGGTCATTTGGTTATTTTGTTGCCTTCTCGACAATGTTTAAAAAAGATTATTCGATGCTTTTCCCTGTTTTCGTGAATGGCTTTCATCCTGTGCTCGAGGGTTTTGTGATTGTTCTGGGCGGGAGCATGGATTTGTTCATCTTGTTCCTGGTTCATGATAAATTCAACAAACCGTTTAAATACTTACATTGGGTGATCCTGATGTCTGTGGTGTTAATGCTTGTTGCTGGTCCTACGACGGGTTCCATTTCTTCATTCGGCCCGCATGTTGCCGCTAATTTTCGGTTTCCTGCCTTTGAACAATGGAGGCTTGTCCAATTGGGGAGACAAGTCTCTCATATGGACTTCCTAGCTGTTTTTCAATTTTTAGCAGGATCATTCGTTAAAGTTTCCTTGAGTTTATTTCTGTTAATAGAGTTATTCAACATAAAATCTGTGAAACTAAAAAGGAATTTGCTAATAGCGAGCGGTGGTTTATTTTCATCGATTTCCATTTTGCCCTTAAGCGATTTATTGCTTCAAAAAATTGTCGGCAGTTTTTATTATCCAGTGATGTTCATAAGCGGTCTTTCTCTTTCGGCCGTTCTGCTCATTGTTGGATTCTTACCTGGAAGGAAGAAGGTGAACAGTAATGTCTGAGCAGCCATTTTCTGAAAAAATCAATCTGGCGCAGCAAGCATTATTTTCTGGTGAAATGAATAAAGAAGGACTCCAGGAATTATTTAAGAGTTACGCGGATGTGACCGTAACGAGCTATAAGCAGACGGGTGAGTCTGTAGCAGTCATTTACTGCGAAGGCATGGTGGATGGAAATCAATTGAATGAGTATTATAACGGTGTCATTACCTTTCTTACCACCAGGGGAAAGGTTGTGGATACACAAAAGGATTTGCCGCCTGTAATCAGTATTGTTGAGGTTCCTGCTTTATTTGATAAAGTGTTTTCAGGTTTCCTTGTTATTTTTCAGAACGGCAGAAAGCATTTCTGGGCAATCGACATAGCGAATATACCGAAAAGGACACCTGAGGAGTCAAAAACAGAAACATCGATCAAAGGACCAAAAGATTCTTTTACAGAGGAATTGAACACGAATATTTCCCTGATTAGAAAAAGAATCAAAAGTCCACTGCTTTTAAATGAAATTTTCTCAATAGGTTCGATATCGAAAACCAAGGTATCGATTCTGTATTTATCCGATAAGGTGAATCATGAAGCGTTGAATGAAGTAAGAGAACGATTGAACAAGATTGAGACGGAAAGCATATTGAGTGCGGGGCAGCTGGAGCAATGGGTTTCAGACCGGACTCTTTCTATCTTTCCTTTAATGGATTATATAACCCGGCCTGATTTTGCGATTGAATCGATGCTTAGGGGACGATTCATTGTAGCAGTCGATGGTTCACCAATGGTATTGATTGGTCCGGCTAATTTCACTGAATTAACAAAGTCACCTGAGGATCTGCACTTCCCGTATTACTTTGTATTGTTCCAGAGGGTTTTACGAATAGTAGGAATCCTCATTTCAATTTACCTCCCGGGATTTTGGATTGCGATCGCGAGCGTGAATGTCGACCAACTGCCTTTTCCGCTGCTGGCAACTGTGGTGGTCTCGAGACAGGGATTGCCTTTTCCAGGCGCATTGGAGGCATTATTCATTCTTATTTTGTTTGAATTGCTAAGGGAAGCAGGAATAAGGATGCCAATAGCAGTAGGGCAAACGATATCAATCGTTGGCGGTCTGATCATTGGGGATGCAGCCATCAGGGCGGGCCTCGCTTCGCCAACCATCATTGTCATCATTGCTTTGACTGCAGTAGCCACATACACACTTGTCAATCAATCATTAACAGGAACGGTCACAGTCCTTCGTTTCCTGATTTTAATCATGGCAACCTTCTTAGGAATATATGGCGTTTTTATCGGTTCATTTGCCGTCCTGGTTTATTTGTGTCAGTTAGAGTCGTTCAAACTTAACTATATGGAGCCCATTGTGTCGCTAAGGCCTAAGGAAATTCTTTCAGCCTTGCTGATTAACCCTTATAAAACAAAGAACTTTTCTGCATCTATGTTAAACAAGGGGAGAAAGAGATGATTACGTTTGCAAGGAACCTTTCGTTTGTTACGGTTATGATCATTCTTATTTTACAAACAGGTTGTACGGACATCAAAGAAACTCAGGATTTGAACTATGCTACGGCCATCGGGGTGGATTATAAAGATGGGAAATATCATACCTATATTCAATTGGTGGATCTAATGAAGGTTGCTAAAACTGAGGGTGGTGATAGTTCACCAGCCAAAATGTGGGTATCGAAAGCGGAGGGCGAAATCTTTATTGATTCGTTTTTTGAAATTTATAAGACGGCTCAGGAGAGATTCGTATGGGCCCACGTCACAGCAATTGTCCTATCTGAAGCTGCTTTACAGCAAGGATTCCAGGAAATCTTTGATGGTCTGACCCGTTACCACGAGTTCCGATTGACCCCCTGGGTTTATGGTACGAACGAATCGATCGAGGACATCCTATCAACTAAGGGATTTTTTGGTCAAACTTCTCTGAATACAATCTTGCATCATCCCGAATCCATTTTTCAACAAAGCTCTGAACTTAAACCAATACAGTTATTCGAATTGGCGAGACAGATATACGAACCAGCCTTTACTGCCAATCTTCCATCTCTTTCAATCAATAGAAGCCAATGGAAGGAAGCGGAAAAGAAAGAAGCCAAACTGTATTTGAATGGTGCCTATTTTATTAAAAATGATGAGTATAAGGGCTTTTTTTCCACAAAAGAATTAAAGGGATTGCGATGGACCACTCCTGAGATGGAGAGAATCCAGGTTTTGATCCCAAATGAGGGGGGACCGTCATTTCTAACAGTGTTTGAAGACCCAAAAGTGAAGTATGTCAGCAATGGTTCGGAAGTCGACATTATGGTCAATGTTAAAGGGAATCTTGCCAATCGGGAAAACAACAAGAATCTAAAACTGGCTGAAATGAAGGAGTTATGTGAGTCAATCATCAAAAAAGAAATTCAGGGACAATATGAGTTAGGAATAGAACAGAAAACAGATTTCTTAAACTTAGAACATGTCCTTTACCGTCAAAGCTGGAGAAAAACCGCCAAATTGACACAAGCGAGTTTGAACAAAGTGAAAGTGAACGTTGACATTGTTCATTCAGGAGCTTTGACAAACCGAATGATCGAGATGAAAGATTTGGATTGAAGAGTGTTCTTCCCGTCAAAGTGTCAATTGGGCTCGGAGCCATCGTAGCGGGAGAGGATATCATTTCAAAAGGCATGTTCACTGCAGCTGCAAACGCTGTTGCTGACATGTGCTGAAATGATAAACCGGGCGCAATACTACTGCCTAACATAAATAAGTTACAGGAAGTGTCTGAAAAAGTTGCAATGGCAGTCATTCATGGTGCTATTAAGGAGAGAGTTGCCAGGGCAGATATCCATGATGTCTAAAAGGCAGTGGCTGATGCTATGTGGAAACCGATGTATAAAGAGATTAGAAGCATTAAAATTTAATGGTTGGAACATAAGAGCGCAGGGAGGTACCCTGTGCTTTATCCGCTTTTTACTAGTTTAGTGTAGGTAGGGTTTGCGATGAGTAGATGATTTCGGAATCTTAGAGATTGACTTTTTGTTTTGAACCTTTTTTTAGATTTTACAAAATTAAACCCCTTTTTCTTCGAATGCGTGGATTTGTTGGTTATGACCTAACACGATGAGAATATCATTTGGGCAGATTACTTCTTCAACTGAAGGGGAAACAATAAAGTCTTCTCCTCGCTGGATTCCGATGATATTACAGCCGTAATTGGCCCTGACATTCAGCTCATTTAATGTTTTGTCCGTTACCTTTTTTGTAGAGATTATTTCTGCAATGCTGTGGTTCTTGGAAAGCTCAATAAAATCAACAATCTTATCGGAAGTAACATGGTGGGCGATTCTCTTGGCCATTTCCCTTTCAGGGTGAATGACACGATCGGCTCCGATTTTCTCTAATACTTTTTGGTGATTCTCACTTAATGCTTTCACCCAAACTTGTTTGACACCCAATTCCTTTAGCAACAATGTTGTGAGGATACTAGCCTCAATATTACCGCCGAAGGATACAATGGCAATGTCTACATTTTTTAAGCCCAATTCTTTTAGAGTATTTTCGTTAATGGCATTGGCAACAACTGCATGGGTTGCAAACTGGCTAAACCGGTTGACTCTTTCCTCGTCCTTATCCACAGCCAATACCTCGAACCCAAGATGGTGAAATTCTTCAACTAGGCTTCCGCCAAAACGGCCAAGACCTATCACAGCAAATAACTTTCTCATTATGCGATTCCTCCTGATTTAAATCCTAATAACAGGGCTCATTTTTAGTATGCCAATTCCTCATATTTATTTTTAATAAAATGAAAGAAAAGGATTAATAGGATGGCTGCTGCTGGGTAAACGGGAATGGAATACAAGATCTTCCAACCTGTATAAATTAAGGCGTTATTTTTCACACAAATCCATTCATAAAATAATGAAAATCCTGTCCATCCTAAAATATAAAAAACTGTTTTTTTACCGTATATTTCGAACTTGTCGTAAAAATAAAGAAAAACTAATGAAGCACAAGGATACATGAATAAATGAAATAGTGCACCAGAAAGTTCGTATGTTGGATTATCACCAAAATAGTAGGCCTTAAAAGGGGTTGCGATTAAAAAGTAGTCAATTGATGAAACGAGAAATATGTTATAAATCCAGATAAGAAGGACGATCACTGGCCTGAAGTATTTCCGGATGGGCCAAAATGTTAATAATGCAGCAATGGAAGAGATCAGAAAAAACCATTCATTCCAATCGTATTTTACATTCATTTGTATTTTCCTCCTTTATAAAGTAAGATGCGGAATCCCTTCATAAAGCCAATCAGCAATATAAGAGCCCCGAACCAAACGGAAGGTGACCACCAGAACTTCCAATTCACATGAATCAATACACCTAAAAAATGGTGCAGCCATTCTAGGCTTGTTAATATAGATACAAACAAAATCATTAAGAGGCCCTTTTTGTACCATGTATCGGTGATCAGATAATAATCCAGAAATAGAACTATAATCACTGGGAAGAGGATAGTTCGACTAAAAAAATGAGACATTTCAAGAGGTAAGTGTTCAGGGATGTACAGAGTTTTAAAATTCATATAACATAGCGCAGAGAAATTCTGAGTGATGTAAGAAGCAATAAACCAATAAGCAGTGAGCTCAAGAATGTGGAGATTTTTCTTTTTCTTACTGAAAAAAAGTAAAGTGATTCCGTTTAATAAGAGATAAATGAACAATATCATATAATAATCTCCTTATTTGCCTATTCCCTTACCGATGGCTAAGAGCCTTTCTCGCGATTGGTAAGGGAATCTTCAGTTGAAAACGATAGAGGCCATAATGACTTATTGTCACCAAAATTAATCACAATATGTTTCCCTCTAACAATTATTCGGATAATTATTACATTAACAAAAGACCGTTAAATTCTAGTCTGACATTCTATGTACAACTTTTTATAAATGAGTAAATTGGAACTCCGCTTTATTAAAAAAAGATTGTTCAAGTGTGTGATTTCCCTGCCGTGTATCCTTTGCCTCATCACCACAGAGAATGACACTTTTTTACTCTAAAATTACAGTTCCTTAACAAATCGCGAGATAAGACAGGATTTCCAGGCCGGTGTCGAATTTTATAAGTATAGAGATAAATAGGGGGCAAGATCTGAAGCTAATTAGGGGGACTGTAAATGCTAGAATTTGAAAACAATATCGATCAATTTGCCACTATAAAAGTAATTGGGGTTGGCGGCGGAGGCAATAATGCTGTGAACCGGATGATTGAGGACGGCGTGCAGGGAGTGGAATTCATTGCTGTGAATACAGATGCGCAGGCTCTTAACATGTCAAAAGCTGAAGTCACGATGCAAATCGGCGGTTCGCTGACCAGGGGCCTGGGGGCCGGCGCCAAACCTGAAATCGGCAGAAAGGCTGTCGAGGAAAGCAGGCAGCAGATCAAGGATGCCCTGCAAGGTGCGGACATGGTATTCGTAACGGCCGGTATGGGAGGCGGAACCGGGACCGGAGCTGCGCCAGAGATTGCCCATATCGCACGCGAACTTGGTGCACTTACAATTGGAGTGGTGACTCGTCCGTTCACTTTTGAAGGCCGCAAGCGGGCACAAAATGCGGCAGCCGGAATTGAAGAGATGAAGAAAGCCGTTAATACATTAATCATCATTCCAAACGAGCGACTGCTGGAAATCGTCGACAGGAAAACACCAATGATTGAAGCCTTCCGTGAGGCGGACAATGTCCTCAGGCAGGGTGTCCAGGGCATTTCCGACTTGATCGCCGTGCCAGGCATGATTAACCTTGACTTTGCTGACGTGAAAACGATCATGTCCAACAGAGGAACGGCGCTTATGGGTATCGGTGTAGCTTCAGGCGAAGACCGTGCTGTCGAAGCTGCCAAAAAGGCGATCTCCTCGCCTTTGCTTGAAACAAGTATCAATGGTGCGAAGGGAGTTCTGATGAACATCACAGGCGGCATGAACCTCAGTTTGTATGAAGTCCAGGAAGCGGCCGATATTGTAGCGGCTGCAACAGACGACCAGCTTAACATGATTTTCGGCTCAGTCATCAATGAAAATCTGGATAAAGAAATCATGGTGACCGTGATTGCGACCGGCTTCGATCCTAATGAGGAGGAAGCTCCGCTGTCGAACTCATCTCGCCGACCAGGAGACATGATTGCCAATTCCCGTGAGCAATACCAATCTCAGTCAAGAAGGCGAGAGCCTGTTGTCCATGCAGAAACGGGGGATTACGGCCGAGGCCAAAACTATAGCCAGTCCGGCGGTTATGAGCAATCTAGAGAATACAACCAACCTGGCACCTACAGCCAATCCGGAGAATACAACCAATCCGGCAGCTACGGCCAATCCGATAACTACAACCAATCTGGAAATTACAGCCAGCCGCCTGCCTACGAAGAGTCTGAGAAATACGAACGGAATACCCAGCATCAAGACGACTCGCTTGAAATTCCATCGTTCTTGCGGAAGCGAAGCAGAAGGCGGTAATCCAAGGTGCAAAAGGCCAAATCATTTGTGATTTGGCCTTTTTGAATAGTTGGAACCATTCAAACGGGGACGGATACCTATCAAAAATCGTTAAGTTGGATTGTAAAAAAAGAATGTTTTAGTACAAGAAAAAGCGAATTGAGTAGGTAGATTATAAATAAAAAAAGAAGGATGGGATTACTCTTACTAACTGGTGCGACGATTCAAGAGGGTAATCCACTTTTTGTATTTAATTCCTTTTTAAATTAATAGAGTTTAGTGGAGGAATGGGTTTTGAAAAAACAGGAAGTCTAATCCCTATTTGAGTGACCAGCAAGACATATAATAAGCGGAGATTCTCCGGTTAGACTGTGGAATAGAGCATGAGTAGGTGTAAATAAGCGGAGAATTTCCGGTTAAGTGGAGCAAAGTTGCCCATTTTCCTGTTTTTCGAGTCGATAGTCGGAATTTCTCCGTCTATTTGAGCTATTTATAGAGCTTTTTTGAAATTAGGGGTAATTTTTCCGCTTATTTTTCAACTTGCCGCTGATTCTCTAATTCAGGCCGTGAAGGTCCGCTCTTATATAGCTGGTGGGGGAAGAAATAATGGCTCTTTAATAGGTTTTCTTGAAAAATATGACTCCCAGTTTTTTAGGTTTGGACTGATGCTCTGCTCCCACTTTTATCAACATGTGAAAAGGGTATACATAATTAAGTACCTTACACATGAAAGAGGGGAGATAGATGGCAAATTCTAATGTAATCCAGACGACGTTAAGAGGAAAGGAGCTTTTGTCGAATCCTTTTTTGAATAAGGGTACCGCTTTTACCAAGAAGGAACGGGAGGAGCTGGGACTTGAAGGGTTATTGCCGCCCCAGGTGCTCACACTTGATGAGCAGGTTAAGAGGGTTTATGAGCAGTATTCGATCAGGACCACCAACTTATTTAAGAACGGACTCCTTTATGACTTGTATAACCGCAATGTTGTACTCTTTTATCGGCTGCTAAAGGATCATTTGAGTGAAATGCTTCCTATTGTCTATACTCCAACAGTCGGAGAGGCGATCGAGCAGTATTCGCAGGTTTACCGCCGGCCGGGCGGATTGTATTTGTCGATTGATGACCAGGACGGGATTGAAACGGCTTTTAAGAACCTAGGGTATGCTAAAAACGGAATTGATTTAATTGTCGTCACCGATTCGGAAAGCATTCTCGGCATCGGTGACCAGGGGATTGGGGGCATCAATATCTCAATTGGTAAGCTTGCCGTTTACACAGCGGCAGCCGGCATCAATCCTAGTCGGGTTTTGCCTGTTGTGCTGGATGTCGGGACGAACAACAAAGCTTTGGCGGACGATCCGTTTTACATCGGAAACGAGTTCCCGCGGGTCCGCGGCGAGCGTTATGATGAGTTCATTGACGCGTTCGTCTCAACAGCAAGAAAATTTCATCCTGATGTCCTGCTGCACTGGGAAGACCTTGGCAATGTAAATGCCAGGAAAATTATGCAGAGGTATGGAGATAAGATCCTTACCTTTAATGATGATATCCAGGGAACTGGAGCTGTTACCCTTGCTGCCATAAAGTCTGCATTGAAGATGACAGAAACTTCATTGAAGGATCAGCGGATTGTTGTTTTTGGACCTGGAGCAGCCGGAATTGGTAATGCTGATCAGATGGTGGATACAATGGTATCTGAAGGATTAACGAAGGATGAAGCTTATGACCAGTTCTGGGCAGTTGATTTTAGAGGGCTTTTGACGGAGGAACACGCTGATGTCTTGGATTTTCAAAAACCATATGTACGCGGAGCTAGTGAAGTGGACGGTTGGGAACGAAATGACGAGGGCATCATTCCATTGATGGAAGTGGTCAAAAGGGTGAAACCGACGATTCTGATCGGTACATCTGGACAGGCCGGAGCCTTCTCGGAGGATATTATAAAAGAAATGGCGAGGCATACCGAGCGCCCAATCATCATGCCGATGTCCAATCCGACATCACTGGCAGAGGCAGTCCCGGCTGATTTGATTCAGTGGACAGAAGGAAGAGCGTTGGTTGCAACGGGTAGTCCGTTTGAGGATGTAGATTACAATGGAGTCTTCTATGAAATCGGCCAGGCGAATAATGCCTTTATCTTTCCGGGTCTCGGGCTAGGAGCCATCGTGGCAAAAGCCGAAATCATTTCAAAAGGAATGTTCACTGCTGCTGCAGACGCTGTTGCTGACATGTGCTGCAATGATAAGCAAGGCGCATCACTCCTGCCTAACATCGATAGGTTACAGGAAGTATCTGAAAAAGTTGCGTTGGCCGTTATCGATGCTGCGATCTCAGAGGGGAATTCAAGGACAGATATCACTGATGCTGAAAAGGCCGTGGCAGAGGCTATGTGGGAGCCTGTGTATAAAGAGATTAAAAGGATTACCATTTAATTGTTGTTATAAGTTAACTTGGATTCTCACACTTTTTTTAAAAAAAGTGCTGGTGGATTTCGTACAAACATTTATACCAGATTGCTATCAGGCCAATTCACTTTAGAATTGGCTTTTTTGTTATTGATATTTTTTTGCCGTGATGGTAGCTGTTTACTTCACTATTAATCCTTGATGAATCAAAAATAGGTGTCTTATATGTCGTAAGTCATTTGCCACTCATATTTGAAAGTTGAAACAAAATCTGATACGATTAAATCGCACACGATATAAATAATTCTCTGAGGAGGAATTATAAATGAAAACTGTTTACGATTTTACGGTAAAAAAGACTAATGGCCAGGAACAATCTTTAAGTGAATATGAAGGAAAACCAATGTTGATTGTCAATACTGCTAGTAAGTGTGGTTTGACTCCTCAATTTAAAGGACTTCAGGAATTGTATGATCAATACCAGGAGAAAGGCTTAGAGATTCTCGGGTTCCCTTGCGGCCAGTTCAATGACCAGGAGTTCAATGATATTGACGAAACAACGCAGTTTTGCCAGATGAACTACGGAGTATCCTTCCCGATGTTTGCGAAAATTGATGTGAACGGGGCTCAAGCAGATCCTCTCTTTGCTTTTTTGAAAGAGCAAAAAGGCGGAGTCCTTACGAAGGACATAAAGTGGAATTTCACGAAGTTTCTTGTGGATGGGAATGGTCAGGTGGTTAAGCGCTATGCACCGACGACTGAACCAAGTAAAATTGAGAAGGATATCGAAAATCTTTTATAAAGCTTGTGAAGGATGATTCATTTGGATGATTTTTTAACGCTTGAAAATCAGCTTTGTTTTGCTGTTTATGATGCTGGGAGCCAGTTTAACAAATTGTATACAAAAGCACTCGATCGCTTCGGGTTGACCTATCCGCAATATTTGGTGCTGCTGGCATTGTGGGAACAGGACAGCCTTTCTGCAAAAGAGCTCGGCAAAAGGCTAAACCTTGGCACAGGCACATTAACGCCGATGATCAAGAGAATGGAAGCCAATGAATGGCTAAAGAGGGAGCGTTCTACTGCGGATGAAAGGAAAGTCTGCATTAGCCTTCTTCCAAAAGCAATAGAACAAAAAGAAGCCATCGTGGAAAAAATCGCAACTGAATTAAAGCTGTGCAATATTGAGTATGAAGAATACGAGCAGTTGATGAAGCAGTTGAGAGTGCTGCGAGGGAAGTTGAAAGAGTATAACCAATTATGAGATAAGCGCAGGGGACGTACCCTGTGCTTTCTTTTGTTCTAAGGTCCTCACATAGCTTTTTGAAAAAATCAATCTATGTTTCAAAAAGTAAATATGGTAAAATTAGGTGATTTTAGACGGGAAGTGGTGTTGATTTGGAACTGATAACTCTAAACCTAATTTTCTTGACCTTATTTATTTTCATCATTCATTCAATTGAAACACTTGCTTATGCAGTTAGACTATCAGGAGCGAGAGTTAAAATGATTGCGTCAGCTTTATCGCTTTTTAACATCATGGTTATTGTGTCAAGATTGGCCAATATGATGCAGCAGCCATTTACAGGAAGCCTTATTGATAATGCTCCGAAAGAGAATACATTAGAGTTTGTTGAAGCTCAATATCGTATTCTTATTGGGGCCTCAACGTTAGGAACAGTATTTGGGATCATTTTGCTGCCCAGTTTTATCGCTTTATTTTGCACGATATTAGCTCAAGCACTGTTCATCTGGGGTGCAAAATATATAGCCTGGTTTACCAAGTTTATTGTTTAGGGATGAATCTCCTTAAGTTAGGCCAGGATTTGGGTATGTATTGTCAATTCGGTCAGAAGCGCAAGGAAGGACCTTGTGTTATTTCTGAATTTTACATAAAGCATATTCATTTAAGATTAGTTATCTTCAGCAGACAGAATTATCATGGTGCGATATTATTATTTTTAAGGAGGTAACCAGTATGGACAAGAAAATACTAGAAATATTAATGGATATGTCAAAAGATCTTAAAGAAGTAAAAACAGGCATTCAAGATGTTAAAGAAACGGTAAATAAAATTGAAGTTAGTCAAAATGAGGATGTAATTGCCATTTTGAAAGAGAATAAAAAGAATACAGATTTTGAAGTTGATTATTTAAACAACAGATTAACAGAGATGGACAATCGTATATATGTTTAGAAAAAAAGTGAGAAGCTAGTGCAACAATGTGAAATTTCCATTTCTTTAGGCATTATTATTTCTTAATATTATCTCTTGAAGGGGGAGTGAAAAATATGGAACAAATTCTAAATCAAATATTGTTCGAAATGAAGAATATGCGTGCAGATGTCAATGAGCTGAAAGAAATGCGAGTAGATGTCAATGAGCTGAAAGAAATGCGAGTAGATGTCAGTGAACTGAAAGAGATGCGAACAGATGTCAATGAGCTGAAAGAAATGCGTGCAGATGTCAATGAACTGAAAGAGATGCGTATAGATGTTAATGAACTGAAAAATATGCGTGAAGATATGGAAGACTTAAAAGTTATGCGTGCAGATTTAAATGATTTGAAAGAAGGTCAGAAAAGACTGGAAATCGGCCAAGAAAAATTGCAAAAGAATCTTATCGCAAGCTTGGAATTATACACAGACAAAATCGTTGAACATTTTGATACTAGTACTGAAGTGTTAAACAAAAGAGTCAAAAAGTAGAATCAGAAATCGAGCGATTGAACAGACAGTAGCATTTATAGAATCAAACTGTCTTTTGACTTCTCTTAAGTAACTAATTGCACCTATGATTTAGGAAACATCATAAACACATCCTCCGAAGATAGAACATCTCTAGGGCCACAAACTACTAATCTCTTCTTGGCTTCAACCTGATCATACCCACAATTATCTACCTCTTTCTTAGCTGTTTTAAATGTCATATCTAAAACCAAGCAGAATAGATTCCTCTTTTAGCCTATACCCTACATCTGGCATTTCATTTACAAACGATTTTGCATAAGGGGGAACCAGACCGATTGAGGTATCTAAAAGTGTAATATTTTAGTAGAAAAGAGATTACATATTGAGTATAGGGCAAATTTGTGAGAGAATTTAATGGAAATATTTTACTAGTAAAGGGGGCTGTCAGTATGAAGGGTCCTAAAAAGAAGTTAATTGCAAAATGGTATCCAATCCTTATAACATTACTCATTACCCTATGGATTTGGTATGGTTCCTATCACCTAGGATTTAATATAGGGGAATTCTTCGCAAATATAAAAAATTAGCAGTACTGAAGTGTAATTATTGGACAAATTACTGTACGGCATTGAGGAAGTTAATATTCTAGCTTAATCTTATAGTATGACCAAATATAATTCTGAGGAGTCAATGATGAGGAAAAGAGAAGTATTCATGTTATCAGCATTGTCGTTTTCAATGGGTATTGTGTTGGGGTTTTTAATTTCACCAGCGAAAAATGGTTTTGGCAATAATTCTGGTAATAACATAAAAAATTACTATTATTGCAAGCCTTCAAAAGATGAGGAATCATGGCTGTAGATAAATTTCCAATCATTGAAACGGATCGATTGGTTTTAAGACAAATAACCAAAGATGATGCAGAAGATATTTTTACATATCTATCAGATGAAAAAGTGATGCAATACTATGGTTTGGAACCGTTTAAATCAATTGATGAGGCATTGGAGGAGATTGCGTGGTATCAATCGATCTTTGATGAGAATTCTGGAATTAGATGGGGAATTACCTTAAAAGGGCATGGAAAGGTGATTGGCAGTTTCCACAGCATTACCGTTCTGAAATTGGTTTTGAGTTAAGTAAGGACTTTTGGGGACAAGGCATTGCTTCTGAGGCGTTGGAGGCTGTCGTTAAATACGGTTTTGAACAGTTGAATCTTCAAAGGATACAAGCATTGATTGAGCCTCCTAACATTTCTTCACAAAAATTGGTAGAAAGAAATGGGTTCATAAAAGAAGGTTTATTGAGAAATTACGAATTTACGTGTGGGAAATTTGACGACTTGTTCATGTATTCATTAATAAAGCAAGATTTTGAGTCTTGAATTTTTAGGGAGAACGTTTAAATGGATCTTAAGTTAATTGAACAGATACAAAAGATATATCCTGATCTAATCATTAATGATTTTTATGTTAATGAAATAGGCCAGAATAATGACGTCATTATAGTCAACAAGTCTCTGGTGTTCAGGTTTCCTAAATATAAACAAGGGATCATACAATTAAAAAGAGAGACCGAGATTTTAAAATACATAAAAGACATTGTGAGTGTGCCTATCCCGATGCCTATATATGAGTCCTTTGGTGAGCTACAACCAGGTAAAGTCTTTACAGGCTATAGATTGATTGAAGGCAATCCTTTGTGGAGGAATAGTTTTCTTGAAATCAAGAATGATGAGCTGATTAGAGGGATGGCGTCACAACTGGTATCTTTTCTTTCAGCAATGCATTCTATTTCTGGAGAATTAGCAAGTCGGGAATTACAATTGGAGGCCCGTCATCCTCGCGAGGAAATGAGAGACCTTTATGAGAAAATTCAACATAAATTGTTTCCTTTTATGAGCAAGGAATCTCAAATCATTGTAAGTGAATTGTTCGAGGGTTTTCTAAAAGGAGAGGCACTTTCAAATGTAAATCTTGCCTTGATCCATGGGGATTTCGGTGCTTCCAACATTTTATGGAATTCAGTGACTGGTGAAATTTCTGGTATCATCGATTTTGGTGGATCTGGCATAGGGGACCCGGCGTATGATTTTGCGGGACTACTCTCCAGTTATGGTGAAGATTTTTTCAACAGGTGTATTGATCAATATCCAAACGGTAAAGAAGTAGCTAAGCGTGTTCATTTTTATAAAAGTACCTTCGCCCTGCAAGAGGCACTGCATGGAATTGAGAATGACGATCGACAGGCTTTTGAAGCTGGTATTCAGAATTATAGATAGATTTGAAGAGAGCAGATCACACCTCTCAAATAAAAAAAGAATGCCGCGGCCAACGCGGCATTCTCATTTTAACAGCGCAGGGACATCTTTCCCAATGATATAATTAATTCATTCATTGCTTTTATTTTATGGAAGTATTAGAGGATTCAATGTTAGGAATAAGAATGTTAAATAAATGGTTCAATGCAAGGAGGGGGACAGATTGATCCAGAGGCTTGGAAACGCACCTTATTTACTACTCGTTGGTGCTGCATTATTTTGGGGCGGCAATGCAGTGGCTGGAAAGTTTCTTGCTGGTTCGCTGCCGCCGGTGACAATTTCGTTCACTCGTTTGGGGATTGGGGTACTCATCATGTCTCCTGTTATCATCAAGCTGTTCAGACATGAAAGAGCAGCCTTACGAGAGCACTTCAAGCTGCTGTTATTCCTGGCGGTGACCGGGGTAGTTGGATTTAATCTGCTGATTTATTGGGCGGTCAATTACACGACGGCAATCAATGCGACCTTATTGAATAGCACTAGTCCTCTGTTCATTTTCCTGCTTTCAGCTCTTCTGATCGGAGAAAAAATGGAGTTGAAGTACTGGGTGTCGATGGCGATTTCAATGGTCGGTGTGCTCATTGTCATCACGCATGGGTCAATTGAGAGAATGCTAGCTTTGCAGTTTAATATTGGCGATTTGATTATGGTGCTGGCTGTAATTTCGTGGTCTTTATATTCTATCTTTATAAAAAAGATTTCCGGAAAGCTGTCATCGCTTGCAATTTTCGGCTTTACGCTTGCGCTTGGTTTTATGGTGATGATTCCAGCCGTGGCTATTGAGTTGGCATTCGTTCCGGTTAGTAAAGTGAATTTTGCAGAGTGGAGCGCCCTATTTTACATAGGGATTTTTCCGTCGATATGCTCATTTTTGTTATGGAATCGCGCGGTTGCAATGATCGGGCCATCGAAAGCATCGATTTCTTTAAATCTAATTCCGGTGTTTGGTACAGTGGCAGCGTTTTTTATCCTGGGAGAGGTGATTGACATTCCGCAGATCATTGGCGGCTGCCTGGTTTTTATAGGGGTTTTTATCACTTCCTTTACGAAAAAGAAATCAGTGCATTTGGTTGAAGAAGCCTAGATTAATGCAGGCGAGATTACCTAGAGGCAGCGATTTGTTCGCTGCTTTTTTAGTGTGCTTTTTTAGTTGGTTGGGTCCAATGTCTTATTATAGTGCTTGTCTCATATTGTCAAAACATTCATACTTTTTACACTATTAAAATGTTGCTAAGTTAATTTATCATTTATTTAGCGTCCCGAAATGTATGAGGTGGAAATCTGGGGCGACGACTTTTTGGAAAGGGGATACATAAAATGGTTAAAAGATTATTGAAAGTTGCAACGGCTGCCTTGATCCTTGTTCTTGCGTTCAGCTCAGCTGCATATGCAGCGCTTCAGACTGGGGGACCATCTACGAACGGCAATACAAACATTAACAGCACCCTCTCTTATACAGAAGTGGTCAAAATCCTTGAAGACATTGAGAGTAGCGGCAAAGGAAAGGTTGAAGTATCTACACTTGATCAGTATGGAAAGTCTGAGCAGGGCAGAAGCATTTATGTTGCAAAAGTGGGGACAGGCCCTCAAAAAATATGGATTCAGGCTCAAATCCACGGAAACGAGAAATTGGTTACCGAAGCAGCACTTCAGCTTTTAAAGACTTATGCGAAAAGCGGAGATAAGGATGTTGAAAAGGTACTTGAAGAGGCAACTCTTTATTTCATCCCAATGTATAATCCGGATGGAGCAGAAATGAACATTCGCCATACGAAATTGGCCGAAAGCGGAAAATTGATTGATTTGAACCGTGATTGGACTCTTAACGGTTTTGAAGCAGTAGAATCAGAAGTAGTCTATGCTTACTGGACGGACGTTAAGCCTGATTTCGCAATCGACCTTCATCACCAGGGGCTTAAGCAAGTCTATGGAACAAACGAGTCCACTTCATTCTCACTTGGAATCTCTCTTGCACCGGATGGACCTACACTTCCTGGTACAGGTTATAATGACATCACCAAGCAGATGATGGCTTATGTCTATGATGATTTGAAAGATTATGGTTATACACATATTGATCGCTACCAAGTCTGGATTGATAGAGAAAAAGGAACAGCCTACGATATCGATATCAAGGGCGGCGTTGTATCAGCGATGATGATGGGGCTGAACTACAAGAATCTGAACCCGGAAAAACATAGCCATCCAGCTGTATTCTTTGAGACAAAAGGAAATTCTACTGATGGAAGTCTTGGCCAAAAATCAAATGGCTACCTGACAAAGCAGAATTACCTGGCATTGAAATCTTTGGTACACGGATTTGTAACTGGAGAAGTCGAAGAGGTGAATCCAGAAGACTGGTATAACATCCCGTATTATCCTCTTGCAGGGTACATGACGGATTATAATGGAATTGTACCTGTTGGATCTGACAGCGGCTTTTAATAGTTTGTAAGGGAGTGTCTCAGTTTGAATGGGACACTTTCTTTTTGGTTGCGTGAGTGACTCTATAAAAAAGGAAATTTCCTTATTAAGGCGAACTTATTAGGTATTGGACTTTTATTGAAAAAGGAGGCCGTATGGAGTCTTTAAAGCCTATAAAAAGAAGCTCTGTGAGGATTTATCTCGGGAAAAAATATTACCGGTCAAAGAGGTATTTGGATTGGATTTTTGGGGACAAGAAATTCTCTTTGAAAAAAGAAGAACGTCCGCTGAAACATCAGGTTTTCACCCATCAAACATTACTCCTTCGAGAATTGAAGGATGTTGATATGTGGTTACAGCATAACAAGGTGAAGAATCTTAAAATCGCTACGCAAAAGCTGAATAAGGTAGTCATCCGTCCCGGTGAAACTTTTTCTTATTGGCGGTTACTCGGAAATACAACGAAGAGCAAAGGTTATGTAGATGGAATGATCCTTCATTATGGCAAGGTTAGGACAGGGGTTGGCGGCGGGCTATGCCAATTATCAAACCTGATCTATTGGATGACTTTGCACACACCATTAACCATTACTGAAAGATACCGGCACAGCTATGATGTTTTTCCGGATTCCAAAAGAAGTCAGCCTTTTGGCAGCGGAGCCACTTGTGCTTATAATTACCTTGACCTGCAAATTAAAAATGAAACGAATAATACCTATCAATTAGTTGTTTATTTGAATGACACTCATTTAGTAGGTGAATGGAGGTCAGAATCCCAACCAATCCAAACATATCAAGTTTATGAACGAGAGCATTTAATCACCCGGGAATACTGGGGCGGATATGTAAGACATAATACCATTCACCGCAAGGTATTTAACAAAGAGAAAATTCAAATTGATGATGAGTTTGTGACTGAAAATCACGCTATAATGATGTATGAGCCTTTGCTGGAGCAGCAGACTGAGAAAGTTAATTGAGAATACATAAGGTTTTTAAAAAGGTGTTAAAAAGATTTCAAATTAGGAGGATTACATATGTTCGAAGAAGGTTTTGTAGAGGTTACCGGCGGGAGAGTCTGGTATGAAATTTATAATAAGGATGCGCAAGGGACACCGGTTGTTATTTTACATGGTGGGCCAGGGTCTTCGACTTATTCGTTAAAAGGTTTGAAGGCGCTGGGCAAGGATCGCCCTGTTGTCATGTATGACCAGCTTGGTTGCGGGAAATCTGATCGTCCTGATGATCTGTCGCTATGGAATATTGACCGGTTTGTCGAGGAGCTTGGACAGGTTCGTAAATCGCTGAAGCTTGATGAAGTTCATATTCTTGGACACTCGTGGGGTACGACTTTGGCAGCAGCTTATGTGCTGACAAAGCCAAGCGGAGTGAAGAGTGTGATTTTTTCAAGTCCGTGTTTGAGTGCGCCAATGTGGGAAGAGGATCAAAAGAGGAATATTGCCAAACTGCCGGCAGACGTGCAGGAGACAATCATACGCTGCGAGGAAAGCGGTGAGACTGATTCTGAAGAATTCAAAGCAGCAATCAAGGAGTTCAATAAGCAATTCGTTTTCCGCGGAGAGCCTGATTTAGAATGGCTAAAGGCAGGAGCCGGCATGAAGAACCCTGTTGTGTATGAAACGATGTGGGGCCCATCTGAATTTACAGTGAAGGGCAATCTAAAGACTTTCGATTGCACACCCCAATTGGGCGAAATCGAGTGTCCGACACTTTATACATGCGGTCGTTTCGATGAGGCGACACCGGAGTCGACGGAGTATTATGCCCGGTTAACGCCAGGAGCTGAGTTCCATGTTTTTGAAAAAAGCGCCCATATGCCTTATATGGAGGAGCCTGAAGAGTTTTTGCAGGTGATTGGTGATTTTTTAAAAAATTCACGAGCTTAAATCTTTGTCACTTTCGTGGAAGATAATCATTTGGGGGAAAAAAAGTGATTCATTTATACGTAGTCAGACATGGTGAGACGGAATGGAATAAAGAGAAAAGAAGCCAGGGAAGACTGGATTCGGCTCTTACGGTTAAAGGGATAGATGATGCGCGCTCGTTGGGTGAACGACTTAAAGATACTGAGTTTTGCCAGATCATTTCTTCTCCAAGCGGCAGAACGCTGGAAACAGCAAGACTTATAAAAAGGGAGCGGCCAATTCCCTTGACTACAGATGACAGGCTGATGGAGATTGATCTTGGTCACTGGCAAGGGAAAACGGATACGGAAGTTAAAGATTTGTACCCAGAAGCATACGATGCCTACTGGAACGAACCGGAAGCCTTTGCAGGCGAAGATGGAGAAACATTTTTACAAGTTCAGGAAAGATTATTGGAGTTTTTGGTCGATCTGGAAAAGAAGGTTAAAGAGGGAAATGTACTGATTGTTACGCATGGAATCGTCCTTAAGACTCTTTATCTTCTTTGCCGAAATGCTTCGATAAAACAATTATGGGATCCGCCTTTTATTCATGGTACGAGCTTAACGATCTTAACAATCGAGAATGGAAAAAGAGAGCTCCAGCTGGAAGCATGTATATCACATTGTTCCTCGTGAGGTGTGACTTTTCTTATACTGCTTCGTAAACCCTTTATGCTATGTTAACAGTGTTAATTAAGTTATAAAGGAGTTTTTCTCATGAGCTGTGGATGTTCTAGATTAGAAGATGGCAAAGCAATTGTTGACCATGTGAAGAGTAAAGGTAAGGAAAAGATAAAGCCACGCGTCGCGCACCAGATCGCTTGTGAATGCGGTGAAATGTTCACGATGGAAGCGGTAATCACAAACTGCCCAAGCTGCGGCATGACCTACGGCGTCACACCATGCAGCTCAGGGGATATCAATAAGGTAAAAGCTGCAGGAATTCAATACGCATAATGAAAAAATCTCTCGAGATGTCGAGGGATTTTTTTGTTGGTGGAGATAATATGATTCTCTCCCATCCACATGAGCAATATAGAAAAATTAGATTACAGCTTCAGAATCCTCATCTGGTTGAAAATGAGTTTTAAAAACGGTATGCTTTTTGCCGAGTTTATTTGTAACTATATAAGTAGTTTCAAACTCTCTATCGACTTCATATTTCTCCCCGACGTTGAATTCCAACTCTAAACCTTCGTTATTAATGCAAATGACTTTTCTCATAATTATCCTCCTGGGAAATGAATCCTTGTTATTTATAGTTTCGGATGGAGTGTTTTCTTTATGTCTTTATTTTAGAGTGGGGGAGTGTTTGTAACTTAAATGAAAAATTGGTAAAAAACGATGATAATTTCCAGTTTGCGAATAAAAGGGTTGATTTTGAGAATAAAATCATCTTTTTCGCGAATAAAAATCATTTTTTGCGAATAAGTTCTGGTTATTTGCGAATAAAAGTCCCCCCAGGCAAATAGATGGTCTTCCAATTTCCGGTTTAAGCTAAAATGAGTCTATTATTATGATAAAATCATAGAAGACTACAATCGGGGGACCAAATTATGAATGCAAATACATATTTTTATCAATTTTTAGAGCCGATTTCAAAGGAATTGGCATTACTGGCTAAGGAATTAGAAAATAGTATCTTTTCCAGCCCGAGAACGATGCTGACTCATTCGCGGGTTTTCATAGAAAACATTTTGCAACAGGTTGTTAAAGCTGAGGGGATCGTTGAGGATCCTCGTACTGGATTGAAGGAGCGGCTTGATCTATTAAATGATCAAGGTTATTTGATTACTGAAATCCGCGACTCCCTGCATTTGGTGCGGAGAATGGGAAACCAGGCGGCACATGATGCGCGGATGTTCCGCTTTTCGGAGGCGCTTTTATCGTGGGAAGCTTTGTATAGCATTGTGAAATGGTATGTGGAGGTGTACGGTCCGGTTGATGTGACCGTGCCGGAATATCAGGACCCTTCTCCCCAGGCAGAAAAAACGTTCGATATGTCTGAGCTTGAGGTCAGGTTAAAGGGATTGGAGGATTTGTTGAAAAATCCTCATCCGCAACAAGCAGAAACTCCAGCGAGAGCAGAAGTAGCAGCCGCTGTTGCTGCACCTGCAGTTGAGGTACAGGAAACGCCTGGGTTCACGACAATCCGTACGATCACTTATAAAGGAAGGTCACTAGAGATTCCTTATTTCCTGCGGGACGCGTTTCTCTTGCCGCAGCGATTTGATAAATCGGAAACCTTCCTGATTCGTCTTGGTGCTGAACAGGAAGCGCGGATTATGAGCGAGCTGCCAGGTGATCTTGAGGGTCTGCACAAGAATGTGAAGCGTTATAATGAAAAGAATGATGAGCAATTTTTCGATGAGCTTGGAACCTTTATTGAAGAAGAGAAAGTACGCCGAAATCTCACATTGAAGCGTCAAGGGGAGCTGTTCTTCTTTTACAAAGCGAGTCATATTGTTGTGACGGAAGAATTGAAAAAAGTTCAGCTAACTGCTGAGGAATTCACGGGCATTCCAAGTTTGCTAAGGCAGTTGAATGAAGACCAGATTTACACTGTCGGCCAGCTTCCAATGGAGCTTGTGATTTTAGCGAAGTATGCCAATGTTGGAGTTGGGACGGTTGAAAAATTATTCGACCAGCTGAAGTCAAAGGTAACAGACAAGTCCGTGCATGCTGATGACGACACTTCAACAGAGCGGAAAAGCTTCAAGAAGTGGGAATCTTTATATGTAAAAGTAAAGCTGAATGGCAATCAATCTGTTATTGAGGGTTCTAGTGTTCCGGCGATTTGGAAGGAAGCGTTGAAATGGATCGAAAACAATCGTCTGCCACTGCATGACCTGGTAAAAGCAGGAGTCATCCTTGGGTCTACTGATAATGGAAAGCGTTATGCGATTGCGCTCCAGCCGATCCATCCAGATCAAAGGCCATTTACGCAGCTTCATACTTATCAATCCCAACTTACAGGTGAAGTATATTATTTAGAGACAAAGATCAATCCAAAGTCCGGGCTTGAGACATTAGGTAAGGTTTTAAATCGACTGGGTGTTGAAGTAGATATACCTTTATTGAAGGGTGAATAGAAATGCCAAATGCCGTGCTGTCGCCACGGCATTTTTGGTTTATTTCCTCTTTTGCGCTTTTAACTTGTTCATTTCCAGTTCAGCAGCATATTCCTCTTGCGATTTCCCTTGCTTGAAACTTTCAGATTGGATTTTTTTGAACTTGTTGTCATTTTGATTCGGCATTCAAACACCTCCCTTTAAACATCAGTATTTTGTTCAAAGTCTGGGGGATTATTCTGCAAAAAATGAATCTATTTTTTAAAAAATAGAGCTGGTTAAATTTCTCATAATTCTATATTATTTTGCTATTCCGGATATATTGAAAGCGCTTTACATGTGAAACTATTCACAAGTATAATAAGAGTGTAAATAAAACATTATTCATTTCCGGGAGGAATCGCAATGTTAGCTGACCTTATCTATGAATTCAAGAGCTGGTGGATTGGAGATTTACCAAAGGTCGGAAATGAGGAGTTTGAAAGAATCGAATCAAAGCATACAAGAGTTCATCACGACGAAGATATATATGAAATCATTCGAGTGCATTAAAAGCACACAATCGGCAGTCCGATTCCAAAGTGAGTTGGACTGTTTTTATTTTATAGTAGATAATAACTTCTGACTGGTATATGATTAGACTTCCTTAATGTTTGTTTTTTCCTATTAGAAAATGGATAAAACTATACAATGAACGTACAAGAATATGGAGTTGATTTTTTGAGTAAAGCAAAGGGTAAGAAGAGCGGAACAGGCAGAGGTACAGGCAAGAAAGGCTGGAATCGCTGGCAAGCAAGTGCGAATAAAGCCAAGAGTTTCAAGCCGTACAAAAGTAAAGGTGTAAAACATGGGGATGCTTCAAAGGATGAAGCCTCTGAAAAATAGCGACATCATGGTGCGTTGATTTAGTAGTGGATCAACGCTTTTTTTGTTAATTCAATAAAATAATTATTAAATTTAATAAAAATTTATTGTAAATCAATAAATAACATGATAAATTCAAATTGACATTAAATGAATGAGGTGCTGGTTATGAAAAAAAGTTCAACTCTTTTTCTGAAGGTAGCTGTAATTTTTATCGGCATACCGGTTTTGGCTTTGTGTCTGTTTTTATTGCCTCAGATAGCTTCTGAGGCGAATGAGGCAATGGAAAGAGGTTCAGATTTGGCTCTTGCGGTTTACGCAATATTAATGGTTCTGTATGTTTCGGCCGTTCCATTTTACTTCGCTCTGTATCAATCATTTAACCTTTTAACGTATATCGACAGGAACCAGGCTTTCTCTGACTTGTCTGTAATAGCTCTTAAGAAAATCAAGAATAGTGCCATCATCATCAGCGGCTTATTTGTGGTTGCTCTCCCATTCGTCTACATTTTAGCGGAGGTAGATGATGCACCGGGTCTTATACTCATCGGAATGGGGATGGTTTTTGCTCCGCTGGTGGTTGCGGTCTTTGCAGCAGTTCTCCAGCGACTTTTAAAAGAAGCCATCGATTACAAAGAAGAGAACGACTTAATAGTCTGAGGTGATAATAATGGCAATTATAATCAATATTGATGTGATGCTGGCAAAAAGGAAAATGAGTGTAACGGAGCTTTCAGAACGGGTTGGAATCACAATGGCTAACCTTTCAATTTTGAAAAATGGCAAAGCAAAAGCAATCAGACTGTCCACTCTAGAAGCCATTTGCAAAGCATTAGAATGCCAGCCAGGTGATATTTTGGAGTATAGAAGTGATGAAGAGTATTGAGATAAATGGCGGAAATGCAAAGTGCTAATTAAAATAATCAGTATATAAATGTAGGGTGCGGTCATCCAAGTCAAGAATCATGACCGCATTTTTTCCGCTCATCTTGTTTATTGTAAAAATAGTTAGTCTGGATAGCGAGAATAAACACATGTACACACACATATTATGGGGGTGAAGTCTGTATAAGGGGTGGAGGAAATGGCGAATCCAATTGTCGCAAGATCGTTGGACGAAATACAGTTTTGGTCCAGAATAATGAAGGAACATGCTTTGTTTTTAAGCCTTGGATTTACTTACGAACAGCAGCAATTGATAGCTGAGGCTCAACAATTTATTACTGTCTTTGAGCGAATCGAGGAAAAGCTCTCAAGGTTTTCCGCGGACACGGATATACGCCAAGTACAGGCCTTTAACAATGAGGTTTATCAAGCGGCTGTTGCCATTTGGAGTTACAAAAGAAAAGTGTTAGGGTTAACGCTACGCTGTGAAATCCGGACAAATAATTTCCCTTTATTGGTTGACCATGTTAGCAGAGAGGCTGCTTATTTTGCAAACAGGTTAAAAGAACTTAACGAAGGAAAACTAGCCCCCGAACCTGATAAGATTATTCAAGAAAATCTTTTCTTTTTAAAAATTATGGCCGACCATGCAAAATTCATCGGACATCTCTTAGACCCTTCCGAAAGAAAGCTAGTAGATCAAGCTAATGAGTTTAGTCATGATTTCGACCAACTGGTCTTTCAAGCGGTTGATTTAGACTCCATGCGTCCACAATCAGAAACAGTCCCAATCTTGGATCAATTCCTGGACCAAAACAGAGTTTCAGTAGTTTCACTAAGAGACTTTAAGAAAACAGCCAGAGAATTAATAGAGGCTTGCCGAATTAAAAGCAATATTCATCCACTATTAGCAGACCATACATTTAGAGAAGCAGAAAGGTTTTTAGAAATTATTGATTTATTTGACGCTCACCTTACACAACCAAAGCAATAAAGATCGGCGAGGACGTACCATGTGCTTCCATGTTAAAAGCACAAGGTACGTCCCTATGCTTTTTATCCCGGGAATTTAATAGACATTCCGGAGGCTAGGGATGGTTGAAATGTCTAATATAACGAGGTTAATGGACATTTCGGTTGCAGGTGGGTCTTGAAATGTCTAATAAAAGAGGGTTAATGGTCATTTCGGGTAGCTGGTGAGGCTTGAAATGTCTAGTAACTGAAATTTATTAATTGGAATACTGGATAAAAGTTTGTAAGTGTCACCTAACATAAAATATCATTCTTTGAGTTAGATCGTTTTAGAAAGGTATATATTGACAACATTTAATAAAACCGCTAAACTATTTTAAAATTCCAAATAATAAAAGCGTTGATGAGAAAAGTAGTTAAGCAATGGATTTTTACAGAGAGCTCCTGGCTGCTGAAAGGGAGTAATATCTGGCTTAATGAATAAAGTCTTTGAGCATCTTACCAATCTGATGATAATTCAGGGATCGTAAGACGGGTTCTTCCGATATCAAGATAGGGTATGAACGTACCTGAAGAGGTTGGTTTGGCGACAAATCAACAAACTGAGGTGGTACCGCGAAGTCAAACTCTCGTCCTCAAGATTCATTTCTTGGGGGTGAGAGTTTTTTTATTGCTTAAAATCAAGGACAGTGTGGAGGAAATAAAATGAGAGATCCTATATTAATAGAAATACCATCGCAGTTAGAAACAGAAAGATTATTACTTCGTGCCCCAAATCGAACCGGTGACGGAAGCATCGTTAACCAAGCAATAAGAGATTCATTCAATGAGTTAAAAGCATGGCTGCCATTTGCCCAAAAGCTGCCTGCAGTTGAGGAAACTGAAATTAACCTTAGAAAAGCTCATATTAACTTTTTAAAAAGAGAAAGCTTTCGTTTTCTCATTTTTGATAAAACGACGAATGATTTCATTGGAACGGCCAGCCTTCAAAGAATCGATTGGTCTATTCCTAAATGTGAAATTGGTTATTGGATTAATACCAAATTCAGCGACAGTGGATATATGACAGAAGCGGTTAAGGCATTAACCAATTTTGGACTTCATCAAATGGAGTTTAAGAGAATCGAAATTAGATGTGAATCAACAAATCTCAAAAGCCGTGCCATTCCCGAAAAACTCGGCTATGAATTAGAAGGCATATTGCGTAATGACGATTTATCAGCAGATGGCAGCCGGCTGACGGACACTTGTTTCTATTCAATCATTTCATAACTCATAGGTGCATGGGTCCAGGAAGGATTCGTGCACCTTTTTGTTGAATGTATTACTAATTGAACAAGAGCTAGTAAGGAAGGAAACACTTTAATAAAGGTGGAGATTGTCATAAATAAACCATTGGCTTTGGTCGTGTTTGTCTCTCTTATTTTCCTTGCCAGTTGTAGTGCAGATGGTGGGAGGGTAACTGCAAGAGATGTTCTCAAAAGGAATGAAGGCGCAGATGTCTTAAAATTTAATGGTTTTATGTACAATAATGTCACTAATCTTGAATGGTTTGAAGAAAAGAAGAGCAATATCCAAAAAGGAAAAGAAATTGGCGAAATAAAAAAAGTAACAACTTCCAGTCTGTTTTTTACTGACTTTTCAGCTACAAAGTTGCCAAAAGGAACAATTCTATATGCTACGGATGATGGTTATACAGGAATTATTATTGTAGAAACAGAGGCTGAAACTTTATATTATATGCAATTACTTGAAGGGTAAAGTTCACTGAACAGGAGAGATAACTTTATTTTTTGAGCGAGGAGCTATGAATGGTTAATTAGTCTAGGTGTAATAATTTGATATTTGAAACCTTTTTCCAGCACGTTCGTAAAACTTGATAAAAGTACATAAGGGAGTGCTTGAAACATGGGGTGGAGTTTAGCCAGGAATACAGATTTTAGTGGTCACCAAATCGAAATTGCTGTTATTTTATCATTTTTCATCATAATCGGAATTTGGGTTTATTATGATTCAGACAAATACTTTGTCGGGATAAAAAGACATATATTTTGGCTATTAACGATCATCACGGGTCCAATAGGTCTTATTATTTATATAGTACAACGAAAAAAAGAGGGATTGGTGTAAATAGATTTTTGGTTAATTTAGAAGCACAGGGTACGTCCCTGGCGATTCCGTTAAATTAACATATAATGCGTTGCGAAATTTGAATAGCTTAGGAGATGAACAAAGAATGAAGTGGAAATTAAGAATACCAATGATGCTATTTATTTTAGGATTGGTTTCGGGTATTTATCAGTATTACCCTAATATAATGATCTCCCAAGAAAATTATCTTCTAAATAGTATCCAGTTCCTTGCTTCAATAGGAATTCCAATCTATATCCTTGAAAAGACAGAGATTAATAAGAAGCAAATAAACTTCTTGTTTGGTATTTTGTTAATATTTTCAGGGGTTCTAATTGATTATTTAATGGTTATATAATTTCGTCATTAATATTAATTGAGCTCTAGCTTAATAATTGAAAGTAAGTGGGGGTATAAGTGTTAGTTTGGTGCTGATCCAAGCTTAATGCCGTAAATTGTGTTCTGTTATATAAGATAGATGACCGATAAGGAGAATTTCATGAAGAGAATCACATTATTTATTCTCATATTATTCACCTTATCTGGATGTAATATGAGCTATGAATCGATAGAAGAAGCAGTACAAAGTCAATGGAAAACTCCAATAAAAGTAGTCAACCAGGATAAGAATAATCAATTAGTTTATTATTTCGATCAGTCTCAACATATCTTAGGAACCTATCAATACGAGAATGGAAAGTACAGGTATGATAATGAACAAAGTATTGGAACAGTGTTTGATTCCGAGAGTGGATTGCCATTTCTGTTGTCAGCTAATCATTTTGATGGTGTAGGTGAGATCATACATGGGGCAATCAAAACTGAGCAAGAAGTGGATAGGTTTGTCATTGAGTATAAATGTGGAGAGAAACAGGAAATCCAAGCAAGAAGTAATACATTTATAACTGAATTTCCATCTTATCTAACAATCGATGCAGATGGATTCTTTGGGGAAGTTGAAAATGCTTATGCTTATGATAAAAATAATGAAATTATTGAAAGTTGGAAATAGAAATATCTTTAACACGTGCGTTGATTCAAGTAGGATTAACGTTTTTTATTGAATTCTTTAAACAAAAGAATTAATGGTAAAAATAAACATTTCAACTATTATTAAGGAGATGGTTTATGTGTGTGGGATTTGCAAATAAACATTTAGAAAGGGATTTATCATTGCCCAAATATCGTGAAGCTCACTTGAAGAGTGCATTAAATGATTTAACATCTGATCCAAATGTTTTGGCTATTTATAAGGCAGGTTCATTAGCTAGAGGTAACTATGACAATTACTCGGATATTGATTTACATATTATTGTTACTCTTGATAAGAAAGCCGATTTTATTAAGGCAAAACGGAACAGAGCAGCTAATTGGGGAAATGTTTTATTTTACGAGGATTTCAATCCAGCATCACCAGTAGTAGTGACTCATTATGATTCTTTTGTGAAAATTGACAGCTGGTATCATTCACCTGAGGAAGTTGTTCCATCTATTTGGCTTAAAGGATATAAGGTTTTATACGATCCTAGCAACATTATTAGTGAGGTCATAAACGAGTCGTCGTATAAAATCTATAAGCCTTCAGCGGACGAGGTAGAGTTTTGGAGAGGAAAACTATTAGCTTTCATACACGAAACTTATCGTGCGGTGATGAGGGGAGAAATATTTTATGCCTTATCTAATTTAGATCGAGTCCGGTGGTTAGTCGTTTCTGGATGGTATATGGAAATGGAACAACATTTGGATAGCCCTTACGGTGTTTGGTCAAAGATAGAGGGCGAAAGAAGCAGGTTAGATCATGGGCAACTATCACTTCTCGAGAGTTGGGAATGCGGCCGGAATCGGGAAAAAATTATGAAAACAATCAATGGTATAATACCGGAAATAATCAGGCTTAATAAGCACCTGAGCAAACAAGTTAATATTGAACATAATGAGGACCATATTAAGAGAATCATAGATATGGTGATATAGTGTAAAGCCATTTTAATGATATAACAACCAAACCTTAATCGAATTTGGGATTTCACAATACAAATGGGGGACCAGGCATGATTTATGTAATCAGACATGGGCAAACAGATCTGAACAAAGAACGTAAAATGCAAGGGAGAATGGGTTTGGAATTAAACGAGCATGGAATAGAACAGGCAAAAGCATTACGAGATAGGCTGCAAAACATAAAATTCGATTTTGTATTTTCTTCCCCTCAGAATCGAGCAGTTCAAACAGCAGAAATTGTTTCCGGCCTAAAAGCTGATATTGATGAACGACTGGATGTTTTTGATTTGGGAGAAGCTGACAGATTAAATGTAAAAGATGTTAAGATGGCTGGCCCATTACCTGATCCATCGGTATATAAAGGTGTTGAAGAACCGGACGGCTTTGTAAAAAGAGTGTTCGGCTTTATGAAAGAACTTGAAAATCAGCATGGAAACGGAGAGCTAAATATACTTATTGCTGGTCACAGGTGCACTACTGGCTGTATTGGAGCTTACTTTGAAGGGATTCCAGGGGATAACAATATTATGAAATTCTCATCTGATACTGGCGATTTTAAAACTTATTATTTTCAGCATGAGTGAAATAAGTAAGTACTATTAATAGAAACCCTTGATAAAATTAGACTTAAGTACCTATAAGAATCTCATAGAGTGTCAGAATTACCACATAGGGGGTAAAATTTTGCGGAATCAGCAATGGAGCAAGGTAAAGAAAAAGTTAGATAATTTTAAATGTGATTCTCTAAAAGAAAGAGTTCAGTTTACCGTAACCAATTACAGAAGGGCTCACGATCAATTGGGCAGAGCCTTCATTACCGTTGATAAAAAAGAAGTCCTCAATATGTGTACGATTACCTCAGAGATGGCTTTAAACCGAAGAGAATACGTAATAAAAAGAGAGAAACAAATCCCTTATACTGATTGGAGTCAAAATCGTATTATATGGGAAGAAGCACACGATTGGGTCTTGGAGGAAGGAATTTTCGCACAGTATGACTTTTTTGATGCTGTCGATGAATACTTTCAGCAGCCAATTGACGAATCTTTGAAATCAAGTAACATGCTGATTAAAATATTCGCTTTAATAGATAGACGAGTAGGGAAAAGGACATTAGAAAAAATAAAGGAATCCATTCTTTCCGAGAATGAAATAGTACAGTTTTTTTATAAATTGCGTTGTGATGCTGAAGGATTAAGAATTTCTAGATAACAGGTAGCAAATAGAAACTGGGGGTTGAAAAGTTTGATTGCTCATACAACGTAATGGGGGATCAGCAATATGGGTTTCATTTTTACTCGAAAATCCTGAGATTCTCCATTTTCAAAGCCAATAGCAAGGAGTGATTATTGATTGGAAAAATAGGTTTAAAGTGTATCTACGCCTTCTCCGCCTAATGGAAAAGATAGCACCGAGGAATGGGGCACTTTTAAAAAATACTTAATGGTCTAATGGTCATTACTTGCTGCCTGTTTTGGCAGCATTTTTGTTAATCATCTAAACTGGGCAGGATACTTAATTATCATATCGAATACCATAACTAGAAGTTAACTATAAAATAATGAGGAATAGTAGATAGTGAATATAAAAGAGATAATAGATATTCTTTATGAAAATAGCTTAATAAAAAGTAATGAGCTGGAATTCAAAGCTTTAAAGAGTGGAACAACCAGCGGTGTTTTATATACTTTATTTGTTGATAATACACCAACTTATGTTGTAAAAATTGATCATCCATCCATTATAAACTCTACTAAAGACTTCCTGCTTGCTTATCAGGACGTACAACTTCTGCCAAAGGTACTTTATATCAACGATAATAAAGAATTTATCGTCTATACATTTATATCTGGTGAAACCCACTTCAATCGTGGTTCTAAATTAAGGTGGATGACACGCTTAACAAAGGAGTTATTCAACCAGTACCTAAAGGTTGACCAGAACATCCCATGGGGAAGAGTAAATGGGATAAAGAGAAAATCCTGGTCGGACTTTAACCAAGCTAGTTTGGAATCTGCGAAAGAAAATATAGGCGACCTCCTTCCAATTGAGGATCATAAAAGAGTGGCATCATTGGTTAGTGCCTTACGTAACTATTATATTCATGAGGAAAAGTATTATCTTCACGGTGATGCCGGAGTACATAATTTTGTATACTCTGAAAATGAGTTAAAAGGAGTGATTGATCCATCGCCTATAATCGGCACAAGAATTTATGATTTTACCTACGCCTTCTGTTCTTCACCAGATAGTCTAGATATGAATACTTTAATGACCTCTTTTTCTCTATGGAATGGTAACACTTTGTTTAGCAAGGAGAGGTTGCTGGATGAAATTCTTTTTCAATTATACACACGCGCATTGGAGTTTGTATTAAAGTGCACCCTCACGATCTTAACGATTATATGCAGGCTTGGAGAGAATGGAGAGAGTATCTGTATAGGTAGATTATAAGGAGGGGTAATTTGTAGAAATATATATTGGAATTGAGCCTTTCAATTATTAAATTAAATGAAGATGTAGAGAAAGACCAATTAAACAACAAGGGGAAATAGAGGAGAAGTTTTATGTTAAATCGAGTGATTAAGCAATTTGGATTGCAGGTAGATTCACTAACCGAGGTAGAAGATTCACATAGTTCTACCGTCTATAAATGTACTTTGACAAAAGGCCAAAATGTATTTTTGAAAATTCCCTATACAAAATTGAAGTTTCAGCGGGAGTTGGAAGCCTATGAAATATTAAAAGGTAGAGTTTCTATTCCTGACATGTTGGATCATTGGTCTGGTGATGATGAGTGTCCGGGTGCTTTTTTATTATCTGAATTAAAAGGAAAACCGTTAACACTTGAGGCTTCGCCCAAAGTAGCGTTTCAAGTTGGGGTTCTTCAAGCACAAATGCATACAATTCATCCTCCAAACCGTAAGTTATCTGGCATAAAAAATGAATTTGCGAACTGGTCTGATTTTGTTGAGCAGCAATTTTATAGTTTTGCTGAGGACGTAAAGAATGTTTTGGAACCTCAGTTATATACTCAAGCGATTGAAAAATACGAGCAAATGAAGCACAGCCTGCCATCTCCAGACGGGCCAAGTTTTGTACATATGGATTTTCGCCCTGCGAATATAATTGTTGACGGTGATCAAGTTTCAGGAATGATCGATTTTGAGAGTGTGCGCTTTGGTTCGACAGAAGTTGATTTTACCAAACTATATCGTGATTTTTTATCTTTCGATACTACACTCTATAAGGCCTTTCGTGTGGGCTATACCAGTATCAGACCATTGATTGATTTAGAAACTGTCTTGCCTTTTTATCAATTTACAGATGCTTTTAACAGTATTGGGTGGTGTAAACGACGTGGAATTGAGAAAAATGCTGTATTTCTGGAAGAAAATTTAGCAAGATTAAAAGAATTTATGAAACAACAGAACTAAATAAAGAATTCAGCCAGGGAGAAGAGAAATGAATACACCTCAATTGCCAAAGGTTCAATTAAGAGAATTGACTTTAGATGATACAGAGGACCGTTACCAGTGGTGTCTTGATAAAGAGGTAACAAAGCATTTAAATATGCCAGAGAGATACCCTCCATTTAGTAGGGAAGAAACTCAGGCGTGGATAGAAATGTGTATAAGCAAGACAAATGGATATGAACAAAAAGCAATCATGACTGAAAAAGGCAAACACATCGGTTGGGTAGATTTTAAGAATATCGATAAGTTGAACAAGCATGCAGAATTAGGAATAGCAATTGGAGATAAAAGCTACTGGCGTAAAGGGTATGGTTTATCCGCGATGAACGAAATGCTTATTTGGGGATTTCGACAGCTAGAACTTAACAAGATTTGGCTTAGAGTAGAGATTGATAATGAAAAAGCGATTAACTCTTATAAGAAAATGGGATACGTTGAAGAAGGAATATTAAGACAAGATAGATTTAGAAACGGTGAATTTGTTGATCGGTTAAGGATGAGTATTCTTAAAGACGAGTTTTTCAACTAATCGGTGCATGCTAGTGGCGTTGTTATTGAAAAACAAGCAGACAGATCAGTTAAGGAGTGAGCATTTTTGAAATTACAAGAAATGGCTCAATTAAATAATTTAGAAGAATTAGTGAATATAGATGAAGAGGTAATCGCCCACAATAGCAGGCGTGAATATATTAAGAAAGCTATTGAAGACGAGAGGTGTATAGTTGCTTATAATATTAAAAATCAAATCGTAGGTTTTTTATTATTCGATACCCATTTCTTTGATTGTAGCTTCATTTCACTGATAATCGTAAGGCCAACGGAAAGACGAAAAGGTTATGCAACAGCGCTTATTGATTACTTTATTAACATTTCTCCAACTAGAAAAATATTCTCTTCAACTAATAAATCAAATAAAAGCATGCAGGAAGTTTTTAAGGTTAACGGCTTTATCGAAAGTGGATTTATCGAAAATCTAGATGAAGGGGACCCTGAGATAATTTACTATAGGTCTAGATAAGTATATTGGCATTCAGGAAGATGTTTGTGATCAATAGCAAGCGGACTAGACTGTGGTAATTGAATAAGTGCTGCAATCTTCAGCTAAGGATAGTTATCGAGGAGGCAGTAATCCTTAAAGATAAGGGGGTTACAAATTGAAATTATTAAAAGGGGTAGTTATATCAATCGCAATAGTGATTGTAACCTGGTTTGCTATTGATCTAATTAGATATGGTAATTATGACGAGAAGAAACGAATAGATGAGGTTAACGGAGATACATTAGTGCTGGTTGAACTTAATATTTTGCCGGATGCATCTTATATCCCTTTAGAAGTGAAAATTACAGATGAAACACAAATAACAGGTGTAGGACCTCTATCGTTCTTTTTAGACAATTTAAATGCTTTAAAACAGGGTCAAAAAGTAAGAGTGTGGTATAGCTCAAACTCTGACAATGAAAATATAGCTAAAAAAGTGGTTGTTTATAACTTGTTTTGATGTCATTGAAAGGAAACCTTTGAAAATTGAATTTTTGGATTTCCGGATGAGTTGCTGAGGAAAGCACTTAAGTAACAGGGCAAGTTGAATTATTTCAACTCAATAAGGGGTGGGAGTTTGAGGTTTTGGTCAATGGCTATTGTCTGGTGGTTGATCCTAAGTGTGGTCTTTATTTATTTAGTAGATTTATTTACTATCAAGCCTCATGTAATATCAGGTAATGGCAATTTAGGACTTTTGTTTGTAGTGCCGGCACTGGCGTTTTTTATTATGTTTGTAAGAAGATTATGGATATATTTAGGCACACTCAAATTTAAATCTAACATTTGGATGAAAATTGGTTGGGGTGCATTTATTATTTTGCTTCTGCTATCCATTTTAGAATATAAGCTTGCTATAGATCTTATTAACGATTTAGGAGGTACACCTTCTATAGCTTCTTCAAAAATATACCGCTATCCCTGGTTAAATCAATATACAAATACGTTATTTATTAACTTTTACACCCTGGGTATTATGGCAACTGGTACCAGTATCTTAAGTATTTTCATTAGAAAGAACCCTTAATCAAATAGCGAAGAATTTTAAACAGAGGAGACTGTTAAAATGACAAAGAAACTTCCTTTAATTTTCATGGGATTCCTGGTATTCGTTGCATTACTCTCTACTTTCTTATTTTTTAAAACGATTTTTTCACTCCTACTTCCTGAGTTTATGATAGCTAAAGCTATTCCTTTAGCCCTTTTTTCAGGCCTGACATTAATTGCACTTTCAATAACTGTAAGGAATAAATAAATAGACATTCTCAGGGGGATATAGTGGTGGAAATACCAATGATCGTCGAAAAGGTTTTAAAGGATTATATTAACCTATTTAATGAACATTTACCTGAAACGATTGAAGGGTTATACATACACGGCTCAATTGCCCTGAATGCCTACGATGATGAATCAAGTGACATCGACTTTATCACTTTGACGAATCGTCGTTTAACAGAGGAAGATTCAGAAGCCTTATCTAATATACATAAAACAATAGCGAATAAATATAAAAAGCCCGAAATGGATGGAGTATATGCTATTCGTGAGGATATTGGAAAACTCAATAATACGGGTAAATATCAGTACTACAACAATGGCAATCTATTGTTTGGTGATTACTTCAACTTTAACCCGATAACTTGGTGGTTGTTAAAAGGAAAGGGACTACGCATATTAGGACCAGAAATTGAAGACTTTCAATTTGAAATTCAACCGCTAGAATTAGCTTCTTATGTCCTTGAAAATATGAATAGTTACTGGACTAATAGGATTCAAATAGCTGAAAATGCAATTGACCATTTAGTCAAACTGCCAACCGAAGAAATCGATTTTGAAATAGAGTGGACCGTTCTCGGATTACTACGTCAGTTCTATACAACGAAAGAATTGGATATAGTTTCCAAGACGGAAGCTGGTGAATATGGACTCAAACAACTCCCAGTGGAATGGCACGAAATTATACAAGAAGCTATGAATATACGGAAAGGTGTAAAGGCAGAGATTTTCAGCTCAGAGCTGGAGAGGTTGGAAAGTACTATAAGATTTTCAAAATATATTATTAATCATAGTAATAATATCGATGGGTACAAAATGTAATAACGATATTTCAAGAGTCTTTCTGTAATGTATTAAAATTTAAATAGTAGAATCGGAGGAGAAAAAGTGGAGAAACAAAATATTGTTGCCAAAGTGCTTCGTGTCATTGGGATTGTAATAATGATCGGCGGTTTTTTCATTGCATTGAGTATGGGTTCCAGAGCATCAGAGGTCGGTTTAAATTCTGGAATTGCCTTGCCTGCCCTGTTTTCCAGTTTTGTCACAGGCATGCTTTTCATTGGATTCTCTGAGATCATTGCCTTACTTCAAAAAATTCATCTTCAACTCTATCAGGATGGGACCAAAGCGACAGCTTCATCAAGCAACGATCCTGAGGTAGATCATCCGCTGGAACAAAAAAAATGGCATCCGTCGCCTCAAGACTTCGCAGACATCCAGGAGCTCTACCTTGACCAAAAGGTCACAAGGATTGAAGCATCTCCAATTGAAGATTATTGCGTAGTGCAGATCGACGGTAAAGACCACATCGAAGTGGTGGAGCTGGGAGGGTTCAAGCCAAAGAAGGTTTCTGCTGTTTCCAAACCGGACCTTGTGAACTCTATTCAAAAGTGGTTTAACAATTTACCTCCATCTTAAAAATGAATGATTCTCATTACCTTTTCTGAACTTGAGAGTGCGTTAATCCGGGAAGGATTGAAGCCTCTTTTGGTCTATCAAGAAAAATATGGAGGGATATATTATGGATACTACTCCAAAACATATAATTGCAGTTTCTGCAAATGTTATAAACGAAAATGGAGAAACACTTTTAGTTAAGACACATTGGCGATCAGATACATGGGAAACTCCAGGAGGACAGGTGGAAGAAGGAGAACCACTTGATAAAGCTGTATGTAGAGAAATATTAGAGGAAACAGGAGTAGTGATCTCACCTATTGGCATAACAGGCGTGTATTATAATGCAACGTAACATCTATTATCCGTGGTTTTTAAGGCGAAATATGTTAGTGGAGACATTAAAATTCAACCGGAAGAAATTAAAGAGGCTAAATTCATCCAACTTACCGAGGAAAATATAAATCATTACGTTACTCGCCCGCATTTGAAGTCTCGTACAATAGATTGTATGAAAGCAAAGAACTTTGTACCATATGAAACTTGGGATGTAGAACCATATAATTTGTTGGGAAGGTTATTCTAATTCCATTGACTAAGTCTAGTGGAATATAGTTGCTAAATATCCGAGCGTTAGGGGGGTAGGGGTAATGATAAAGAAAATAAGCCATAATGTATTGGTCGTTTTATTAACACTAGTTATTGTTATCACGGTTCGTGAAATATTTTTCACTCCTAAGAATTCACTTGAACTATATCAAAAAATTACTTTTGCCAAGGATTTTGAGGAAGTGCAAAAATTAATATTAGATGGGTACGACGGTAATGTAGAAAGAGATGACTTTAATTATATTAAAGATAGATCCGCTAATAGAGTAGGACAGTTTACTCTCATTGAGTATAAAGAAAAGTCCTTTGTGATAATGACTTCACCAGGCACGGAGAGGTTAAAGATACTTGCAGTTGAAGAATTGCCTGAAGATATTAGAGAATACTTCTTGAAAATCGGTCAATAGTTTTATTCGATCCCTGATTGCATTTCATAATTCCTTAATAGCATTCCATTTGCTTTTACCATCCCCAGCTTTTCATAGTAGGGGACGAGGTTATCGTCACAACACAAGTCAATCATATAAATATCAGCAAGTTCTGCCATCATTTGATTGACCAATTCCTTACCGATTCCTCTATTCTTGTAGTCTGGCAGCACTTCAAGGAAGGGGATATAGGCTGACAGGACTCCATCACTGATTGCTGTAATGAATCCAACCACTTGATCAGTATCTTCATTGAGTGCCAGGACTATTTTGCTGCTGTTTTTTAATAGTTTGAAGTGAGTCTCTGGACTCGGTGGGGTAGGCCAGCCATCAAAGAAGCCTTCCAACATTTCAGGTGTAATACCCTCAAGTGAATTTTTGAATAACATCATCTATCAACTCCTCTATATTTTCTTAGGTAGTTAATAAGAATCAATAGTAAAGTAACAAAACAGCGACCTCCCAGACCTTCTTCTATTCTTTAAATATTCAAGTTTAAGTAGGGAAATCCTCCCGAACAGCTGCAAATTATTTCTCGGGAAAGCGCAGGATTTGACTTTATTTTCAGATTTTGTCGGTTTTTTGGAGTTTGTGGCAATTTGTGTTACCAGGACAGGCTTGGTAAGAAAGATGTCGAAACTGTATTTTGGTTTTGGCTGGACATTTTGCCCTAGTTCTGTTTAAGTTTTCAGTATAGATAGAAAATTTAAAAAGAATAGGGGATTGGGAAATGATTCAATTTAAGAAGCCAGATATCGAGAATTTTTATCGTACCTTTAATATTCAAAGTTTTACTGTTAGTCCGGATGAGAAGCAATTAGTGTTCAGCACAAATTTAACAGGGAAGTACAATTTGTGGGCAATGGATCTGCCTAACCAGTATCCATATCCCCTGACATTTATTGACCAGTCATGCCAGGCATTGAGCTATTCGCATGATGGAAGCTTTATGGTGGTAGGTTTCGATAATGATGGTGATGAAAATGGCCAGTTATACGCACTCCCTCCTGCAGGCGGAGAGATGGTGCCACTTCGCATGGCTGAAGGACACCGACACATGCTGCCATTCTTATCAAAGGACGATCAACGTCTTTATTACACTTCTACAAAAGGCAATGAGACCTACTTGAATATTTACCGTTATGATATCGAATCAGGTGATGAGAGTGTTGTCGTTGAGGGAGAAGGCGCGGCTTGCTTTTTAGTGGCTGTTGACGAAGAAGAAAATAATTTTGCTTACCTAAAACAATATGCCAATACATACGCGCCTGGATTTATTTTTCAGGATGGGAAATCGTACTCGCTGACTCCTGAAACGGATGAGCAATTCACTGTCGGCGAAGGAGTGTTTGTAGGTGACGAGTATTACTTTGTCACCACATATGGTGAGGATTTTGATTATCTTGCAAAATTCAATCTTAAAACTCATGAGTTTACCAAGGTTCTTTCGTTTGAAAAAGAAGAGTTCGGCCCAATCCGATATGATAAGAGTACTAACAGCCTGTATTTCGTGACATCAAAAGGTGTGAATGATTACTTATATCAATACGATCTGGCTGAAGGAACATATCAAAACAGTCATTTGCCAGCTTCAATCATCCAGGGAGGCACCGTCGCCAAGAGCGGTAATGTTTACATTTTAGCGGGATCAGCGACGAAACCTAATAACATTTACATGAAGGAAGCAGGCAGTGAAGAGTGGAAACAGTTGACGAACCTGGCTGTTCCTGGTGTTAAGGAAGAGGAGCTTGTGGATCCTGAAGTCCTAACGTATCCTTCTTATGACGGCATGATGATGGAAGCTTTATTTTTCAAGGCGAAGGAAGATGTCGGCAATGGCCATGTCATCCTATGGCCGCATGGTGGCCCGCAGGCTGCAGAACGGAAATTCTTCCGGGCGATGTTCCAGTTCCTTGTGAACAGAGGATACAGTATTTTCGCTCCGAATTTCCGGGGTTCAACAGGGTACGGACTGGAGTTCACCAAGATGGTCGAGGGCAATTGGGGCGAAGGACCACGCCTTGATAACATTGCTGGCCTTGAATACCTTTATGAAAATGGGATGGCTGACAGGGATAAAACATTGTTGATGGGCGGAAGCTTTGGCGGATATATGGCACTGCTATTGCACGGCCGCCATCCGGAATACTTCAAGGCAGTTGTCGACATTTTCGGACCATCAAATCTATTCTCATTCATTGAATCCGTCCCTGAGCATTGGAAACCAATCATGAATCAGTGGGTTGGCGACCCGGTCAAGGACTTCGATAAGCTGACAGAGTTTTCGCCGATCACTTACCTGGAAACGATGACAAAACCGATGCTGATCATCCAGGGAGCGAACGACCCGCGCGTCGTGAAGCAAGAATCAGACCAAATCGTCAAAGCCCTCCAGGAAAAAGGCCGCGATGTGAAATACCTTGTACTTGAAGACGAGGGACATGGATTCTCGAAAAAGGAAAATGAGATTCTTGTGAACCAGACGATCCTTGAGTTTTTTGATCAGTTTGTTGAAGCAAAAGTATTAGCTGAGTAACTTTTAAAAGTTTGCCATGGGAGAGCATATAGATCTCCAATTTAAACCGCTTCAGTAATCTATCTAGCATATAGAAACGCAAAACCGCTTGGCGTTAGTACCAAGCGGTTTTTACTTTATGAAATATTAGCCATATTCCTATATAGAAGTTGTTCTAAATCATGATCCATCGAGAAAATAGAACTCTGATTCAACGTTTCCATAAAAAGTTCTTTTACTTTTTCAGCTGAAACTCTTAAATTATCAGCTGATACTTCTCCTGAAAACGTTGAAAGGTAAGATTTAATAAAGTCAGCGTCTAAGGTTTCATAGGCTTTAAACTGATGTAATTTTTTCTCTTCATTCAATGCTTGTACGATTAAGGTATAGTCTCTCATATCCTCTAGCTTTTTTAGTGCATAGATGAAGTTACTCCTCTTCAGTTCTTTCTCCAACGCCAAAGCGCAATAAACAAACTCAAATGCGACATCAACTCCTACATTATACTTGATCGGTTTGTTTTCAAATTTTTTATTTTCAGTTTCCATCTTCTCGGTTACTAATCCAGTTTTATCGACAACCACTTTCCATAAAGGAGATTTTACCGATAAAAATTCTCTTGGGACGATTGAAACATTAAATTCTAATCCATTTTGCAGTATTGCAATCACAAGGAAAATATCTTTGCTGAATTGTTTTTCTTTAATGTAGCTTTTGCCGAAGTCACTCAGGGTTTCACGAACAAAATCTCTTGTTATTTCTGCATCCTCAATCTTAGAAGAAGCCACCATTAAATCAATGTCTGAGTAACCATCTTTATATCCAATTACCCCAGAACCTAATTGAACGATTCCTTCTACTAAATCGGAAGCCCCGATCTTTCTTATGGCCTTTTCAAAATAAGCGCTTCTTTCTTCACTACTATACATAATCCACCTCTACTTGTTAATTTTTAATCATTTTAGCATAAAATTACAATTTATTTTCTCTTTTCATGGCAAAAGGAGGAAGCTGATTACATGTGTAAGGTGAGGAGAGTTAGGGAAAATACATCTTGTTATCACAAAGGAGGAATTTACAATGGCAAAAGTTTTAGCAGTATTATCGAGTGGATATAAGGACGAAGAAAACAATTATGAAACTGGCTGGTGGGGAGAGGAATTGTTTGCCCCGATGCAGCTTCTTGAAGAGGCGGGCCATCAAGTTGACCTGGCATCGCCGCTTGGAGGCAAACCAGTTATTGATAAAATGAGCATCAGTGAAGAATACGATCCAAATGGTACTTATAAAGAGCTTTATGAGTCCGGAAAAGCGGATGATACAATGAAGCTTTCAAATGTGAATCCTAACGACTACGATGTAGTACTCGTTGTAGGCGGACATGGTGCAATGTATGATCTGGCGAAGAACGAGGATTTACATGAAATCATGAACAAAATTTACGATGAAGGCGGCATTGTCGCTGCGGAATGCCATGGTCCCGCACCGCTTGTGTTTGCCAAGCGTCCGAACGGTGAAAGCTTCATCGCTGGTAAAAAAGTGACTGGTTATCCAGATGAAATGGAGCCAGAGGGTCTGTTGGATATCCTGCCGTTCAGTTTGGAGCAAGAGATGACAAAAATCAGTCAGTATGATCAGGGAGATCTCGAAAAAACAGGTCATGCTGTATGGGCGGATGAGCAGCTCGTTACAAGTCGCGATCCATTTTCATCTGAATTGATGGGAGAAGAGTTGGTCAAAGCATTGGAGAAGAGGGGTAAATAAGTTTCGCCTTTAGGGAAAAAATAACTTCAGTTGGAGAATACGTTAAGGAAGAGTTGATGTAAGATGGCAAACGGGAATAAAGTAGCGATTATCACTGGAGGCGGCAGCGGATTAGGGCAATCGACTGCACTTCGACTAGCAGAAGAAAAAGTGGATATCGCTGTGGTTGATATCAGCGAAAAAGGCGGTAACGAAACCGTCGAGATGGTGAAAAAGCTAGGAGTGGAAGCAATTTTCATTAAAGCTGATGTCTCAAAGCAAGAAGATGTAAAAAAATATGTCGATCAAACGGTTGAACAATTCGGCAAAATCGATTATTTCTTTAACAATGCGGGGATTTCAGGCAGCGGCTCGTATTTCCTGGATTCCACCATTGAAGAAATTGAAAAGATTGTTGGCATTAATCTGTTGGGAGCACTTTATGGTGTTCGTTATGTAGCTGAGGTTATGCTGAAGAATGGCGGAGGTTCCATCGTGAACACCGCCTCAAGTGCAGGCGTGATCGGCCAGGATTCCGTTGTTACCTATTCTGCTACAAAGCATGGAATTGTTGGTTTAACGAAGAGCATGGTTGCGGAGTACGGAAAAGACGGGCTTCGAGTGAATGCCATAGCACCGGGACCAACTGAGACACCAATGGTCAAAAGCTTTTACGAAGCAAATCCGGCAATGAAAGAAAACGCAACAAAAGGTATCCCGCAGAGGCGTTTGGGCAAGCCAGAAGAAGTAGCTGAACTGGTAACATTCCTGCTAACATCCAAAGCAGAGTATATTAATGGAGAAGTTGTCCGTATTGATGGCGGGTTTACCAACACGAAATAACAGTGAAGCCGGGGTGAGAGAAATCTTGCCCCGGCTATTTATTTTTAAAAAAATGACCCCACATGATGGAGCTTATAACTACCATAGATAAGCACCTTCGCAAGTATTAGCGATTGGTTCGTAATAACAATGTTGTTTATATTGTCCAGCGAATGGCTGATTGTACCATGTAGATGGACAAGGAGCATACGGATTGAAATACCAAAGAGCAAACTTGGAAGGCTGCTGTCTCCAATAATCGAGTGTTTGTTTAGCCAATCTCTTTTCTACACCTCTTGCTCGGTTATAAAAAACATTCCCCTTTTGGACGGCCTCGAATGAATAATTTCCTCCTTGAATTTGAAAAATTACGTCCCGTACAGATCTTAAATCTTTAAAATCCAGACAATTCGCTTTCAGTCGATTGACTACGACATTGCCAACCATAAGCATCCCCAGTGGACCTTCACCTTCAGCTTCTGCCCTCATCATCCTGGCAATTAGTGCAACGTCACTGTCGGTATATTTTACCCTTGGCATTTTTATCACCTCTATAATAATTGTATTAAAAACAGCTTGTAATAATGTTAAGAGGTTCTGTATGACGGGAGATGAACATTCGTGAAATCGTTAAAGTGAAAGGTGAAAAATCCGATTTTATTCAATTTATCCATAAGATTCAAAAAAGTGCCCGCGGAAGAGGAGAATCACGAATGACGGTCACAAGAAGGGCAATCATGTGCCCGTGAAAAAGGAAATACATGAAGGACGGTCACAAGAAGGTCAAACATGTGCCCGTGGAAGAGGAGAATCACGAATGACGGTCACAAGAAGGGCAATCATGCGCCCGTGAAAAAGGAAATACATGAATGACGGTCACAAGAAGGTCAAACATGTGCCCGTGGAAGAGGAAATTCATGAATGACGCTCACAAGCAAGAACAATATGTGACGGTACAAGAGGAGAATCACCTATTATGGTCAAATACTTATACAATCAGAGACGAAGTTTAATCAATTAATCAATTCCTTCATCCTTAAATAACGCTGCATTAGCGGTGGTATTCAAGCTCTGGGTAGACGCCCAAAGGTTCCCAAGGAATCTTGGCATCATCTGCTGGGAAGGTAAGACGCCGTATCTTGAGAAATATACAAAGAGTTTCAAATAGTTACGCGCATTTCCTGGCAAGTGAATCTCTTTTGCATAAAACTTATTTTCTGTTACTGTCGCAAAGGATCGGGTCTCGAAACCTGAAATAAAGCGAGTTTTTTCACCCTTGTACTCATTCTCGATAAAATGTATTTTCTTGATGATTGTTGGGTCGTCGCTGCCATCGTAATTGGCCAGCCTCGCCTGGTTGAAAGCTGATACAGAATCCAGCCTGGGAACTAGTGAAAGCAAATGACCGTATGCTTTGTCATGTCCTTCATAAAAAGGCTTAATATCCAGCTTATCCATTAAATCAACCAGAATGAGTTTCTCATCTTTTAAATATGGCGGACGAAAAATCTGTCTCGAAAGCTTCAACTCATCAAGTGAGTTGCACTCAAGTGATGTGAAAAAGTACCACCGGCCTTTATCATCGAGACTAATATCATAGGATTGGCCGTCCCTTTCCAATATGTAATCCTTAAAACGATCTTCTTTATCAAAAGTAAAATCATGCTCAGATACCTTACCTGGCAAAAAGCCAAAAGGGGACTCGATTGGTACAGCAATCTCTGAATATAATTTATTTATCATTTACAACACACCTTTGTAAAAATCCAAGATACATACAGATTACCCATTATTAATGAAATGAACACTGGAAAGTGATGATATTGCGATGAAGCGATGGTTAAGAATTATGATGTTCTTTTCCTTTATGCTTGCTGGCTGCGAAGAAGAGGAGCAAACACACGTAGAAGAAGTGAAGAAGATTAAACCTCCTGATTACATCCAGGAGCCCGGTGATGTGGTCGATATGCATGGAGACATTACTAATCTAGAAAAATTCTATTCATTTGTAGAACACGTTGAGCAGAGAAAGAAAGACGAAATCAGGATTGTCAGTTATACAACCGAAGGTGCACCAATGCTGCACAACCCTATTTTTGATGGCGAAAAGATACATTCAACCTATGATTCTACGAGAGATGGTTACGGGTCTGGAAGTATTGAAGAAACAAGCTGCGCAGGGATTGCCGAAGTAAATACCGGCGGCCGCACTGATTATATATTAGAGGATTGCAGCAACCCAGGGGGAAAGGATCTTACAATACTGGTAGTAGTAGAAAAATAATTGTACATTACTGTCGATAAGATGCAGGAGGAATTTCACCAGTACTTATAGAAATTACCTCTTTGAATACTGATAAGGAGTGAATTTTCATGATAGGTAAAATCGGTCAGGTCATGTTGTACGTCAATGATCAGGATGTTGCAGTAAAGTTTTGGACTGAAAAATTGAACTTTGTAGTTAAAGCAGAAGAGGATAATGGGGCAGGATTTAGATGGATTGAAATTGCTCCGAGTTTAGAATCTGAAACAAGTATTGTACTGCATAATAAAGAATTTGTTGCAAAAATGTCGCCAGAACTCAATCTTGGCACGCCTTCCTTAATGTTTTATTCAGAAAATCTTGAAGAATTCCGCAGCGATTTATCAAATAAAAACGTGACTGTCGGGGAAATGGTTAACATGCCTTCTGGCAGGGTATTTAACTTTGCTGATGATGAGGAAAATTATTTTGCTGTTATGGAAAAATAATACCTTGAAGCCGCTTCTATGTATAAAGCGGCTTTTTATTTTGCCGTATTTTCATCTACAGAGAATAAGGCTCTAGAAAAAGTTAATTTATATTGGAAAAAGAAGGGATATGTCAACTTTTATCGAATTTTTTCAGCGAAAGGTATTAAGTTTATTAAAAATGAGTATGGAAATAGAGTGATTCCATACTCAAAGCCAATCTACTAAAGAAAGTAATCCTTGTAGATATAAAATGTCGCTATTACTGATCCGATTAAATAAAGAATCGAGGCGTAGAATGCATAAGAGGGTGAAAACTTTTCTGTAGATTGATTCATTTTAATCCCTGTTTCACCTTGGACTTGCATATCAATACTGCGGCTTGTAAATCCGCCTGATGAACTAAAGAAGTAAATGAGGAATGTGCTGGCCAGGGCTACGAATACTGAAACCTCTATAAAGCTAAAATCCATTATTAATGTTACTCCGAAGTTGATTAATCCGATGATTATCAAAGTAACTATAAAGCTTATTGTTTTTCCGATGGTGATGACCCCCTTTTAAGTTGTTACGCATGGAATCAGGAAAGGTTTCATTTTTCTGTAAATTAAGGGGGTTAATCCCTAAAAAACTATACTGGGGAGACAAAATGATTAATTTTATGGGAACACCGAAAATAGAGACACGAAGATTAATTCTCAGGCAGTTGGTACCGAAAGATACCCAAAAAATTTTTGACAACTGGCTATCAGACGAACGGGTAAGTGACAACCGAGTAAATCCTGCGCATAAGCATGTATCAGAGACAAAAGAGAGGTTGGCAAGAATCATAGCTGAATATGAATCTAAAGAACACTGTTATTGGGGGATTGAGCTTAAAGTTGATGGCGAACTCATCGGGGAAATAGACTTATATGATTTTGATAGGACTACTGATAACAGTGAAGTAAGTTATTCCGTTGGGTACAAATGGTGGAATCAAGGCTATGGAAGCGAAGCGCTTAAAGCAGTAGTCGATTTTGGTTTTCACTATATGAATATACATAAAATATCCGCTGCACATAATACAGATAATCCTGCTTCAGGAAGGGTTATGGTTAAGGCGGGGATGGTGCAAGAAGGAATTGTCAGACATATGATTCGTAATGCCAAAAATCAATATAAAGACTGTGCTATTTATGGAATTCTCCGAGAGGATTATATTAGGTTCAATGACACTGCTAAAATCCGAGTCATAGAAACATAGAATCGAATTCAATCATATACGATTGAAGACGAAGGGAGAGTTTTTACTGAAAAGGCTAGTTGTAATTACGGTAGGCAAAACACATAGTGGAAAAACTACTTTTGCACGGGTTTTGGAAAAAGAGCTGGAGAACTCTATGATCATTGACCAAGACAATCATGCGGAATTCATCAATTCTTATTATAAGAAACTGCAGCCAACACAAGGACCCAATACCCTCAAGCACGCTTTATCCAAGCTGATTGTCAATTATGCAATAGAGCTAACTGATTACCACCTTATCATTTGTAACTCGAATCGGAGCCTAAAAGACCGTTCGTATCTTTTTAAAGAGTTGTTTCGCAATGATGACTTTACTCAGATCATTGTTCATTTTGATATTCCGTACCATGTCCTCCAAGCACGAGTTACTGAAAGTCAGCGCAGTACCAATATCTTCAGGGGTGACTATTCCAATTTCGCAGAGGTGTTGGAAAAACAGCAGACTGACTCCTTAAATGAAGATGTAATGGATCCAACGCAGGGCGAAGCAGATCACTTATTTGTGATAAAGGACAACGCAGACGTTGGAACTATTATTCTAGAAATTTTACAGATAGCCCGACAATAAATCGTTAGAGATATCCTAATTGGGGGAGTTCACATTAAAAAACTAGTCATTCTGTTTCTAGTCTTAGCACTCGCAGCCTGTGGACCTGAATTAGATGAAAATGCTCAATTAGCGAAAGAATATTTGAAAGATCAAGGGTACTCGATTAAGTCATACGAGGGTAAATATTCCTATAGCTTTGAGAGACAGCAATTAGTTGAAATGCCACACAGTTCGATTTGGGCTGTACAATCAGTTGAGCCTGATGCCTATATAGGAAAGGAAATCACGCAAGAGAGATTCATTGTAAAGCATCATCCTCTAAGTAAAATATATGGCCCGCAGAAAAGTTTTTCCTATAATGTATCAGTAAGTGTTTTCATGTTTAATGGGGAAATAATTGGGGGTATATCTTTCCCGGTTGGGAATGGGATCGCAGGCTCACCTTATTCAATAGATGGCAAAACTGCTGAAGAAGTAATAAATGGGGACTATGCAGAATGGAATAAACAATGGTATGAGAAATACGGTGATTGAGTATAATGCGTGCTGCCCATTAAAGGCAGCATTTTTGCTATTAAGTACTCTTTTATAAAGAGGAGGTCAGTTTTGGAAAAGAAATTTATATATTTACTATTAACAATGATGTTTTTTGTAGGTTATGTATTCATATTTGATTATTTCTTCAGATTTATTGAAATGATGTTTGTACCATATGGGCTCCTGATATTCATTTTACAAATCGGCTTTTCCATTGTGATTCTTTTTCCTGCTTCGATCATTACCACCAAGAAGATATTTGAAATCTTAGGCCACTCACAAAATTAAGCTAATGAAGGATTGTTAGAAATGCAAGAACAATTGTGAATTGAGCATAAGAAAAGCTACCACGATAATAATATTCGGAGTAGCTTTTCACATTTATATGGTTATTTCCCATCATATCCAAAATTCATATGTTGATAGCGGCCTTTGATAATTTGGTAGATGCCATATAATATCAAACCCACTGCCACAATAGCTAGTAAAAATTGTCCGAATGGCTGGTTTGCCAATTCTGTTAATGCGCCGCCCAGGCCTTTGGATTCGTTGGGGTTATTTGTGTATGCAGTACGAATGAAGAAGAATCCGACCATACTAAGGACAATTCCCCGTGAAATCAGGCCAATCTTACCTGACAACCGTGCGATTTTCCGTTCTTTACCATTCATTTCATATGTTTTGAATTTGGACATGAATTTCTCTTTGGCACCACTATATAGTTCGTACACTCCGTATCCAATAATAACTGCTCCAACCAAGCCAACCAACCAAACGCCAAATGGCTGTTCCATTAACTTTGCAGAAATCGTCTTCTCCGAATTCCCACTGCCAGCAGATCCGGTGTTGCTGGCTAATTTTATTGCACCAAATGCTAAATTCGTATAAATAAGTCCGCTTATGAAATAACCAGTTCTTTTAATTAGACCTTTGGCATCAGTTCCTTCATTTTCAGGATCCTTTATCGCTTTAATAAAATCCCATAAAATGTATCCGATTAAACCAATCCCGATGATCCATAAGGCAATTTGACCAAAAGGTATTTCGGAGATGGATTGAAGAGCACCAGATGTTCCAGTCGTCTCGCCTGTGGGTCCGAATGCCGCTAAAGCAGCAAGCACTCCAACCATTACAAACACCAGGCCTTTTGTGATATAACCAAACCTGGCAAACCTACGCATCCACGGTTTAGCTTCTTTCAATTTATTTCTGACTTCTGTAGTCGATTGTGAATTCATAAATTGAACACTTCCTCTATTTTTCTCTCATTTTTAAAATGTTCCCGCTTTTCCTAAAAAGAAAACCAACTGCATTCTTTCCTTCCCCTTCGCCAGCATAAAGCCTATTGTTTTATTTTCAGCAGTACGGGAAAAGTAGAAGAAAATTCTATCCTTAGGAGGTATGCAAAATGCCCTATAATTCTTTAAAAGACCTGCCGGATGCTGTAAAGGATAACCTGCCGCATCATGCCCAGGAAATCTTCAAGGAGGCTTTCAATTCAGCTTCTGAGCAATATGATGAAGAAGAAACAGCCTTTAAGGTGGCATGGAGTGCTGTTAAAAATGAGTATGAAAAGAATGATGATGATGAATGGGTGAAAAAAAGAAGAGTAAGGCTTTAAACTTTATAACACTATTGATTCGGGCAAATAACCGCTTTCCTTAAAAGGGAGGCGGTTATTTTTTACAAATAAAGATGTTTTTATCTTTGGTAAAATTTATACTAGAGTCAGAGAGTTTTAGGGGAGATTTACTAATGTATAAAATTATGCTGATTGAAGATGATACTCAGCTTTGCGAGCTGGTCAAAGAGAACTTGGAGCGATATGGATATGAGGTAGAGCTGCCGGTCCATTTTTCAAAAATAGACGAAGAATTTGTCAAAATTAATCCCGATCTGGTTTTGCTTGATATAAACCTGCCTTATTATGATGGGTATTATTTGTGCCGTAGTTTTCGCCAGAAGTCTAAAGTGCCAATTCTGATGATTTCTGCGCGAAGTCAGGAGATGGAACAGATTATGGCGATTGAACTGGGTGCGGATGATTTTATTACGAAGCCGTTCACCTTCGATATGCTGCACACGAAAATCAAGGCGACGTTGAGAAGAGTTTATGGAGAATATTCCGCAAAAGAAGAGAATCAAAACTGCGCAGGGTCGCTTTGTCTTGATAAGAAGACACTGATGCTGGAATATGAGGGTTCGAGGGCAGAGCTTTCGAAGAATGAGTATAAATTGATGAAGAAGCTGATGAAGAACAAGGGCACTTTTGTTTCGAGAGAAGAGTTGATTGAAGAAGTGTGGGATGCAGTCACTTTCGTGGATGATAATACCCTGACCGTGAATATGACGAGGATCAAGCAAACTCTTGCCAAGCTGGGATTGAGCCAAGTCATCAAAAGCAAACGAGGAGTAGGATATATGCTAGACATTCCTGCGGAGAATAAAGATGCTTAATAGTCTTTCCCTTCGTTTTTTAAAAGACCGCTTACTTCTTATTATGTTTTATTTACTCAATATCATTTGTGTAGTGTTGTTTTTTCATCTTAGTGAACCTGCGAACAAGGAATATTTTTACCCAATGTTGATTGGGTTATTTTTCTTAACTGTCTATCTGTTTATCGATTGGTTTCGCTTTTATCCAACGAACCGCGCTATCGAAATGCTCAAGAAGGGTCAGAATGTTGAATTGGCAGCCACTACCGAAGAGCAGAAGGCATTTCAGCAACTGTTAGATAAAGCAGTGAGTGAATACACGAAGGAAAACAATGAGTTAAAGGAACAAAGCAAAGAGAGAATCAGCATGCTGTCACATTGGATGCATCACTTGAAAACGCCCGTTTCAGTGATTGAGCTGATTTTGACCAATAAAGAAAAAACAGAGACTTTAGAAAAAATCCAGCAGGAAAATAAACGACTCCACACCTCCATCGAGCAAGGGTTGACAATGATCAGGATGGATCAGTTTGAAAATGACTTTGAGGTGCAGACTGTTGACCTGATTGTTTCGTTACGGAAGTTGATCAATGCTCGAAAAAAGGAGTGGATCTATCGATCGCTCTATCCTGTCATAGAATCTAGTGAAGAAAATGCTATAATCATTACCGATCCAAAGTGGAATGAGATTCTGATTGACCAAATTATCTCCAATGGGATTAAATACTCCGGCTTGAAGGAAGGGAGCAAGAAGCTAGTTTTTATGGTTGAGAGGGTGGATAATCACATTCATCTATCTATTATTGACGAGGGTGTTGGTATTCCGCCGTACGATCTCGAGCGGGTATTTCAGCCGTTTTTCACCGGGGAAAATGGCAGGAAGCACCGCAATTCTACAGGTATAGGGCTTTACCTCAGCAAGAAAATCGCCGACAAGCTTGGGGTTAAAATTACCATCCAATCTGAGCACGGAGATGGAACAACGGTTATACTTCGTTGGTTGGCAGGACCAAACTACGGGGAGTAATTCAAGATACCTTACAAAACTGTAAGGTATTTTTTAGCGTTATCGATGGTTGCTTTTTGATTGGCGGCTTAATATGGAGTTAGAAGCGGACGCGATTTTAAATCCGATAAGAGCCATCGATAAGGTGGACTCCCTTACGAACATGAAGCTACTTCGAACAAAACAATTGTGAATTACCGAGGAAATGTTAGAACCTGGAACTAATTTGTACATATCCAGAGTAAAGAGCCATGGAAATGTCCGAACCCGAGGCTACTTCGGACAAAATCAGAGGAAGTGCTGCTGAAATGAGCGAACCCGGGGCTACTTCGGACAAAACAGAGGCGTAGAGCGACAGAAATGTCCGAACGTCCTATACAAAAACAAAAACAATTTTTTAAAGGGGGGGAACTAAAATGGTCATTTTGGATGCTCAAAATATCGTAAAAGTATATGGTGGATCAAGTGGGGATGGTGCTACGAAGGCTCTTGACGGAGTTAGCCTGTCAATTAATAAAGGTGAGTTTGTGGCGATTATGGGCCCGTCGGGTAGCGGAAAGACGACACTGCTCAATGTGCTGAGTGGTATTGATCAACCGACTTCTGGAGAGGTCAGTATCTCTGGGCAGGAAATAAGTGAGATGACTGGCGATCAGCTTGCACTCTTCCGTCGCAAACAGCTCGGCTTTGTATTTCAGGAATTCAATCTTTTAGATAGCTTGACAGTCAAAGAAAATATCATTCTTCCAATGGTGCTGGAAAAGAAATCATCAGCTGACATGGATAAGAAGGTTCATAGCCTTGCGAATTTGTTTGAAATCGAGTCAATCCTAGACAAGTACCCTTATAATATATCGGGTGGACAGCAGCAGCGAACCGCCGTTAGCCGTGCGCTCGTAAATGACCCAGCGATGATTTTTGCGGATGAACCAACCGGAAATCTGGATTCTAAATCCTCGGCCGTCATCATGGAATGCTTTGAAAAAATCGTTGATGAGCTCTCGACAACGATCCTGCTTGTGACGCATGACGTTTTTGCTGCCAGCTATTGTCATAAGGTCGTTTTTATCAAGGATGGAAGGATATATTCGAGTATCGTGAAAAAAGGGAGCAGGAAGGAGTTCCTGAATCAGATCATGGATAATCTGGCCGTCTTAGGAGGAAGAACCTATGACATTTAATCAAGTGGTTTGGAAGATGGCGAAGGTTAATTACAAGAAGTATATCTTTTATTATCTTTGCAACAGTTTTGCGGTGATGTTTTTCTTTATGTTCTCGACGGTTTATTTTAACAGGAGGGTCGAACAAGGAAAGAAGTTGGAAAGTCTTCAGGACGCATTATCGATTCCAGGAGCTGCGTTGATTATTTTCACGATTTTCTTTATCAGTTATGCCCACAATGTTTTCATGAAAAAGAGAAAAAGTGAGTTTGGGCTTTTCATGACATTGGGTATGGCCAAAAGAGATTTAAGCAAGTTGCTGATCCTGGAAAATGCGGCGATTGCCATATTGTCGATTCTATCGGGACTGCTGGCAGGAGCCATCTTTTCAAGATTGTTTTTCATGCTGTTGATGAATTTCATCGAATTGGAGGAAGTTCCGTTCCATTTTAACGGTAAGATGTTTTTTTATACAATCGGTGCATTCTTGGTCGTGTTCATTCTTGCTGTAGGGAAATCTCTGTTCCAGACAATGAGAAGCAGCTTGGTTACTAGCATGAAGAGCAACAGGTATGCAGACACAATCAAAATGAGAAGTCCATTGATTGGCGGCTTCGGGCTGTTGCTGATGGCCGGCTCACTGTTGATTCTTTATTTTACATATGAAAGCTCAAATGGCGCGTACTTGCCGCTGTGGACATTGGCGATGTTATTAGGCCTGTATATTTCAATTAATCAGTCTGCTAGTTTCCTGATTAAACTCGTTAAAAAGTTTCCCGGGTTTTATTATCGCAGATTGCTTTTCCTGAGCAGTCTTGATTATAAATTCAAGCAGTTAACGTCCATCATCATGCTTGTGACAGTAATGATTATGATCACCATCTTCTATAGCACGTTATTATTGACCTTTTACAAAGCTTCTGAACAGGATGCTGTTAATCATAATCCATATGATGTCGCTTTTTATCAATCAGAAACGAAGAATACGATTTCTGATGCCGAGCTAGACAAGTTATTGGGTAAGAAGGAGCATCTTGAAATCCCGATATTGAATTATTATGAAAGACTTGAATATGTAGATGGATATCAAAGTTATGACTTCATGTCACTGGATGATTTCAACAGGTTGACTACGAATCAGGTGAAGCTTGGGGAAAATGAGTATCTATTTTATTTGAACTCTGAACCAGAATATGCTCATACGGATATCGCTAAATCTATTAAGTTAACTATAAATAATGAAGCTGTAACTTATACATTGAAGAATCAAGTGATTGAAAGAAAGATCAATTTGCTGCCAAATGCATACGAATTCATTGTTGTAAATCAGAACGAATTTGATTATCTGCGGAATGAAGCGGAGGGGTACGAACTGAATCTGCATTTAATAAAAGTGGATGTCTGGAAAGAAAGTGAAAGTGCTGTTGCTGCATTAGAAGGTACATTGAAGCTAAACAATCAGTCAACCCCACCAATGAATTACCCTGATATGGATCAAACAGCAGAATCCGAGCTCTTTCGGGTTGCCTCAAAAATTGGCGACTATCATCAAAATAAAACAACTAATGGAATGATGTTCTATGTCACAACATTCTTAAGCATCATGTTCTTTTTCGGCACATTTGTTTTGCTGTATCTTAACCTCTTTTCCGAAGTCGAAACTGAGAAATTCAAATATCGTAAACTAAATAAAATTGGAATGTCATCAAAGGAAATTAAGCAGAATGTATCAAGAGAATTAGGGACGATATTTTTCGTTCCAACCATTTTAGGAACGACCCTGGCCTTTTTGTACTTGGCAATCCTGTCAACAGATGTCGGAGGAATTATGCAAAACCCTGATATCTTAATGCATTTCCTGCAGATTGCGGGAATTTACGTTGTAATCCAGGTGGGATCTTTCTTTTATGCCAGGGGGAAGATGTTATTGCACTTAATTAAATAGAAAAAATAAAACCGCTTTCCAAGAGTAAACCGTTCCGTTTTGAGGTGCCTATGGCGAAAATGGCACAGTAAATGGCGTGGAAATTGTCCACGCCATTTTTCCTATTGTGCCAGCATTTATAAGCCATTTCATTACAAATCAATACCTGGAAAAATGATAGTAAATGCCATTGACAATGTTTGTTGTACAAGGAATAATGACGGTCATTTACACTGTCAATTTTATGGCCAGTTCGAAAGTCAATTTAAGGGTTTCATTCTACGAACATTGCATTCAAGTATAGCCAGTATAACGATTAACTTACTTTATTTTTTTCTTCAACGAAGGGAGCAGTTAGCGGAAGATTGATTTTTTTTAAAACAAGGGCAGACTTAAACTTAATTGAGTAACAAACAATCCTAGAAATAAGCGGAGAATATCCGGTTAAACTGTAGAGTATAGCTCGGTAAGGGGTAAATAAGCGGAGGTTTTCCGGTTAAGCAAGCAGGATTGCCAATTTTTTATGTTTTTCAAGTAAATAGGCGGAAATCTTCCGTCTATTTAAGCTGTTTTCCGTGCCATTTTCTAAATAAGGGAAGTTTCTCCGCTTATTTATCAGCCCATGATGATCCCTTCACCAGGGACCGTTCTTTTATGGTGTGGAATAAACGGGTGCTTTGTTGAATAAGAACCATTATATTTTGGATCAGAAAATACATTAAATTAGAAAAATGGCGTGTCAAAACTGATGTCAGTTTACACGCCATTTTTATTGTTATTTAAATGATATGCACCCTAAAACAGAATGGTTTATTTCAAGAGGAAGGCGGCTTATTTTTCTACCTTAATCGACAGATTTATTTTATAATATGAAAAAGGGAGGTGAGAAAAATGTCAGAAGAAAGACTTGATCGATTAGAAGGAATGATGTCGCAACTGATTACCATGGTTGGGAATCTGCAAAACAGTATGAGTGATGTGCAAAAGGACATGAAGGAAATTCAAAATGTTCAAAAGGAACATGGAAAAAAGTGTGAATCTATTGAGTTAAGAATAGACAAAATGGAAACAAAGAATGAATTAAGGCACCAGGAAGTGTTGAATCAAATTAAAAGACTGGAAAAAGACCAGGACTTCATCTGGGAAAAGGCAGTGAGAAATGAGAGAGAACTTGAGATTATGAAAAGGACTTTGGAATCGTAATCTATCCTTCTTTTTGCTGCCAAGCTTACCATCTATCAGCAAGCTTGGCTAGTTGTTACTTATCTTATTTACCTTTAGATGAATCTCCATGAAACCGTTCCAGCAACTCGATTATTCTTTTGTTCTGCTCCACTTGAATCTCCGAATTTTTATACATGCGATAAATCCAGATTAACAAAATCATTAATGAAACAGGCACAGCTAAAACTACGAAAAAAGAAATCATCCCCATAATAGATGAGACAAACATAAAAAAACCCTCCTTGTTCACATTTTACTATTTAGTGGCAAATCTATTGGAATATAATGTTAAAGTTTTATGAACTAAAATAAAATATATAATTCCAAGAACCTTCCATATTATCTTCCATAGTGAACTGATTCTCTATTTTTTCTCACTATGATACTTCAAAGTGATATAATTATCATAATTATTAGAATAGTCACCAGTATAAAATAGAGGAAGGTGATGGTATGCATTTTCTTCGTTATCAATGGGAGCCGTATTTGTCGTATGGGCAGCTGTTTGAGTTTGAGAAGAACAAGGTTGTTTATCATCAGGGAGAGGCTGGCAGGGGAATCTTTTATTTGAATAAGGGTGAAATCAAGGTTACGCTTCTTTCGGACAAGGGGGATGAGCGGATCATCAACATGGTACCGCCTGGGATGCTTTTTGGTGAACATGGGGTAAATGGGGAGCCTTATTTGACGAGCGGAACGACGACTTGTCCCTCGCTGGTTTACTACTTTTCCGATGATGTCATTGCGACAATTTGCAAGAAACATCCGGAAGCGGCGGGGATTTATACAGATTCATTGATTTATAAATTCAGGACGTTAGCAGAAATCATTGCCCATCTGGACAGTCCTGTAGAGCAGCAAATGGCGTTTTATCTGCTCAAGCTTGTTCAGGAGAACGGGAATGCCTCGATGAACCAGACGGCATTTTCTAAGTACATTGGCACGTCCCGAATCACTGTGAACAAGATTATTCAAAAGTGGAAGCAGAAGGGATACATAGAGCTTCAAAAGCGTGAAATTATTATCATCGATTTTGATAATATAAGGGCGATTGCCAGCAATCCGCATGTGGATTAACCAACCAGGTTTCTGAGGAAATCTGGTTTTTTTATGAAGTATTTTCTTTTATCAATCTCAATGATCCCTGCTTCCTGCCATTGTTTGAGCACTTTGTAGACGGTGATTCTTGTGAGTCCCGTGCAGCAGGCAAGGTCTTGCTGGGAAATTGGAATCTCGTAATTTTTGAATTCATCACAGATGTTGTGGAGTAAAACGGCAAGCTTTTGCTCTGATGTAAGCGCATTCAAATTAATGCGATCTAAAAGGATTTTCATTTTATGGATGACGCTTTTTGAAAAAAGTTTAAAGAGTTCTGGGTGGGTGATCATCAGTTGTCGGAATTCGTCTGCTGAGAAATGATAAACGACGGAGTCCTTTACTGCGATTGCGGTTGTGAAATGTATTTTCTGATCGAGTGACTGGACACCCAATAGCTGGTTAGGGATGACAATGTTCAGCATGTTCTCTTTTCCAGCGGCTGATTCTGTGACGATTCGTACAAGTCCTTTGTGCAGGTAATAAAAACCTTCTCCAAATTCTCCTTGCTTATAAATGCACTCCTTTTTACGGAAAAACTGTCGAGTGCCGTATTTCAAATAATTCTCCCAATGAAAGACTTCTTCATAAACCGTAACCATACCAAAACCTCCCTATGAGTGAAGCTGATATCTAACATAATCATAGGGGAAACCTTAGAAAAATTCTACAATTTATTAGATAATTTAGACTTTTAAGAAAACTATTTTATAAAAAACGTTAAATAGGCTACAGTTACGTTCAAAAATTAGTATTACAATTCATTATGAATTTTCAATTAATTTTTTTCAGGAGGGTGAATATGGGAATTAGGACTGGAGCTCAATATATCGAAGCGGTTAAAGCACGTAAGCCTGAGGTGTGGCTTTCTGGGAAGAAGGTCGACAATTTATTCGAGGAGCCGGTGTTCAAGCAGCCGATCCTTGAAATTGCAAAGCTTTATGACATGCAGCATGATCCTGAATTCCAGGAGAAAATCACTCACGTTTGTGAGGAAACCGGCGAGAGAGTGAATAATGCATTCCTTGTACCGAAAAGTTATGAAGATCTAGTCAAGCGCCGCAATGTTTTCGAGGCGTTTGCGAAGGCAACATTTGGCCTCATGGGCAGGACTCCAGATTTCTTGAACGTCGTTGTGACATCCATGTACTATAATTCCTGGTTCTTTGAAAAATACAATAAAAATTGGGCAGAGAATGTCCGCAACTATTATAAATACATGCGTGACAATGATATCTTCTTAACTCACGCGATCATCAACCCGCAAAATGACCGCAGCAAGACTTCACATGAGCAAAAGGATACGTACACACATCTTGGTGCCGTGAAGGAAACTCCGGATGGCTTGGTTGTCAGGGGAGCGAAGATGCTGGCAACGCTGGCTCCTGTTACAGATGAGGTGATCATCTATTCTTTCCCAGGTTTCGCGCCTGGTGATGAAAAGTACGCACTGGCATTTGCGATTCCAATTGACACTCCAGGGCTGCGAATCATTTGCCGAGAGCCAATGCAGGATGGACAGCGTTCATTCTTTGATCACCCGCTTGCTTCAAGATTCGAAGAAATGGATGCTTTGCTTGTGTTTGATGATGTCGTCGTTCCTTGGGACCGCGTATTCCTATATAACAACGTCGAGGCTGCCAACAGGCTTTATCCAATGACAGGCGCGGGACAGCAGCCGGCACATCAATCAGGTGTTAGGGGTCTTGTGAAATTGGAGTTTGCGACACAGGTGGCGATGAAGGTTGCCGATACAATTGGTGTCGATGGATACTTGAACGTCCAGGACCAGCTGGGCGAACTCGCACAATCACTTGAATCAATCCGCGCATTGTTAAAAGTTGCGGAATATGAGCACACAATGACTGAGCATGGTGAAGCGATGCCAGCTTATGTACCACTGGAGACCATTCGCGGGTTGCTGCCGAAAATGTATCCGCGGGCCATTGAGGTCATCCAGATTGTTGGGGCAGGCGGATTGCTGATGTCTCCAACAGGAGCAGATTTTGAAAGTGATGAACTAAGAGGCGCAATTGATAATTACTATGTTGGCCGGGAAGGAATTTCTTCTTTGGAACGCGTCAGCATTTTCAAGCTTGCATGGGACCTGTGCGGCGAGGCATTCGGACAGCGTCTATTGCAGTATGAGCGCTACTACACAGGGGATCCAATCCGAAAACGCGGAATTTTCTATAACAACTATAAACGCCAAACACCACTTACGATGGTCGACGAGGCGTTAAAGGGCGCACAGTTGGACAATAAGGAAGCGCTTACAAAATAGTCTGCAGGAGGAGAAGGACAGATGAAAACACATATTTATTCTTCATTGGAACTGCCTCAATCTATCGTCGCGATTGGAGCGTTTGACGGAGTCCATCGAGGGCACCAAACGGTAATCCGGCAGGCAGTACAGCGAGGCAGGAAGCTGAAGGTTCCGAGTGTGGTGTTTACATTTGATCCTCCACCGCGGGTGTTTTTTCAAGGAGCAAGGATGCTGACCACAGTGGATGAGAAGCTGGCGAAAATTGAGAAGCTCGGTGCCAGGCATGCTGTTGTTGCCAGATTTGATGAGGTGTATGCCGAACGGAGTGCTTACGACTTCATAGACTGCCTGGCGGGACTGAATCCGGCTGAAATCATGGTAGGGTGCGATTTCCGCTTTGGCAAGGACCGGCTTGGAGATGTTACTCTCCTTGAAAAGTATTTTAAGGTTTCTGTAACGAATCCAGTCCGCTGCTCTCAGGGAAGCGTGATTTCTTCCAGCAGGATTCGTCAGCTCATTTCTGAGGGTGAGATTCACCTTTCAAATACGCTGCTCGGCTGGCCAGCAGGAAAGTAGGGTTCTATTTTACGAGAATAGGAGGGACATTGAATGAAGTTGCTTGGAATATCAGGCACAATCATCGGCGCGAAAACAGGCATTGTTGTCCGTAAAGTGCTTGATGATGTGAAAAAGAAGTACCCGGACATCGAGGTGGAAATGCTCGATATGATGGATTACGATATGGAGTTCTGTGACGGCCGTCCGCCGGAGAAATATTCAGCAGATACAAAAGCTGTTATTGAAAAAGTCTCATCTGCCGATTTTTACGTGATCGGGACACCTATTTTTCAGGGATCCATTCCAGGGGTGTTGAAAAATCTATTTGACCTTATTCACCCAGATGCATTCCGGAATAAAGTGATGGGTTTCGTTGCCAATGGAGGGACGTACCAGCATTTCCTCGTGATTGAAAATCAGCTTAAGCCGATTGCTGGTTACTTCCGGGCGTTTGTAGCACCAAGCTATGTGTACGCCAATTATGATCATTTTAATCGTGAAAATGAAATCGTTGATGAAGATTTACTAAAGAGAATTTCAGGTTTGGCCGACGAAGTCGTTCATATGCAAAAGTCATTGAAGGGCAGCACGGCGAAGGTTACGGAGTGAGTTTTACCATTTTACCAGAATTGAAGGGAGACGATTAGAGATGAAAAGCCAATTTGTTCCGATCAATCTTATGAAGTTTATTGAGGAAAACAGAGACCAGCTGAAGCCTCCGGTCAATAACAAGGTAATCTGGAAGGATGCAGAGTTAATGGTCATGCTGTTGGGCGGCCCTAATAAAAGACGTGATTTCCATGTTGATCCGTCTGAGGAGATTTTCTACCAAATCCAGGGAAGCTGCTATGTTGAGGTCATCAATGCTGAAGGAAAGCGTGAAGTCGTTGAAGTGAAGGAAGGGGAAATGTTCCACCTCCCGCCAAATGTCCCGCACTCTCCACACCGTGTAGCAGACACTATTGGTCTAGTAATCGAGCGTAACCGTGCTCAAGGTGAACTCGAGGATTTCGTCTGGTTCTGCGATGAGTGCGACCATGAGATGCACCGCGCGACAATCCAGCTGACAAACATAGAAAAGCAGGTGAAGGAAGCGATCGCCAGCTTTAATGGAAATGAGGAGCTGCGAAAGTGTGATAACTGTGGACATATGATGCCGCCAGAAGCGAGTGAATGGAAATGCGAGTAGACTTCCATACGCATATTATTCCGGAGAATTTCAGTGAATTGACGCAGCGATTCGGCGGTGAGAAGTGGCCAACGCTTGAGCGTACATGTGCGTGCGGCGCTAATATCATGATTGCCGGCAAGGTTTTCCGCGAAGTGACCGACCAGGTATGGGACGCCGAGAAGCGAATCAAGGATATGGAACGAGAGGGAGTCGACATTCAGGTTCTTTCTCCGATTCCTGTCACGTTCTCTTACTGGGCTCCGGCCGAGCAAGCGGAAATTTTAGCCAGGGTCCAAAATGACTTTATTGCTGACCTCGTTAGCCAGTATCCCACTAAATTCATTGGGCTAGGTGCTGTGCCGCTGCAAAACGTCGAGGTTGCAATCCGCGAGATGGACCGCTGCAAGCATGAGCTAGGCTTGAGCGGCATTGAGATTGGCACGAATGTGAATGGCGTCAATCTCGATGATCCTCAGTTTATCGAATTCTTCGAAATGGCTGAGAAGTGGGAAGTGCCTTTGTTCATCCATCCATGGGAGACACTTGGAAAGGAACGGATGCCGCGACATAACTTGATGTACACCGTTGGAATGCCAAGCGAAACGGCTCTTGCTGGAGCAAGCTTGATCTTAGGCGGAATCATGGATAAGTTCCCGAAGTTGAAAATCTGTTTGGCTCATGGCGGGGGTGCACTGCCGTACTTGCTGCCTCGTCTTGATCAGGGCTGGAAGGTGTGGCCGCATCTGCGCTTGCTTGATAAGCCGCCAAGTTATTACGCGAAGCAATTTTACTATGATTCGCTTGTGAATGAGCCGGTCAACCTGAACTATTTACTTCAGAATTTTGGCCATGAGCGCATCATCATGGGATCTGATTATCCATTTTTGCTGAGGGAAGTTCCTCCTGGAAAGGTCATCGACGATACTGTCGGCTTATCAAAGGAACAGACGGAAGCAATGCTCGGTAAAAATGCGCTCAGGTTCTTGAATATTCCTGTTAAGGTGGGGAGTTGATTTTATGGAAAAGGCCTTGGTTCCACCAGAAGAGCGTTTGAAAGAGTTAGGCCTGACCTTGCCAGCTCCCCGTCAATCGGCAGGAAATTATGTGAGCTGTGTAAGGACCGGCAACCTGATTTTCACATCCGGACAGGGAACGAATGAATACCGCGGCCGGCTTGGCGAAGATGTTTCGATTGAGGTTGGCTACGATGCAGCAAGGCAGTGCATGCTGAATTTACTGACGGTGCTGAAGCAGGAGTTAGGTGAACTAAGCAAGGTGAAGCGGGTGGTAAAGCTACTAGGTTTCGTGAATAGTTCGCCTGATTTTACCGACCAGCCGAAAGTCATGAATGGTGCATCTGATTTGCTCGTACAGGTGTTCGGTGAGCGCGGGAAGCATGGGAGGTCTGCTGTCGGTATGGCGCAGCTGCCCTTGAATAATGCAGTCGAAGTCGAAATGGTCGTCGAAGTTGAGGATGAGGAGGGCGGAATAGGATGAATCTTGCTCAACCACAGGCTATAAAAGATGCAAAACTATTTATTAACGGTGATTATATCGATGCGGTGTCTGGGGAAACCTTTGACACGATTGATCCATCGACGAATAAGAAGCTGGCATCGGTTGCGAAGGCTGGCGTCGAGGATGCGAAGCACGCAATTGATGTCGCACAGAAAACTTTTGAAAGCGGTATCTGGAGTGAGATGCCAGTTGCTGAAAGAACAAAGATTCTGGTCAGGATGTCTGAACTGGTCATGGAAAGAGTCGATGAATTAGCACTGGTCGAGACGCTTGATGTCGGGAAGCCAATCAAAGAAAGCCGCGGGTTTGATATTCCTCGTGCTGCAGCAAACCTGCGCTTTTTTGCAGAAATGGCGAACTACATCAATCATGAACATTACGACCAGTCTCGATATATGTCCTATTCCAAATATGCTCCAGCTGGAGTGACCAGCTTGATCATTCCGTGGAACCTGCCGTTCATGCAGATGACTTGGAAGGCTTCAGCAGCGATGGCAGCTGGCAATACGGTTGTCGTGAAGCCGGCTTCCTATACTCCATTGAGCGCGGTCATGCTTGGCGAGATTGCCAATGAAGCGGGATTGCCACCAGGAGTGTTGAATATTATCACGGGTCCTGGCGGCACGGCGGGAACAGAGATGACACGTAACCCTTCAGTGCGAAGGATTTCCTTTGTCGGCGACAGTACGACAGGCCGCACGGTTATGCAAAACGCAGCTTCACAGCTGATTCCCGTTTCCCTCGAGCTTGGTGGTAAATCTGCCAATATCGTGTTTGAGGATGCAGATCTCGATGAAGCAGTCGCAGGATCAATCGAAGCGATTTTCCGAAACCAGGGCGAGATTTGTTTGGCGGGTTCGCGGTTGCTCGTGCAAGAGAGCATATATGATAAATTCATGGAAAAGTTCGTCGCCGCTGCTCGCGCGTTGAAGATCGGCAATCCGCTAGATCAAGAGACTGATATGGGAGCACTTGTTTCAAAAGGGCATCTGGAAACCGTCGATGAATATGTCCAGATAGGATTAGGTGAAGGCGCAAAACTCGCAACAGGTGGAAAGCGCATTGCCAGTCTTGGAGAGGGCAACTTCTATGAACCTACTGTTTTATACGATGTGGATAACAAGATGCGCGTGGCTCAGGAAGAAATTTTCGGCCCAGTGCTCGTAGTAATCCCGTTTAAAACAGAAGATGACGCTGTTAGGATTGCGAACGATTCGATGTATGGACTTGCCGGTGTCGTATGGACGAATGACCTTCGCCGTGCACATCGTGTCGCTGCAAAAGTTAACTCCGGTTTGTTGTGGATCAATTGCTGGTATTATCGCGACCTCCGCACACCGTTTGGCGGATCGAAAGCAAGCGGCATCGGACGCGAAGGCGGCAGGCACAGCTTCGAGTTTTATACCGAAGCCAAGACGATTACGATGAAGCTATAAAAATATTGGTTATTATTTTCGGAGTAATTTGTCCGGATATAAATTGTCCAACCGGAGATATTTTTGCTCCAACCGGAGATAAAAGCTGTCCAATCGGAGATAAATTTACTCCAACTGGAGATAAAAGCTGCCCAACTGGAGATATATTTGCTCCAACATGTTAATTAGGCTGATTAAGCAAAAATGTAACAGCCAAAAATAGGATAAAGAAGTTCAACGGGGATTATTTCAGTCCCAACGGGGATTATTTTAGTCACAACGGGGATTAACTCCGATCCAAAGGGGATTAATACTCGTTCAACGGGGATTATTTGCCCCCAACCGGTGAATTGGCTATCAAACTGGAATTTAAAAGTGATCCAACTGGTATTATATCGAAGCTAACTGGTATTAAAAGTGCTTCAACTGGTATTAAGTTAAGATCAACTGGTATTAAAACCAACTCAACTGGTATTATCGCGGAATAAGTAAGGGCCTCAACTATTCAAAAACCATTTTTAATAGAAAAGGAGGGTGATTTCATGAACACAACAATAGAGAAGATTGCTGAAACGCTTCTAGAAGCGGAAAAAAGTAAACAGGCGGTAGCTCCGCTGACGGCACAATTCGAAAATCTCAATGTACCGGATGCTTACAATGTCCAGCTTGAGGTTTTAAAGAGAAAGCTGGAACAAGGACGGACGGTTATTGGAAAAAAGGTGGGCCTCACGAGTGTGGCGATGCAAAAGATGCTTGGTGTCGATGAGCCGGATTATGGCCATTTGCTTGATGATATGAAAGTGTCAAATGGCGGCACAGTGAAGATGTCTAACTTTCTCAGCCCAAAAATTGAAGCGGAAATTGGTTTCGTGCTTGCGGAGGACCTCAAAGGACCTAATGTCACTTTCCTTGATGTGCTGATGGCAACAAAATATGTTGTGCCAACTTTGGAAATCATCGACAGTCGGATTGCGGATTGGAAGATCGGACTCGTCGACACCGTGGCTGATAACGGTTCATCTGCGATGGTAGTAGTAGGAGACCAAATGACAGACATCACCGGTATCGATTTGCGGAGTGTTGGAATGACTTTTTTCAAAAATAATGAAATGGTAGCGACTGGATCTGGTGCGGCGGCCCTTGGCCATCCAGCACATGCTATTGCCTGGCTGGCGAACAAGCTTCATGAGTTTGAAATTACGTTAAAGGCAGGCGAGCTTATTTTACCAGGAGCGCTTTCGGCAGCAATCCCTGTGCAGGAAGGCGATAGAGTTTCCGCTCAGTTTGGTCCGGTAGGCTCCGTGTCAGTGACTTTTGAGTAGGAGGTGTACAGGTTGGTGAAAATCAAGGCGGCAATCATCGGTTCGGGCAATATTGGGACCGACCTTATGTATAAGCTGGAAAGAAGCGAAATCATTGAGCTGACAGCGATGATTGGAATCGATCCTGAATCCGACGGGCTGAAGCGGGCAAAGGAAAAAGGATACCTGGCATTCCATAATGGAATTCAGTCATTGCAAGATAATCCTGAAATCGCCGATATCGTGTTCGATGCAACCTCTGCAAAGACACATGTCAGGCATGCGAAGGTTCTTGCAGAATTGGGTAAGTTGGCCATCGACCTGACCCCGGCGGCAAGGGGACCATTTGTCTCTCCGGCAGTTAAAACAGATGCATATTTGAATGAAAAAAATGTGAACATGATAACTTGTGGCGGCCAGGCGACGATTCCGATTGTCCATGCGATCAATTCAGTTGCTGACGTAAGTTACGCAGAAATCGTTGCGACAATCTCCTCGAAAAGTGCCGGTCCGGGAACTCGTGCGAACATTGATGAATTCACGATCACGACGCGGAGGGGAATTGAGGAAGTAGGTGGAGCCGACAAAGGAAAGGCGCTGATCATCCTGAATCCGGCAGAGCCTCCGATTTTAATGCGGGACACGATTTATTGCGAAGTGAAAAACATGGATGAAGCTGCAATCACAAAATCGATTGAGCAGATGGTCGAAACGGTGAAGGAATATGTACCAGGGTACAGGCTGAAGCAGGAGCCGTTGTTTGATGGAAACAGAGTGACTGTTTTTGTTGAAGTCGAGGGTGCGGGTGACTACTTCCCGATTTATGCTGGGAACCTTGATATCATGACAGCGGCGGCGACTCGGGTTGCTGAAGACTTCGCGATCCATATGCTTGAAAAACAGAGTGTCTAAGCGAAAGGCTGGGTGGGATTTTTGAAGCGCAAAAGTGATAAGCCAATCAAAATTACAGAAGTTTGTCTGCGTGACGGCAGCCACGTCATGCAGCATCAATATACAGAAGCTCAGGTCCGGCGCGTGGCGCGTGAGCTTGATGATGCGGGTATGCACTATATTGAAGTAAGTCATGGAGACGGACTGGGCGGTTCGACGCTGCAGTATGGTAAATCGCTCGTTGATGAAATGAAATTGATTGAAGCTGCGGTTGATGAGTGTCGAAACTCAAAGGTTGCGGTGTTGCTTTTACCAGGAATCGGGACGGTCCATGAACTGAAGCAGGCACATGAATTAGGCGCAAGTCTTGTCCGGGTTGCGACTCATGTGACCGAGGCTGATGTTTCAGCGCAGCATATCAGCATGGCGCGCGAGCTAGGGATGGAAACGCTTGGCTTCCTGATGATGGCTCATATGGCACCAACTGAAAAATTGGTAGAACAGGCGAAGCTGATGGAGAGTTACGGGGCACAGGCTGTCTATGTAACCGATTCTGCCGGGGCCCTTTTACCGCATGAAGTAAAAGAGAAGATTGCTGCTTTAAGAGATTCGTTATCTATTGAAGTAGGATTCCATGCACATAACAATCTTTCATTAGCGGTGGCAAATACGCTGACTGCGATTGAAGAAGGGGCAACTAGGATAGATGGAAGTATCCGCTGTCTTGGCGCAGGTGCTGGTAATGCGCAAACAGAGGTACTTTTATCAGTATTGGACCGGATGGGAGTCAATCTTGGAATCGATATTTATAAAATGATGGATTTGGCTGAAAATACGGTTGGGCCGATGGTTCCGAGAGCGCAGGAGATTAATAGAGGTAGTCTAGTGTTAGGCTATGCTGGTGTTTATTCGAGTTTCTTGCTCCATGCTGAGAGAGCCGGTCAGAGATTTGGAATCGATTCAAGAGATATTTTAATAGAGTTGGGCAAGAGGAAGGTAGTTGGTGGCCAGGAGGATATGATCCTGGATGTCGCTGCTGAACTGGCCAAAGCCCGGAAGCTGGAGGTGTAAAATATGACGATTACGAAGGGTGTCGACCTCGAGATCGTGGAATACTTATATTCTGCTGAAAAAGAACGCCGCGAAGTCGTGAAGGTGACCGATCGTTATCCGGAGCTGAGCTTCTCTGATGCATATTCGATTCAGGAAAAATTGATTCAGAGACGAGAGCAGGACGGGGCTCGTAAAATTGGCCTGAAGCTTGGATTGACGAGTAAAGCGAAGCAGCAAATGATGGGTGTCCATGAAGCGATTTATGGTTACCTGACGGATGATATGCTTGCACTAGAGTGGGAACATCTTGATTTTACAGAGTTCATCCATCCAAAAGCAGAGCCGGAAATTGCTTTTTTCATCGATAAGGATTTGGAAGGGACCAATGTAACCGCGGAAGATGTTTTGGAAGTGACGAAATTCGTGGCACCGGCAATCGAGATTATCGACAGCCGTTATTTAAACTTCAAATTCACTCTGGCTGATGTCATTGCGGATAACTGTTCATCTTCAAAGTTCCTGATTGGAAGTAAGTGGATGTCACCACGGGATCTGGATTTAGGCCAGCTTGGTATGGTGATGTCGAAAAACGGACAGGTAGTCCAAACTGGATCGAGTGCAGCCGTCCTCGGCCATCCAGCAACATCAGTTGCCTGGGCTGTCAACAAGCTTGGTGAGGTTGGAAAAGGGATTAGAAAGGGAGATGTAATCCTGAGCGGGGCCGTATCAGAGGCGATTGCCTTTGAACCAAATGACAATGTTCTAGTACAATTCGCCGAATTGGGCAGCGTTTCTTTTACATGCAAATCAAGCACTTAGTTTATTTGACTAAGTGCCTTCTTTTTGAGTTTTGAATATTCGAAATATAAAGATAAAATTTACGTTATATGTTAAGCACTTTACACTTTTACTAGTAAAAAGTGATTATAATCACAGTTAGAGACAGCTTGGGAAAGTTTTTTTGGTAGCGTTTACAAAATATAAAAGGGGTGCGAGAAATGATTGGTTTGAAAAAATTTAGTCTGACACTATTAATTTTTATGCTCGTGTTGACAGCCGCTGCATGTGGCAATGATACCGATGCAAAGCCTGCGGCAGGATCTGGTGAGAAGTACTCATTCAAGCTTGCGCACATAACCCCAACGGATCATATGTGGCATAAAGCCGCTGAAAAATTCAAGGAAGAATTGGAAAAGAACTCTGACGGCAGGATGACACTGGAAATTTACCCTGCGAGCCAACTTGGTAGTGAAGCAGATATGGTTCAGCAAATCTCTTCTGGTTCAGTAGATTTCGGTTTGATTACTGCTGCATATATGAGTTCACGCGCTCCAGCGTTCACTGCCTGGTTTGCTCCATATGCTTTTGAAGACTTAAAAGAGACGAATGCAGCACGCGATACTGAAATTGCGAAAAAGATTTTGGCTACTCTTGACGATCAGGGACTTAAAGGGCTTGATTACCTATTCGCTGGGAATCGTGTCATGCTGTTCAAGGATAAGGAAGTAAAGAAGCCTGAGGATATGAAGGGATTAGCATTCCGTGTAACGCCAAGCCCGCCGCTTCAGGACTTTTATAAATCACTGGGGGCTTCTCCTGAATCATTGCCATTGCCGGAAGTATACGCCGCGGTTCAAACTGGGGTAATCGATGGAATGGATATGGACCTGGATGCCACGATTACGAATAAGTATCACGAAGTTGCCAAGTACGGTGCGGTAACGAATCACATGGTATGGCCATCAGTAGCGATTATGAACAAAGATAAATACGAGAAGTTATCTGATGCTGATAAGAAAATCATCGACGACGCTATCAAGGCTGCAGCTGATTATTCAGCTAACACACGCGCATCCCAGGAAGAAGAATTCAAAAAGACATTAAGCGATACTGGGATGAAGATCTATGAAATCGACCAGAAGTTGTTTGAACCATATATCAAACAATTCGATGAAAAATATGGACCAACAGATCCGCTGATCCAGGAATTCATTGACACATTCCGCAAATAACCTATTGGAGGGAAATGCGTGAAATACGTTAGCAATATGGTAGCCAGTTTCGAAAAGAAACTGGCTATTATCCTCATGTTCGCAATGGCTGTGATTGTCGCGGCTGCCGTTGTTTTTCGATATGTATTCAATAACCCTTTATTCTGGGCGGGAGAGGTATCGATTTTCTTATTAATATACATAACGTTCATCGGCGGCAGCCTCGGCTTGAAATATAAGACACAGGCATCTGTAACGCTGATTACAGATTATCTACCAGAAAAGATGAATAAATGGGTGGCAGTAGTTGCTCATGTCTTTATGCTATTATTCATGGCGATTCTATTATTCTATTGTTTTACCTGGATTACCTCATCATCTGTGGCAATCCAAAGGTCGAGTGCGATTTTGCTTCCGATGTGGATTCCATATGCGATTTTGCCTATTGGATTGCTGTTCGCAACGATTCATTTAATTAGTAACATGTTTGATATTATCCAAAATCAGCATATTGACAGTGAAATGGTTACGAATCTCCATGCTGCTGCAAAGGAGAGTGAAGAAGAATGATGGCTCTGGTTATTTTAGCATTCGTTGTATTTTTGTTAATGGGGATTCCCATCTCGCTTGTGCTTGGAATGACAACGATCGTTTACTTTTTGGTTACTGGCAATACAATGCTGCTCGAATCCACTCCACAGCGGCTGTATTCGGGAATGGAGAACTTCGGGTTGTTAGCGATTCCGTTGTTCATGCTTACAGGTGAGTTGATGAATAGTGGCGGGATAACCAACAGGCTTGTTGTATTTGCAAGAATGCTTGTCGGACATGTCCGCGGGGGACTTGCCTATGTAACGGTCATTGCCAATATGTTCCTTGCCTCAATTCTCGGATCGGCGAATGCCCAGGCTGCCATGATGAGCAAGGTGATGGTACCCGAAATGGAAAAGGAGGGTTATAGCCGGGAATTTTCATCGGCTTTGACACTCGCGAGCTCTATCGTTGCGCCAATCATTCCACCGAGCATGATTTTCATCATTTACGGAACTTTGTCTGGAACTTCGATTGGCGGCTTGTTCATGGCCGGGATTATTCCAGGAACGATTTTTGGTGTCGGATTTGTCTCATTAATCGCTTATCTAGGGTATAAACATAATTTCCCACGCAGTGAGAGAGCCAGCTTAAGAGCCATTTTCGACTCTTTCCTGAAGGTATTGCCAGCTATTTTAGTTCCATTTGTCATTACTGTCGGGATTCTAAGTGGGGCTTTTACAGCAACAGAATCCGCTGCAGTAGCTAGTGTGATTGCATTCATTGTCGGGATGTTTTTTTACAAAGAATTGAAGTGGAAGAGCTTGTCGAAGATTTTGGTTAACACTGTAATTGGTACCGCTACAGTTACTTTCTTAATTGCGATGGCTAATTTGTTTGGCTGGCTGATTGCTTTTGAGCAAATCCCACAATTGATTGCCAATTCGATGTTGTCCATTTCCGATAACCCATTTGTTTTCCTGTTGCTGGTTAACATCTTCTTGTTACTAATAGGGACATTGCTAGATGGAATCGCAGCTCTGATTATCCTTGTTCCAGTGTTGATGCCATTGGTTACAGGATTCAATATTGATCCAATCCATTTCGGTGTGATTATCTGTATCAACCTGACAATCGGACTGTTGACACCGCCAGTCGGTACAGGACTGTTCATCGTATCCTCCATCGCCGAAGTTAAATTCGAACGTTTAATTAAAGCTGTTACTCCAATGCTGCTGATTGGAATCGCCATGCTCTTCGTCGTCACCTACTGGGAACAAACAACTTTGTTCATCCCACGATTGCTAGGATTCTAACTCGGGCGGTGCCTGTCACCACCCGGACTTTGTCGATAAGGAGTGGTAGCCATGCCGATTATTCAAGTACAGGTGCTTGAGGGTCGAAGTGATGAAAAGATAAAAGAATTGATTGCCGGGATAACTGAAACGGCTGTTCGGACGCTAGACGTAAAGCCAGAGCAAGTGCGAGTAATAGTCCAGACGGTGCCGGGGAAATACTGGGGCGTTGGTGGAGTGACGAAGGATGAGAAGTGTTATTAAAAGTGTATGTTAAATACGCAAAAAATTGAGTTTCGTAATTTTATCTAAAAAATTGAAAAGAAATTAACGAAATATAAATTATCCTTTAGGAAAAAATCCTAGGTTAAATTAACCTAAAGGCAAAATCAAAATAATAAAGAACCACCCATTGCATCTGAGCATTAGGTGGTTTTTTAGTTTTTTAGAATACACATGTTCCCTGCAATTATAAAAGACAAATGGAAGGGTTCTATCTACTTATACTAAGAGTGTAATTCTTGACGTCCGTATTTAGCACAAAGTTTTTAATAATCTTCAGAGTCTGGTTAAATTCATAAAATTAAACAGTGTAAATAATTTTTGAATCTTTGAAGGTTATAGCCTTCATTGTGGTCGCTGATTACATACTTATTATCTTCAGCTGCAGATACATTGGTAGTGTATATGTTACCAGGGAGCTAGATGAAATCCTTTAGTTACTAAAAGAAGTTCCTATTTTATTGGTGAAGGTCACTCTTGTTTAATTAATGATATAAGTTAAGTGAAAATAATGTTAACTAATTAATATAAAAATATCTAAATATTCAGTATTATTTACATTAACTAAATCAAATACAAAAGAAAGGGTCAGTTTATTAATTTCATTTTTTAGGAGGTAATTATGTTGAAAAGAAAAAACTCTTTGGTTTTATTGTTGTTGATAGTTTATCTTTTCGTTTTTACTGGATGTAACAGTAAGGATCAGGAAGTGGATGCAGCCAAGAGTGATGGAAGTAAGAATCCTCAGGTGTTTAAATTAATCAGCTTTTTACCTACTGATAATACGCTAACAAAAGACATTGTTCCAATGTGGATAGAAAAAGTAGAAAAAGAAACAAATGGAGCAGTCAAAATCGAATGGACTGGAGGACCAGAGTCAATTCCTTCCAAAGATCAATTTGATGCTGTAAGGAATGGTATTGCAGATATAGGTTTCAATGTTAGCTCCTATTATGGCCATTTAATGCCAGAATCTCTTTCGATGCATCTATCACCTTACACACCTAAAGAAGAAAGAGAAAATGGGTATTTCGAGTATTTGTCAAAAAGGTTTGATAAAAATGGGTTAGTTTATATGGGAAGATGGTTGAGTCCTTCACCTTTTCACTTTTGGAGCAATAAGGAAATAAAGTCCTTGGATGATTTGAAGGATACTAAATTCCGTTCTAATCCAACATACCATGATATTATGCAGGCGTTAGGAATGACTCCAATCGATATTAATCCAACAGATGTATATACCTCTCTTGAACGAGGTATGGTCGATGGATTTGGTTTCCCGTTGCTAGGACCTAATGAAAACGGTTGGACAGAGGTAACTAAATATTTTATCGATGAGCCTTTTCTTAACCAAAACGCAACTATTTTGATGAATCCTAAAGCCTTCAAGTCACTTTCTTCAGATAACCAGAAGAAAATGCTTGAACTAACAGCTGCTTTTGAATCTGAAATGATCGAATACTTTAACGAATTGAATGAAAAAGAGAGAAAGGAAATCGAAGCCGCCGGTGTGAAAATTATTAAATTGAACCAAGAGGAAAGTAAGGAATTTCAGGCATTAGTAAAGAAGGTAAAGTGGGAGTCGTTAGAAAAATCTACTCCTGATCAAATTAAAGAACTTAAAAAACTTCTGTATAAAGAGTAACTGTAGATTTTTGAACTTCATATAGTCATTTCTTTAATAAAGGGGATAGCCGTAATTTAAGGTTATCCCTAACCACTGTTTATATAGAGGAGTGAGTAAATTGTTACATAGATTATCTAGAGTGCTTGATTATATAGAAAATGTACTTGCCTACATAGGCGGTATTCTATTAGCAATCTCTACTATTACAGTTGTTATGGAGGTAGTTTCTCGCTATTTATTTAATTATTCCTTTCTGTGGGTCAATGAGATAAGTGAATACATCCTACTGTATATTCCTTTTCTTGGTGCAGCGTGGCTTCTCCGCTCAAATGGACATATAACTGTTGATATTTTAGAAGAGATAATGTCTAGTCGATTACGTTTTATATCAGATATTTTGATCGCTATCGTCGGCATATTAATATGTATCATTATAGTCTGGTATGGCACATTAGCGACTTTCGATATGTTATATCGAGATGTACGCAGTCTAACAACTCTCCAGATCCCTCAGGTTTACGTAATGGCGATCATCCCGGTTGGAACTTTTATTCTAATGTTAGAGTTTATTAGGAAGCTTTATCGGACGATCTTAATGGAGAAATCTATAAATAAAATAGACACTATAACGACGAGTTTGTAAAAAAGGGGGATGCACTATGGACTGGTGGCAAGTGTTATTTCTTATTGTTGGTGGCTTAATTGCCTTAATGTTAATTCGTGTACCAGTAGCTTTTTCCTTCTTTACAGTAAATATAGTCGCAGCAATATTCCTATGGGGAGGCGGCAATGGACTTATTCAATTAATACAAAGTATTGAAGACTCATTAACTACATTTGCGCTTGTTCCCATTCCGTTATTTATTTTAATGGGCGAAATTATGTTTCATACTGGTATCGCCCCCAAAATGATTGATTCGGTAGATAAATGGATTGGCAGATTACCTGGAAGATTGAGTTTGCTTGCAGTTGGAAGTGGAACCCTACTCTCGACGCTGACTGGCTCTACAATGGCCAGTACAGCTGTATTAGGGTCAACATTGATACCGGAAATGGAGCAGAGGGGTTACAAAAAGCCGATGACTATCGGGCCGATTCTTGGAAGCGGGGGTCTTGCGGTTATGATTCCTCCAAGTGCACTTGGAGTTTTGCTGGCATCGATCGGAAAGATTTCAATTGGAGCCTTTATGATCGCGATTATTTTACCAGGAATTTTAATGGCCTTCCTCTTTGCGCTTTATATCATTTTACGGGCTAAAATGCAGCCTGAACTTGCTCCAAACTATTCTTTGTCTTCTGTACCTCTAATGGAGAAAATTAGAACCAGCATAATATATATTCTGCCACTCGGATTTATTATTTTTCTAGTAGTTGGCCTAATTTTCCTTGGAATTGCAACACCAACTGAAGCTGCTGCAATGGGTGCATTCGGCAGTGTAATACTCGCAGCGTTATATGGGCGTTTAAACTGGGCAAGCCTTCAAAAAGCCTTTACGAGTACAATGAAAGTTTCGGTGATGATGTTAATAATTGTCGCTGGATCCACGGCTTTTAGCCATATTTTATCTTTTTCGGGGGTTACTCGAAATCTAGTGGACTTAATTCAAAATTTACAGTTTTCACCTATATTTATTCTGATTGCCATGCTTTTGCTAGTGATCATAATGGGTACTTTCATGGAATCTTTATCAATCATGATGATCATTTTGCCAATGTTTATACCAATAGCCCAGATTCTTGATATTAATCTTCTATGGTTTGCAACAATGCTGTTGATTACGATCGAAATTGGTGCAATCTCGCCTCCATTTGGTGTAGGCCTATTCGTAATGAAGGGGGTAGCACCTCAAGGTACGAAAATGAAGGAAATCTACAGTGCATCCTTTCCATTTATTGCATTAGACATTGTACTTATAATCCTGGTGTTTATATTCCCTGAATTAGCGACCTGGCTGCCAGAACTTATGAAAAATTAGCTAAGCTAAAAAAATGCTTCAGTGCAATTATAAAAGCTGTCTTTTATAAAACTAAAAGACAGCTTTCTTCTGTGTAAATTATTGGGCTAGTTCACAAAAAATATATTCTACAAATTAATTGTTTGCTTCTTCAATGTATCTGGTTGCTTTACGATAACCATCCGATTTACTACATCTATAATTTCTGCTTCTTTCCATTGTTTAAAAGCTTTGTATACAGATATTCGAGTTAACCCTGTATAGTTAGCAAGTTCTTGTTGAGTTAGAAAAATTTTGTCAGTATTACATGTCGTACAGATTTTAATTAAAGTCAATGCAATTTTTTGTTGGGCTGTAAGTCCTTTGGCTAATATTTCATCAGCCAGAATGCGAATTTTTCCTATTGTAGAATCCATAAATAGACTCAACATTTCAGTATCCCTAGTAATGATTTCATTGAATTGCTCTTTTGAAAAATAATATAAGACACAGTCATCTGCTGCTATAGCAGTTGAAAAATAGGGTTCCTGGTCCATGGCTTGCTCTCCAAATAATTGTCCAGATCCTTCTAGGCTTAGTATTTTTTCTCCTCCTTTTGTCTTTGCAGTAACAATTTTTATCAATCCTTTGTGAATATAGTAAAAACCGTTGCCTATTGTTCCCTGCTCATAAATTATTGAATTTCTTTTGAAAAATATACGTTGACCGAATTCATAATATTGATCCCATTTTTTTGTAGTAGAGTTTTCAATCATTGTTTTCATTGAGAGCCTCCTCATTTCATTTGTAAATGTAGAACCTTACTTAGCTACAGAGAGATAAGAGTTGACGTCAAAAAAGAAAGAAATATTAAAAGATATAATAATCTAACCTTCTCAATAAAGAAGGTTTTGGAATTTGTTTACGTTAATAATCCTGATTTTCCGATCAGTAATATTTACGATTTCATTTTCTTTCCACTGTTGTAGAATTTTATATATTGTAACTCTTGATGTACCTATATAGTTTGAAAGAGAGGTTTGGTCGATGCTTATGCAGGGATTTTGGGTTTTTCTGTAGAGTTTATAAATGATGTAAGCCAACTGATGCTCCATTGAGCTATCTTGTATAGAAACTGTTTCAGCTAATAAACGTACTTTTTTTACTAATGAATTCAAAATGATATCTGATGCGGCGGAGTGTTTCTTGCATATCGTTTGCAGATCTTCTTTAGAATAAAAGAATATGGTAGAAGGTTTTGTGATTTTTGCAGTTGTAAAGTATGGTTCTCCCTTAACTCCTTGTTCACCTAGTAGTTCTCCTGGTGAAATATAGTCTATTATTCTTTCATCCCCTTTGTCCGAAAGCATTTTAATTTGAATTTCTCCTTCATGCAAATAATAAAAGCCATTTCCTATTTCTCCTTGGCTATATAGGATTGTATTTTTCTTAATCTCTTTTTTTTGTCCATATGAAATAAAAGGCTCCCAAGAATATGTAATCTGCATATTTACCATCCTTTCCATTACAATGTAAACACTTTCTAAAAGTCAGTAAATTCAAAATATTGTTTACATTACTATATAATACAACCGAAGTACAGTAAAGCGCTTACAATAAATTTGTTAATTAAACAGGAACTGAAATATGTCAGATGGGAAAAATTTCATTTGATGAAGTGGAAGTAGGTAAGAACCCTTGTTGGTTTAAAAATTATGTAGATTGCTTGACTGTGGGATGATGCAAAAATTTAACGCAAATCAAATTAATAATAAAGGATATGTTAAATGATTAATATTAAAAATTTAGAATAATTAGTAAATTAAATATTGAGGAGTGATTGTATGAAAGAGATTAGGTTTCATGGTCGAGGGGGACAGGGTGCGGTAATGGCTTCAGAATTACTGGTCCATGCTTTGGTTAGAGAAGGAAACTATGGACAATCGATACCAGCTTATGGTTTCGAGAGACGCGGAGCACCACTCCAGGCATTTGTTAAGTTGGACCAAAAACCGATTAGGGAAAGAGTGCAAGTTTATGAACCGGATGGAATTATTGTTTTGGATGAATCTTTAATCAGCCAATTACCAGTTTTTGAAGGGATGAAACAGGGTGGTTTCGCGATCTTGAATTCACGAAAAACGTTAGCGCTTAGCGATTTTCCTGAGGTTTTGGAAACTCTTGCAACTGTTGATGCCAATCGAATTGCTCTGGATGTTTTCAAAGCTCCAATAACTAACACGATATTACTTGGTGCGTTTGCTTCGGCAACTGGATTAGTAAAATTAGATTCACTTCAAAACGCCATCAGTGGATTCTTTCCGCATAAGGTGATTGAAAAGAATTTACTTGCAGTAGAAAGAGGTTATAACGAAGTGGAGGTAAAGGAAAGAACCGAGATATTAAAGAAAGCGAAGTGATTAGATCATGAATCAAACGTTAGTATTGAAAAAGGAATATAAAGAAACAGGAGAAAATGTAGCATCAGTAGGACAGGGTCTATATGTAGTGAATACAGGGCTCTGGAGGTATCAGCGGCCAGTAACCGATCCTGATTTATGCAAGCGATGTTCGGAGTGCTATATCTATTGCCCTGTTGGCTGCAAAATTGAAGTAAGTACTCATTATGATACCGATTTAGACTGGTGCAAGGGATGTGGAATTTGCGCTGAGGTATGTCCTGCCAATGCTATAACTATGTTTGAGGAAAGGGGGACTGAATAGTGGGTAGAGTAGATGTTTTGAATGGAAATAAAGCAGCTGCTTGGGGTGCCAAACTGGCTAGAGCAGACCTTATGGCAGCTTACCCAATAACACCACAAACCCCTCTCGTTGAATATTTGGCATCTTTCGTAGCAGATGGAGTGATTGATGCAGATCTTGTAGAGGTGGAAAGCGAACATTCAGCTTTAAGTGTATTACAAGGTGGGGTATTAGCTGGTGCTAGAACTTTTACAGGAACGAGCTCACAGGGACTCGCGCTCATGTATGAACCCTATATTCGAACGAGTACGATGCGTTTACCTATTGTGATGGCGCTTGTGACCAGGGAAGTCATATCGCCCCAAACGGTTTGGGGTGGACAGCAGGATGCCGTAACAGTAAGAGATGCAGGCTGGATACAGATTTGGTGTGAAAGCAGTCAAGAAATACTGGACTCCATAGTCCAAGCATATAAAATAGCTGAGAATAAAGATGTTTTACTTCCGGTAAATGTTTGCTATGACGGATTCTCACTTTCCCATATGGCAGAGAGGGTTGAGATCCCAGATCAAGAACAAGTAGATCAGTTTTTGCCGAAACCGAACATTTCACATGTGAAACTGGACCCAAATAATCCAATAGCCGTAGACCCATTAACACCAGGGCCAATGCTTACCGAATTTCGCCATAAGCAAGTGACAGCTATGAATGTGTCAAAAAAAATTATTGAGGAAGTTCGACAAGAATGGTTAGAAATGTTCGGCCGCGATTATGGAGGATTAATTGATCAATATAGAATGGAAGATGCTGAAATAGCTTTGGTTTGCTTGGGGAGTCCGGCAGGTACAGCAAGAGTAGCGATTGATGAAATGCGTAATCATGGCATCAAAGTGGGCATGATACGTATTCGAGTTCTTCGTCCTTTTCCAGATGAAGAAATACTCAAGGCGTTAGTTAATATTAAAGCCATTGGAGTAATTGATCGAAATGTCTCATTTGCTAAAGGAATGGGTATCAGCTTTCTTGAGTTAAAGACAGTGTTTGGAGGCTTAAAGATGCCACCTATGATAGATTTTATAGGCGGTCTTGGAGGTTCGGATGTAACAATGGAACAAATTAAACAAGCGATTGTGATTACTCAACATGTGTCAGAAGGTGGGGAATTTCAAGAAGTTACCTGGTTCGGCTTAGATCAAATTGATGTTGAGACATTATTTACTATGGATAAGGATATAAGTTTAAAGTTGAAAGGAGTGAGTGGCTAATGGGTGTAAATGACGGTATACGAGATAACACAAATTATTCAACTATTCCTGAAGGTGCAAGACCTACACTAGAAAAGAATGATGCGTTTTTCACAAAGAAACGCTTTGGATTTATATTTAATGAGGAAAAGAAAACAAAAGAAGTTTATAAAGAGATTACAAAAGTACAAGATTTGTTGTCACCTGGAAATTCAGCCTGTCTGGGGTGTCATGCAGAATTAGCATTACGCACTACACTGCGAATTCTTGGGCCTAATACAATTCTCGCAATACCACCAGGTTGTATGGGGGGAATTGGTGCTGTAGGATTCAATGGTGGTGCAGGGGCGAAGATTCCAGTATTCTTTCCGCTGCTTGATAATACAGCAGCAATGCTCGCTGGCATTAAAAGAAAGTACATCCGTGAGGGTCGTGGAGATATTAATGTCGTAGCTTTTGCGGGAGACGGCGGAACTGCAGATGCAGGATTCCAATCATTGTCGGGTGCAGCTGAACGAGGAGAAAATATTATTTATATTTGCTATGACAATGAAGCGTATATGAACACTGGTGTACAGAGAAGCGGTACAACTCCGAAATGGTCGTGGACTCAAACAACCCCAGTAGGTGAACAAACCCAAGGAAAGTCACAAAAAGGAAAAGATATGCCTATGATTATGGCACAGCATAATATTCCATATGTTGCAACAGCCAACCCTTCATATATGCATGATTATATTGCAAAATTAAAAAAGGCAATGAAAGTGAAGAATGGAATGTCTTATATTCATTTATATTCTGGATGTCCAACTGGATGGAAGTTTCCAACGGAGAAAACGATAGAAGTTGGAAAACTTGCTGTAGAGACAAATCTTTACCCCCTTTGGGAATATGAAGATGGAAAATTCAGATTAACTCATGAGGTTTTGAAACGCCGGCCGATTAGTGAATATTCTAAATCAATGCAAAAATATTCCCATCTTACAGAACAAAATCTAGCAGAATTACAACAAAATGTTGATGCAAATTACAAAAGGTTTAAAAAGCTATGCAAGATTTAAAAAAAGAACAAACTTCATATGAAATTGTAATTGAAGCGACTGCACATGTCTGGAGAATGCCGTTTGTATATCTTTTCGAAAAACTGTTTAGTGCTGGAGAAGCAATTCGAATAGGGAAAACCACTTTATTTGTAAAGGATCAATCAGGGAAACTAGTTCACCAAGAATACTATGGGAAATTTCGAAAAGCTGCCTGGTATAGAAAGCTTGAAATTGAAAAAAAAATGAAACAATTGTCAGATGATGAATTTTTAAGATGGTTAAAGAACAGCAAGGCATGTTAAACAGCAACAAGAACCTAAAAATTAGTATGGGAGTGAGTTAATATGACAGAACATTCAGTAAACCTGAAAGTTCACTGGGGTGACACAGATATGGCTGGGATAATTTATTATCCTAACTATTTTAATTGGTTTAATATCGGTAGTCATACCTTATTCGAATCAATCGGAATCCCACTAAAGGAACTTATGTTTGAAGATAAAATAGCTTTGCCAATTTTGGATGTGGGCTGCAGTTTTCATAAACCTCTCTATTTCGGTGATGAAATAAAAGTAGTGACAAAAGTTACGGAAGTTAGAGAAAAGGTTTTTCGGATGGAACATGAGGTTTATAAAGGCAACGAATTAACTGGAAAAGGACATGAGTTGAGATCATGGGTACAGTTCAGTCAAGAAGGGAATCTTAAAGCCTGCACTATTCCTGATGATGTGCGATCTAAAATGATGGCTGTAATGCCTGCAACATCAGTTGAGAGGTTGTAACCATACTCTGAAGATTCAGAGTTAGGTTGGTAATAAGGTAAGAGAGTAAATAGGTCTCCGCACATACTATATGAGTGGAGGCCTTTTTTTATGATTTTGATTTTATAGTACTCATTCTTAGAAGTTAGTTTACAAAAAAATCCTCCCCATATTTTTAGTTTTTATGTCTCATTGAAATAATGGAACAGAGATTATAAGTCTTTTTTCTAAAAAGTATATGGAATTTTAAAGTCTAAAAAATGGATAGAAAAGGAATTTTTGATATTTATAGAGAATAACTAAGATAAGCATATACTCTAGAGGTTATTATTGATCTTTTTATCGGTAAGGTGACAAAATGTCCACTACAAAAGAACAAATTGAATTAGTCTCAAAAACAATTGAATACATGAAAAAGAATATTGAAGAGGAAATCACCTCTGAAAAATTGGCAGAATTAGCTGGATATAGTCTATATCATTTTACACGAGTGTTTAAGGATGTCACGGGGATTTCTCCCAGACACTTTCTCTCCGCTTTGAGAATCGAGGCGGGAAAGGAGAAGTTGATAGGGCCGTCATCCGGCTCAATTCTCAGAACCTTATTGGAGATAGGCTTTCAAAGTTTTGGTACCTTCAGCTCAAAATTCAAGCAATTTGTCGGACAGTCACCCAAACAATTTCAAAACAGTGCAGTGAAGCTTCATCGGTTTATGAATGACTACGATGAAGTCAATCTTGGAGAGCCTGTTTCAGTAAAATCACCCGCAGTCAGATGCACGCTAGAAGTTCCAGTGTTTTTCAAAGGCATCATTTTTGTAGGGTTGTTCCCTCGGCCGATACCAGACCAAAGGCCTGTGGTGGGAATTGCCTTAAGAGGAACCAAAAAAGAGTATGTTTTTTCGAAAGTCCCACCTGGAACCTATTTTGCTCTGGCAACTGCAATTCCCTGGAGCCTGAATCCTCGGGATTATTTTCTGCTATCCAAGAATCTGCGCGGGAAAGCTGACTGCCCTGTTGAAATCTCTGAAAATAATATCTGCATAGTAAATATAAAGCTGCGCGAACCTTTGCCGTATGACCCGCCAATCTTAATTAATTTGCCGAGTCTCTTATTTGAAAAAGATAGCAAACTAGAAGAAAAATAACCTATTTTAATATGTTAATTTTATGAAAAAGGAGTGATTGTTTTGTTAAACAAAGTTTGTGTATTAACGATTAAGGTTGGAGACATGGAAAAAGCTCTTGAATTTTATACAAAGGTGCTTGATTTTGAAGTGTCCAAGCATTACGGGGAAAATATCGTTTCATTAGTACATAATGAGATCCCGATTGTATTAGAAAAATCAGATGAAGAAATTACTTCCGCTAGCCAGAAGGTTTTATTGGGTATTCTTTCTGAAAACCTTGATGAGGATGTTACCCGACTTAGTGATAGGGGAGCTAAAATCTTATTTGATGAGTCTAGGCCATGTCCTCCTGGCAGATACAACATGATTGAAGATCCATTCGGCAACCAACTTGAGCTTGTGGAGTTTTCGAATTTTAAGTAATGCCTGTATTAGACTCCCTTTTTTGGTTATAGACGAAAGGGTAACAGCTTTTTGCGGTATCCTCTCCATCTTTTAAGATTCTCCATTATTGCGTCCTTTAAAGTATTCCATGTTAAAATGATAGGATAGGACAACATCGGGAGGACGCAGTTGTGAATAAGAAATTATTTAAGGAAGCCGAAGACTTCATACGTAATAGCCATCATGAATTGCAAAAAACGGAGCATGAGATGATGAATAGGTTAGAACAGGTTAGAGAGGAAATCTATAAGACAGGTACTTATATACATACCTATGAAGAACTTGAGCACGGTGCGAAAATGGCGTGGAGGAACAGCAATCGCTGTATCGGGAGATTATTTTGGGAGAGTTTGACTGTCTTTGACCGTCGGAGTTTAACGGAAGAGACCGAAATCAAGGATGCACTGTTCCATCATATTGAATATGCAACTAATGAAGGTAAGATTCGGCCGTCCATTACGATTTTCAGGCAAAAAAGAGGAGATCATCAAATTCGGATTTGGAACCATCAGCTGATCCGTTATGCCGGCTATGAAACAGAGCATGGTATTTTAGGCGATCCTCATTCGCTTGATTTTACGAAAAAGTGTGAGGAGATGGGCTGGAGAGGTGAAGGAACCAGATTTGATGTGCTTCCGCTGGTGATCCAGGTTGATGGAAAAGAGCCTGAGCTTTTTGAAATCGATAAAAAACTGGTGTTGGAGGTTCCATTGCGACATCCAGATTACTCCTGGTTTGAGGAGCTGAAATTAAAATGGTATGCAGTCCCGTTCATTACTGACATGATGCTGGAAATAGGAGGCATCGAGTATACTGCAGCGCCTTTTAATGGGTGGTATATGGGTACTGAAATTGGTGCCCGAAATCTTGCTGATGAATCCCGCTATGACCTTTTGCCATTGATTGCTGAGCTAATGGGCTTGAACTTGAAGAAAAACAGTACGCTTTGGAAGGACCGGGCACTTATTGAATTGAACACGAGCGTGTTGCATTCATTTAACGAAAAAAGGGTCTCCATCGTGGACCATCATACTGCAGCATTGCAATTCAAAGTTTTTGAGGAGAAGGAGGAGGCTGCTGATCGGCCTGTGACGGGAGATTGGACATGGCTGATTCCGCCTGTTTCACCAGCTTCTACCCATATTTTTCATAAGGCTTATGAAAACAAAATAATGAGTCCGAATTATTTTTATCAGGAGAAACCTTTCTAATCGAAACACCACCCGGATTGGGTGGTGTTTTGTTTATTGTGCTGGATCCTTACCATTCGCGATATCAGCTGCGTAAGGAATGATTCCCTCCACTTCGATGCCGAAAGTATCGATTTCCTGGGAATGGAGGACTGTGCCGTCTTTATCAAGAACAGCGAATCCTCTTACTGCGATTGGAGCTTCAGGGTCCAACATGTTTGTCTTCTTGATCAATTTCAGTTTCTCATCAGAGATTACTGGATACTCAAGTCCCAACTCTTCTTTCATCGCCTTATGTTCCTTTACAGAGGATGCGCTTACAGCGTAAATGTTCCCAGGGAACTGGCTGAATAAATCTTTTCGGTTCTGCAGCTCGACCAGCTGCGATTTACAGAAGTCTCAACCGACTCCCGTAAAAAAGAAAACCAGCGCAGCCTCTTCCATATTTTCGAAGGATATTTCTTCACCGTTTTCATCAGGAAGGGAAAGGCCTTTTGATTCAGATTTATCTTCAGAACAGCCGCTTAGGAAAGCTCCTATCATTAATAACATCATTAAAAAAACTAGTTTCTTCAAGGTGCACCTCCTTATGTATTTTCTTCAGTATATATTGTTTTGCTGAAAACTCATTATACCATTTAAGAAGAATTTGTATCGAATGGGCAACTCTTTCCTCCTAAATTCCTATTTTAAACATATATAAGACTTATATTTAGTTAAAATTCAGAATATATGGTAGAGTAAAAATTAGTAACAGGTCATAATATCTAGTATTTAATTTGGAGGGAATGCATTGCTGACGAACCACCTGGATTTCCGACTCGAGCCAAGGATTAGAGAACTTTACGAGGAGCATAAGAAACGTGCTGAAAAAATTGACTGGGGCTATCATGAGTTTTTGCCGTGGGATAAGGGAATGGATTTTAAGCGAGTTCCCTGGGACGAAAGCCAGGTTACGTTGCCGGCTCCGGTTATAACTGCGGTTGAGACTGCGCTCCTAACCGAGGTGAACCTTCCATGGTTTACTTCTTATCTGGATCAGACATTTAAAGGGTCATTATCGGTTATCAAAGATTTCGTCCATACATGGACGGCAGAAGAGGACCAGCACTCAAATTTGCTGGAAACGTATCTGTTAATCACGAGAAATGTTGAGCCGATGCGACTGCATCAATTACATAAAATGACGCTGGAGAATGGCTGGGATCCTGATTTTCATACGCCATTTGAGACGATGGTCTACACCTCAATGCAAGAACTGGCGACGATGGTGTTTTATTATAATGTCGCGAAGGTAGCAGGACCGCATGATCGGGATTTGGCCACGCTTCTCCGCAGGCTTGCAAAGGATGAGACGCTACACTACGCATTTTATCGAGATGTAATCAAATACCACCTAGAATTAGAGCCCAATTATTGCTACTACCTGGGCAATGTCATCATGAATTTCAAAATGCCAGGTGCCGTCATGCCAGATTTTGAAGATCGGATGGCCATCATCGCGAAAGAGGCGAATTATGGGCCACTGGAGTATTTCGATCAAGTACTCGATGTCATCGTTGATTATTGGGATATCGAGAACCTAAGGCCGATCGCACCAGAAGCTGAAAAGGCCAGGTTAGATATCTTAAATTACCATGCGCGCCTGAAAAGGGTAAGGGAGAGGTTTTATAAAAATAAATAAAAAAAATGGAACCAGCAGGGTTGATTTCTGGTTCCATTTTTATTTCCTAAAGGTATTTTCCAATTTTTGCAGAATAGTTTATGGAATACATGTAAAAAGGAGCTCTTATGTATAAGGGAATGCTACTGTTTATCTTCGGTTTGATTATGTATATGGCAGGTATCTATTTATCCACTAAATGGACTGCTATCGGTGCGTCAATTGGAGTTTTAGGCGGGGTGCTGATGGGTGCCAGTACCTTTTTTTATATCACGAAAAGAAGGAATCAATGAAGGAGTCCATTACTTTAAATTCTCATAATGTTCGTTAAACACCTTGAAAAGTCTTTCATCGCCACCGCGGTCGGGGTGGAGAGCTTTGAGGATTTTCTTGAATTCTTTTCTAAGCACCTGGCTGTCTGTATTTTGTTTTAGACCTAACATTTCTTCCATTTGCGAAGGGTCAGTGCTGGATGCTTCGATTTGTGCATTCAGCATTTTTTTCAACGTCCTTACCTTGGATTGCTCAATATGTAATCGTGTGGTCAGCAATTCCAGCTGTTCGTTAAGCAGGATATTCTCTCGTTTGGAACTTTCCAGCTGTGCGGTGAAACTATCGTTATATTTTTGGATAATGAAGTCTGTCAGGTCTTTAAGATGAATTTTATACAAAGCATTTCTTCTATTAGCCTGTTCGGCTTTTAAAAGTCCTTCTTCAATCCATATCAAAACATCTTGATCAGTAGCATCTATTCCGTATGAAGTTAACTGTTTTGCAGCCTCTTTGATTGTTAGCATCTAATTGCCTCTCTTATATAAAAATAATCAGACAAATTTATCATACCATTGAATTTTTTCAGAAAAAGAACAGAAGTATGACATTGTGTTACATACAAATCCTCATGTGAAAATATGATGGATTTATATCGAAAAGGCAGGTGTATTAAAATGGTGTTTAACATGAATGAAGCAATCGAAATCCTGGAACGGACGCCTGAAACTTTGAATGCCTTATTATCAGGTTTATCAGAAGATTGGGTGTCCAGCAATGAAGGGGAGGGAACCTGGAATCCTTCCGAAGTAATCGGACATCTCATCGACGGTGAAAAATACAATTGGATTCCAAGACTTAAAATCATGTTAGCGGAAACAAATGATAAAGGTTTCCCAGCTTTTGACCGGTTCTCACATTTAAAGGACTATGCGCATCTATCAATTGAAGATAAGCTTAATGAGTTTTCTTCCTTGAGGAAGGAAAATATCAAGAAACTGAAGGAACTGATCGTTGATGAAAAGCAGTTTGTATTGACGGGTGTCCATCCCGAATACGGGGAAGTAGAGGCGAGACAACTTATCGCTACATGGGCAGTACATGATTTAACGCACTTGTCGCAAATAACCAGAGTTTTAGCAAAAAGATATACCAAAGAAGTTGGTCCGTGGAAAAGTTACCTGGGGATTTTGAATAAATAATTTGTAAGTATTCCTTTCTAAGTGCTCAAAATTAAGCCCCTGCGAATTTCACAGGGGCTCTTCTTTATCTTATCGCACGGTGCGGCAACACCGCATGCACACCTTTAACCCCGTTTACTACCTGTGTAACTCTCAAATCCACTGTCACACTGGCCAGTGCAAGGGCCTCTGTGCGCTCGATCCCATGAAGTTCTCTCAATAGTATAACCATCTCATCCAGTGCCTGTCCGGCAGCAAGGTTCAAATCTTCATGAAAGCCAAAGGTAACCCATCCAGCTGGCGTGTTAGCCCGCGGCATTTTCAACTGAAGATCCTCTCTGACTGTAAGGGTGATGTCAACCAAGTCCATTGGGCACTCAATGGCCGTGCCGGAAACTTCTCCGTCGCCTTGTGCAGCGTGTCCATCACCAATTGAGAACAATGCCCCATCAACTGAAATTGGCAGATACAAAGTGCTGCCTCTTTTTAGTTCTTTGCAGTCGATATTACCGCCGCAATAGCGTGGAGGGGATGTATGGTGCACACCTGGTTCTCCAGGTGCAACTCCCATCAAGCCCATGAATGGATTAAGCGCAACATTTAAAGGCCGAGAGCCAACTTCAGTTTTAGCTGTCATTGTGTCACTGTCCAATTCCCAATCAAGGCGAATTCTCTCAGACCCTGTTAATCCGACTGCATCGTTTTGCCAGCTCTTTTTGCCGCCTGCCCAATTTGTGCCATACCAGCCTGGTAATACATCGTTCAATTTTACTTCGAGAACCATCCCGGCTTTTGCGCCGTTCACTTCAATCGGCCCAATCATCGGATGAAGAGGAGTCTCTTCTTGTACTGCAGAACTGAAAAATTGTCTCTCAACGCCTTTTGATTCAGAGTAGCCCCATTCAATATCGGGCGTTTTCATGCGAATGCTGTCTCCGGAATTCACTGTAAGGATTGGCTTATATTCATTGCTAAAAGAACCGTGCAGGTTTTCAGATTTTAATTCGATTTTATGGATCATTTCTGAATCTCCTTAGGCGATTTCGTTTTTTACTAACTTGGTAGTTTGCTTCTTTTTAAAAAGCCGTGGGTTTGTTCCAATATAAACACCGGAAAGCACTAGGACTGCACCGATGGCATGAGCGGCGGTGAATTTTTCACCTAAAAACAAAGTAGCCATAATGACCGCAGATACCGGCATTACATTGATGAATATCGATGCCTTTGCTGCGCCAACTTCCTTGATTCCATTGTAGTACATGACGAATGATACGACTGTAACCAAAACGCTCATATGGATAATCGCGATCCAGGTAGTACCCGATGCCTGCTGGACATCCTGCCATGATGTTTCAGCCAGGGCAAACGGCAGCAGGAAAATGGTCCCGAAAGCGACGGCATAGGTGGTGGACTCGACCGAACTGAACTTTTTCAAAACAACTTTCCCAACGACACTGTATAATGCCCAGCTGACGACTGCGCCCATAAGAACGAAGTCGATTGGTTCAAATCCAAGCTTGAACAAGCTCAGCAAGTGTCCATCGGTGATGATAAAAAATGCACCTGAAAGGGCGATGGCCAATCCAATAACATTATTGCGTGTGATTGTTTCTTTTAAGAATACTGCCGATAAAAGGACAATCAACACGGGATTGGAGGCGATGAACAGTGAACTTTTAATCACTGGGGCATGCTTGCTGGCCAAGAAAAAGAAAATGTTATACAGCGCAATGCCTGTCAGTCCGAGGACCGAGAACAAGCCAATATCCTTCAGATTAGGTTTCTTAATATTTTTCTCCATCATGAACATCAGTGGGAATAGGAGAATCGCTGCTCCAAAAAACCGGAAGAACGCAACCGTAGCTGGTTCAAAGCTTTCTACAGCAAATTTACCCGCAATGAATGCACTTCCCCAGGTTGCCGTAGCGAAAGTTAGCATCCCATATGTAACCAATAATTTTTTGTTCATCAAATTCCCTTCCATCTTATAAAATTGTTTAACTAGTATTTTAACACTTTTTTCGATAAGCGAAATATAAATTTTCTAAAAGTCCTGAAACTTTTTTGTTGCTGAGAAGTCTAATGTAGAGGAAATTCAATAATGGATATGAGGTGCTTTTTTTGAAAAAGATATTGGCGAGTATTATTTTAATTAGTGTTATGTTCTCAATATCTGCATGTAATGGAGAAACCAAAGTAGAAAGCAGCAGTGAAAAACAGTCTGAAAATCTGGAAAAAAAGGAATTGGAGAATACCGGCAACACCGGTGTCATCCCTGAAGCTCTTTCTGCGAGCCTTGTTGAGGTCGATGAAAATACAGACGGTAAAGACTTTATTTATGAGGTCAAGAATAATACTGACAAGGACATAGAAATTCCTTTTGATGAAAATGGCGGCCATGTTTATGTGCTTAGGGATGAATCTGGTAAAGAGATTAGCCGTCAAGATGGTTATGGAACGATTCAAACCAACCAGATCGTAAGTGCCGGGGAAGCAATCACGATCAAAATCGGTTTGGGCGGATATAAAAAAGGAACGTATGAACTCGAAGTCTGGATGGAGTCGGAATTAGACAATACTTACAATCAGACAATTACATTTACGATTGAATAAGCTTTATAGAGCAGAGGCCAATAACCTCTGCTTTTGGTTGTACCGAACGCTGGAATTAAGTGGTAAAATAAAAATGAGGCGAGAATGAACATGCTGTGGAAGTTTTTATTACTAGCTGCTTTTATGATATCAGTGATTACATTCGTTAAATTTGTAATAAGAAAAACGTTAAAAATTCCAAAGGTGAAAAAGGCATTTTTTTCTTACAATCATATTAATGATATACATAGAAAAATAGACTGGGCTGTGAGAATTACCGCACTGCTCATTAATGTCTTTTTGATTCATCATGTGATGTTCGAAGGATTTTCAATTAATCTATTTCTTATATTGCTGGCTTTATTATTTACCTCCGAAAACTTTGTCCGTGCATTTTTTGAATGGAAATTTTCAGAAGATCCTAAGCAATCGATTTTGTCACTTGCTGAAGGAATCATCTTCATTACGATTGTAGTGGTTATCATTCAATTTGATGTATTGTATCTAGTCATAAAATGATAAGAAGAAGCAATGAGAGGAAAGAAGATCTCACTTTTACTGTTCTTTTTATAATCTTCTCGAGGAAGGGAAGGAATACTTAGTTACCTTTCCTGGGATCAAAAATAATGAAGAGAGCGAATATATATACCTTTAGTCCATTAGGTCTACCGGTAGGAACGCATAAAGATGGAATTAATTTTTTTCAAAATGGTGGTGGTTCTTTATGATAAAAGATAAAAGAAACTTTGTCATTGCTATTATTCTGTTTCTTTTTTCGATGGCATTGAATTTTCCTTTTCCTCATGAATATCCAATTGGGCAGGATGTTTTCTCTGCGTTAAATATCCCTCTTAAATCAATCAACGGATTACATTATGTAGGGATAACTTCCTTAACTCTACTAATAATTAGTCTTTATTTCCTGGGGCAATCACTTGAAATGTATCATAATAGAATGATCTTAATTGCAATTTTGCTTGCGTTCTTCCTTCCGGTGGAACTTGTCGGTGCTTACCAAAAAACATTCGCCTCAGGTATTAATGCTGTTCACTATGACCGGGAAAACAGCCACTGCCGCTTCGAAATGAAAAATGACACCACATTGTCCGCTTCATGCGATCTGCCATTTGAAAATTACGATAATGAAACCGTCCAATTCAACATTGAATTCTATGAAAAATACCTATTCGAAGATGAAACACCACTGCTTTCCCTGATGAATGAAGGAGGTCCATATAAAGTAATGCTAAATGGGAAAGAGAGTGAAGTAGTAACCATTGAAACCGAGATCAATCTTTCCAAATTAGAAGTAGGCTCAATGAGTGGGGAAGCTTGGGCGGTTAATGTCATGATTAAAGATAAGGGGAAAGTTAGGAAGTTGTGAGGAGCAATAGTACTTAGCACACATTCATTCGATTGAATGTGTGCTATTTTTTTTGCAAAGAAAAGCAGAAAAATGTCATTTATTGTAGCGATTTATAAGAAAATCGAATGGTGCTCGCGAGTGAGGATCCACTACGGATCAACTACCATTTAATGATTTAGATGGAAAGCTACAAAAAAATTTATCCAAATTTTGTTTTCCTAAAGAAGATGATAATTTATACGTATATTTGTATAAAAATAATAATTTTATCTTTTAAATTATTGATTTTACCGGATTAAAGCAAAAACAAAATTATTTTACGATAATTAGAAGTTTAGTCATTTACAATGCTATTTTTATACGACTATAGCTTTGTATTTTAAATATTATAAATATTCTAAAAATAATCTTTACAAACTTTTTAGCCTGTTATATAGTGTTACCAATATCCAGGACCAAGCAAAGGGGTGGTATTTTGAATCAAAGTGTTAACAGTTTACAATCGACATTTTTTACAGAAAAAGTTGTTCTGGTAACTGGTGCAGCGCATGGAATTGGCAAAGGAATCTGCGAAGCATTCCTCAAGCACGGAGCAACAGTAATTGGTACAGACATATTGGATCAAGAACTTGCGGAAGTGAAAACAGAGCTTAATGAGTGGCTTGATATTAATAAGGAATCTAACCGTTTTGATACATATACATGCGACATCACAGAAGTGGAAAGTGTGAAAGAGTTAGTGGATTTCACGATCCAAAAATTTAATAAGATCGATATATTGGTAAACAATGCTGGAGGTGTATGTGGACAAATTCATCAACCAGTAGAAGAAGTAACGCCTGATCAATGGAGAAAGATATTTGCTGTAAATCTGGATGCGGCATTTTATACAACAAAGGAAGTTGCTCCTTACATGAAAAAGCAGAATTATGGACGGATCATTAATATCTCAAGTGGAGCAGGGCGCAGCACTAGTCTGACTGGAATCCAGGCATATGCCAGTGCAAAGGCTGGACAGATTGGTTTCACAAGGCAAATGGCTCAAGAACTTGGTCCCTTTGGAATAACGGTTAATAACGTAGCACCTGGATTCGTAATATCGAATCCGTCAACAAAGAAGCAGTGGGAAAGAATGACGATAGAGGAGCAAGCAAATCTGGTCAAATCAATCTCGGTTAAGCGACTTGGAGAACCTGAAGATATTGCTCATCCGGTTTTGTTTTTTGCCTCAGACTTTGCAAGCTATGTGAGCGGCCAAACCATTTCAGCGGATGGCGGACAACAACTTTTTTAAGGAGGAGTCGAATGGAAATCACAGTGATTGGTGCAGGCGCGATTGGTGGTGTGCTAGGAGCTCATCTTGTGAGAGCGGGCAACAAAATAACTTTTTGCGATAAAGATTTGGACCACGTTCATGTCATGAATAGCCACGGTCTTAGAATTGAGGGGCCTGATGAAACCTTTACCGTTAAATGTAATGCCTATACACCCGAACAACTAGTTAAAATAAAGCCAGTTCTGGATACGGTGTTCCTCTGTGTTAAGGCACAGCATACAAAAGAAGCACTCATTCCATTTTTGCATCTCATTGGAGAAGAAACAAAAGTCGTTTCCTTCCAAAATGGGCTATGTGAAAAAGAGATTGCCAGTCTTATAGGAAGAGAAAAAACGATTGGCTGCTTTGTTAACTTTTCAGCAGACTATTTGGAACCGGGCAGGATCCTTTATGGCGGAGTCGCAGCGCTCTACCTTGGGGAATTGGATGGGAAAATCAGTCAGCGAGTCATTGGTTTGCAAAAGGTTCTCGAATGCTGGGGGCCAGCTCAGGTTACGGATAACATCTGGGGCTATCTCTGGGGGAAAATGTCCTACGCTGGACTTTTATACGCGACGGCTTTAGTTGATGAAACAATGGCGGCTGTTGTAAGGAAATTGGACCTTAGGGACACATTAATGGAGCTTTGCTCTGAAATACTGGAGGTTGCAGATAAAGAAGGAGTCAAGCCAATCGGTTTTGATGATTGGGTCCCTGGGCTTGTATACCCTAGAGAGACTCGAGATCAGCAACTTCTCGATAATCAGCTGGAAAAGCTCGCACAAAGAATGGCGGCAAACAAGAAAACTAAAAGTGGTATCTGGAGAGACCTAGCTGTCAGAAAAAGAAAAACAGAGATTGATTCACAGCTAGTCCCCATTTTAGAAATGGGAGCAAACCATCAAGTTCCAATGCCGTTGACCGAAATGCTTGTGAGTCTTATTAAAGAAATTGAAATCGGTTCAGCTCAAATGGATTGGGACCACTTATATAAATTAAAAGGACTATACGAAAACGGAGAAAAAATATGCAGTTAAATCATGAAAATCTTTCTGATCATGTAGCGAAAATCATTAGGAAAATGATTCTGAATGGATCCTTGAAGCCTGGCGAAAAAGTGAACCAAGCCCAGCTTGCTGAAAGTCTTAATATTTCACGTGGCCCGATAAGAGAAGCTCTGAGATTACTTCAAAATGAAGGGTTAATCAAACATGAAACTAATAAGGGAACTCATGTTACGACACTTTCTTCTCAGGATGCATATGAGATATATACACTTAGGGCTTTACTGGAAGCAAAAGCTGCAAGCCTCGCAATCCCCAATTTAATAGATAAGGATTTTAGCAGACTTGAACTGCTCCTGGAAGAATTCAAGAATGCTATGGATGAGAGGGACTTAGAAACGGAAGCAAGATGTGATATTAACTTTCATAGCTTGATCGTCAGTGCTTCCCGGCATAAAAGACTGATCCACATGCATCAGCAGTTGGACACACAAGTAGGAGCCATGTTCTTAACTGTAGCAAATAAGCTTCCTGCGAGAGCTGCGCTTGTTGTGGAAAACCACAGGAAATTGCTAGATGCTTTGAAATCAAGGGATGCAGATAGAGTCAGCAGGGAGTTTTCAGATCATTATGTTCACGCACTGAAAGAACTAAAAGAGGTAAAAGGCCTCCTGACAATATAAAGGTGGTGTTTATATGTTACTAGAACTGAATGACGTGTCACTATCTCTTAAAAGAGATGGGAAATATGTGAAAATCTTAGACGGGATTTCTCTTCAGGTTAATAAAGGAGAGACAGTAGGCATTGTTGGTGAGTCAGGCTGTGGGAAAAGCATGACAGCATTATCAGTTATGCGCCTTTTACCTGAAAAAGCTAAGCTAGAGGGTTTAATCCAACTTGAAAAAGAAAATATAACTTCTTATTCGAAAAGAAAAATGGAAAAAATCAGAGGCGATAAAATGGCAATGATTTTCCAGGATCCGCTGACGTCTTTGAACCCTCTTCATTCTGTAGGCAGACAGATTGAAGAAACACTTATTCTTCATACAGATTTAAATAAGGAGCAGCGAAAACGTAGAGTGATTGAGCTTTTGAACGAAGTAGGATTGCCCAGAGCAGAGGAAATTGCTTCGGAATATCCTCATCAGTTATCTGGCGGGATGAGACAGAGAATCATGATAGCTGTCGCCATGGCATGCAACCCCAGTCTATTGATATGTGATGAACCAACGACTGCTCTTGATGTAACCGTTCAAGCACAAATCCTCGATTTAATGAACCATCTTAAAGATGTTAACGAAATGGGAATTATTATGATCACCCATGATCTCGGTGTAGTCGCAGAGGTTTGCGACCGTGTTGTTGTTATGTATGCCGGCAAAATTGTAGAGCAAGCCGAGGTTAAAGAATTATTCATTAATCCAAAGCATCCCTATACAAAAGGACTTCTTGAATCAATACCTAAACTTGGAGTTAAAAAAGCAAAGCTTGGATCCATTCCTGGGATGGTTCCCTCACCAGATAAAATGCCGAACGGCTGTCGTTTCTATGATCGCTGCAGCTCAGCAATAGAAGTATGCAAAGGAACGACACCTCCAATGAGCAGTGTAGGAGAGGACCATACTGCAGCTTGCTGGCTATACGAAGAAAAGGGGGGAGAAATGAATGGCTCTTCTGGAAGTGAAGGACTTGAAGCAACACTTCACAATTAAAAAGGGATTCCTGGGTGAAAAGAAAAAAGTGAAAGCAGTTGATGGAGTAAGCTTTTACATCGAGCAGGGGGAAACGTTAGGGATTGTAGGCGAATCTGGCTGCGGAAAATCAAGTCTGGGCCGTACAATCCTCCAGTTAATAAAGCCAACTTCCGGAGATATCTTCTTCGGTGGAAAAAATATTACCCATCTTCCGAGGAAGGAAATGAAGGAATTGCGGAAGGATATGCAAATTGTCTTCCAGGATCCATATGCGTCATTAAATCCAAGGAGTACTGTTCGTACAATTCTTGAAACTCCGCTCATCGTTCATGGAGTAGGAAATCGACAGGAAAGAAGGAAAGTAGTCGAAGGCCTGATCGATAAAATCGGCATTCGCAAAGACCAGCTTGACCGATTTCCGCACGAATTTTCAGGGGGACAAAGGCAAAGGATCGGCATAGCACGTGCACTCACATTGAATCCGAAATTGATAATAGCAGATGAACCAGTATCAGCGCTTGATGTTTCAGTTCAGTCCCAAGTTCTGAACCTTATGGTGGAATTGCAAAAGGAACTTAATTTAAGCTATATGTTCATTTCTCATGACCTTTCAGTTGTACAGCATATATCCGACAGAGTAGCTGTAATGTATTTAGGAAAAATAGTCGAAATCGCTGATGTCGAAGAATTGTACAGGAATCCGCTGCACCCTTACACAAAGGCACTTCTGACAGCTGTCCCGATTCCAGATCCGACAAAAAAGCGAGACAGAATCATTTTGCAGGGAGACCTGCCAAGCCCAATCAACCCTCCGACAGGCTGTGCATTTCATACACGTTGTCCTGTAGCAACTCCTGAATGTAAAGAGGAATCTCCAGAACTCCGGGAAAAAGCAATGGGTCACTGGGCTTCTTGTATTCATGTACATCCTGAGCAGAGTAAAAAGACAAAGATTAATATTTCTTAACTTAAAGGAGGCGGGGTAGGTGGACGCACTTCGTTACACAGTAAAAAGGATTCTGCTCATGATTCCGATTTTGATTGGTATCAGTATTTTGACGTTCTTTATCTCGAATACGATTCCAGGTGATCCAGCTCGTTTGGCGGCTGGTCCTTATGCAGATGCGAAAGTAATCGAGGAACTGCAAGAAAAAATGGGCCTTAATGATCCTGTTTATGTACAGTATTTCAATTACATGAAGAACTTGCTCCAAGGGGATCTTGGTAACAGTAACTACTCCCATCAGCCAGTAATGGAGGATATCAAACAATATTTTCCGGCAACTCTTGAATTAACATTCTTCTCCATGTTTATCACGATATTAATCGGTATACCTTTAGGTGTCATAAGTGCGAGCAAGAAGGATAAAGTAGCTGACCAATTTGCAAGGGTTATGGCCCTTATAGGTGTGGCGATGCCAGCCTTCTGGCTAGGGATCATATTTCTATTATTCTTCTATCTGAAGCTTGGGGTGCTACCCGGTTCAGGGCGGTTAGATACTGGGCTGGCACCACCGGAGACAATTACCGGAATGTACACGATTGACGCATTGCTTACAGGAAATTGGACAGTGTTTAAATCAGCAGTAATCCATTTAATACTCCCAGGCATAACTCAGGCAGCTGTAACCATCGGAATGATTACAAGAATGACAAGATCATCCATGCTCGAAGTTTTAAGAAGCGATTATATCAGAACCGCCTTTGCAAAAGGTGGGTCAGAAAAGCGAGTACTTTACGGCCATGCATTGAGAAATGGAATGATGCCGATTATGACACTCCTTGGAATGACCTTTGGCCATTCGCTGGGCGGAAGTGTCCTCGTTGAGTCGGTGTTTTCGTGGCCAGGACTCGGGAAGTATGCGGTCAATGCCATTACATATCTGGATTTTCCAGCTGTTATGGCCGTTACGATCCTTATCGCCGTACTCTTCATTCTCGTAAACCTTATTATCGATATACTCTATCAGGTTGTCGATCCTCGACTTAACTATGATTAAAAGGAGGCAGTAAAAGTGGGTAGACGGATTTTACAAAGTCCTTTAACAGTGTTAGGGATTTTCCTGGTAGCAATGATCATTATTCTGGCTATATTCGCACCTTGGATAGCACCTAGGGATCCTCTGGAGGTAAATCTTGGGCAAAAATTGCTGCCGCCAAGTTCAGAGCATTGGTTCGGTACGGATGAAGTAGGTAGAGATATATTAAGCCGAATTATATTTGGAACAAGGATCTCATTAAAGATTGGATTGATGGTCGTTTTAATCTCATTTCCAATCGGTACCATCCTGGGAGCCATCGCAGGTTATGTCGGTGGTATGGTTGACCAGGTCATCATGAGGCTTACTGATATTTTTCTCAGCTTCCCAGGAATCATCCTATCAATGTCCATTGCTGCTGCTCTTGGACCATCAATTGAAAATGTACTACTAGCATTAGCGATCACCTGGTGGCCATGGTACACAAGGATTGTACGCTCATCAGTCCTGTCAATTAAGAGCTCTGAGTTTATCGAATCAGCAAAGGCGATCGGAGCCAACCCTTTTAGGATCATGTTTAAAGAAATCATTCCAAACGCGATTGCTCCAGCAAGTATTCAGGCGAGCCTGGACTTGGGATTCGTTATCCTGGCTGCAGCAGGCCTGAGTTTTATCGGTTTGGGAGCGCAACCTCCATCTCCTGAGTGGGGAGCGATGCTTTCCTCGAGCAGAGAAATCCTTCGGGATGCCTGGTGGGCGGCGACCTTCCCTGGCTTAGCGATCTTGCTGACTGTATTAGGTTTTAACTTATTGGGTGACGGCATGAGGGATTTGCTTGATCCTAAAAATAGGTAATTATAATTCTTTGAAAGGGGTGATTCCTGCTTTTTAAAGCTTTGCAAGTAAAAAAATCCACTAATAATCTGGGGGGAAACAAATGAAGCGGAAGAGTATCTTATTTAAAGTGATGACCATGGCCCTGATTCTGTTACTTGCTTTGACTGGATGTAATAAGTACAACCAAGAAACAACCACTACACCGGCAGAAGGAAAGAAAGAAGAAAAGAACGAGTCGCCAGCAGAAACAAAGGGATCTGGAAATCCAGAAGTCTTCAATTTCGCCACCAACCAGGATATACCTCACCTCGACCCACATGGCACTGCTGCTAACACTTCGTTCCGCGTAACTTATATGCTATATGATCGTCTCGTTACTTATGATGGAACAGACACTGAAGTAAAGCCACAACTTGCAGAAAAATGGGATGTTTCCGATGATGGTTTGACCTACACTTTCTACCTGAACAAGGAAGCAAAATTCCATGATGGTTCTCCAGTCACGGCTGAAGCAGTCCAGTATTCATTCACTCGTGCAATTGATATTGGAAAATCGGCTGCTGGACAATTTAAAAAGGTTATCTCAAAGGATAGCTTCGAGATTGTTGACGACCATACAATAAAGATTACTCTTGAAAAGCCATTTGCACCTTTCATTAAAACACTTGGTACTGTTTTTGCCAATATCGTCAACCCTAAGCTAGCCGATAATCACGGAGATGATTTAGGTGAAAGTTATCTTGCAGATAAGGGATACGGTTCTGGTCCATACATTCTTGAAAGCTGGGATCGCGGCCAGAAGATAGTTTTAAAAGCTAATGAGAATTACTGGGGAGAAGTACCAAAATTAAAAACAGTCAACATTATGATTGTTAACGAACCTTCAACTGCTAGACTCATGCTGGAAAAAGGAGAAGTAGATTTGCTGGATTACTCTATGCTTTCTCCTGATGTAATGAAGCAGATGGAAGGTACAGAAGGAATCGACATCATTACACAGCCTGGATATCAGATTGATGATATCGCCATCAACATGGAAAAGAAGCCTCTTGATAATGTAAAGGTGCGCCAGGCATTGGCACACGCAGTAAACTACGATTCTATCAACAATGATATTCTGCTTGGTGCAGGAAAGCGCATCGGCGGAATCATCCCAGAAGGAATGTTCGGCTATAACTCAGATGTAAAGCAATATGACTTTGACCTTGATAAAGCAAAAGCATTACTTGAAGAAGCAGGAATGGGAGATGGGTTTGAAACGGAAATCCTGATTTCCGAGAACAATGAAGTACGTAAGAATATTGCGGTCCTGATGCAGTCAGACTTTAAAAAGATTGGTGTCGACCTGAAAATTAAGACATTGGCATGGCCAACATTCCTTGAAACTGTTACATCAGGAGGGCATCAATTAGCCCTGGCAGCATGGACACCAGATTACGCTGACCCGGATTACAACCTCTGGTACTTTGCTCATTCTACTAGTAAAGGGCCGGGCTTTAACCTAGCATTCTATGAAAACAGCAAAGTCGATCAGCTATTGGAAGATGGCAGAAAGACAGTCGATGAAGGAAAACGGGAGGAAATCTACAAGGAAATCCAGTCCATCATGAGTGAAGAGGTTCCATATATCTTCCCTGCACAGCGTCTTGTCCAGGCTACTCAAAGGTCTTGGGTGAAGGGTTATGAAATCAATCCAATGAACACATGGTACGTGCCGTTCCAGAAGATGACGAAAGAATAATTCCAGTTAAGCGACCGCAGGACTATATTGTATGCGGTCGTTTTATTCAATCAAATTCGGGAGGAAAGACACTGACGAAATTCGGGTATCCTGAGTCTGGTAAAATTGTCTCCTCTCGGAAACAGCATTGGCGAATAGAATTTATCCTTTACTGGCAATAGGTGATGAATGATGAAAAAGTGGTTTGATTTATCGATTTTAGAAGTTGCTGATTTATACAGGCGCAAGGAAATGTCGCCGGTTGAATTTGTGGCAAGTACTTTCGAAAGGCTTAAGGAAGTTGACTCAGAACTGAACAGTTTCATTACGACATTGGAAACAGAAGCCACACAAGCAGCGAAAGAGGCTGAGGCTGCTTTTTTAAGAAATGAAGTGAAGCATGTTTTATATGGCATTCCATACAGCGTAAAGGATCTTTATTATACACAAGGAGTCAGGACGACGTGCGGGTCCAAGATCCTTAAGGGTTATATCCCTGACAAAACTGCTCCATTGGTATCACGGCTGAAGAATTACGGAGCCATTCTCATTGGTAAAACGAATATGCTGGAGTTTGCCTATGGAATTGTTCACCCGGATTATGGGCAGACAAACAACCCATGGGATGTGAAAAAGACTGCTGGAGGATCTAGCGGCGGTTCTGCTGCATCAGTCGCTGCCGGGATTGGGTTGTTTTCTCTTGGTTCAGATACGGGAGGATCTATAAGAATTCCCGCTTCTTATTGTGGGATTGCAGGGCTTAAACCGACATATGGCTTGCTTCCGCTTGAAGGCATATTTCCATTATCGCCCTCACTCGATCATGCTGGGCCAATGGCAAAAGGTGCGGAAGATTTATTAGTGGTGATGGAGGGACTTGTGCCGGGCTTTCATTCTGCACAACTTCCAAACAATGAAGATACGATCATCGGAATCCTTCCAGCTGAAAAAATGTCAGATGTAACGGAAGAGGTAGCAGGTATTTATAAAGAGGCATTAGAACAGGTGAAGAAAACAGGTTGGACTGTAAAGGAGGTCGAGTTGAAGTATTTTGATTATACAGAAGAAATCGTTATGAACGTGCTTTTACCAGAAGCAGCCTTAATTCATAAGAAATGGCTTCCTAGAAAAGAGGAGTATGCCCCGTTAACATATAAACAACTCGAGGCGGGTCTTGAACATCGGACTCTTGATTATTTGAAAGCAAAAAGAGAGCTAATGAATGCAAGGGAGGATGTGGACCTGGTATTGGAAAATGTTGATTTCCTTCTTATGCCTACGGTTCCTTATCCTGCTCCAGAAGAAGATCCTGCTCTTGAGGAAGATAACGAAATGAAATTTACCGGGTTATTCAATGTTACAGGACATCCAGCTATGACGATTAACGCAGGTTTTACAAAGAATAAGCTCCCCGTTGGACTGCAGCTTGTCGGAAGGCGTTTTGACGACAAAAGACTGATTGATACAGCAGCGAACTTAGGAAAACTGTTGGCCAAATCAATGAAAGGAATCAAAATGAATGTCTGATATTTTAAATTACCTTAAAGAACACGGTAACTCCATCACTGACACTTTGCTTAGGTTGACAAAGGCTGAATCTCCTTCCCATACAAAGGATCTGGTGGATAAGTGCGGTCAAGTTCTGCGAGAGGAATTCGAGAGATTAGTAGGGTGTTCCGTTGAAATGATTGAAAAAACAGAAGTTGGCAATCAATACAAATTTACATATGGAACAGGGGGCGAAGAAGGGCAAATCTTAGTGATTGGCCACATGGACACGGTATGGGATGAGGGGGCATTGCCTACAAGGCAGGAAGGAAAACTGCTTTATGGGCCAGGGGTCTTTGATATGAAAGGAGGCCTTACTATTACACTATGGGCATTAAAGGCATTGAAGGAAACGAGTGCTCAACTTAACAAGAAAATCACCTTCCTGGTAACAACAGATGAAGAAGTTGGCAGTACTCATTCGAAGGAAATCATCCTCAAAGAAGCTGCAAAAAGCTCAGTCGTTTTCGTTCCGGAATCAAGCATTGGACCAGATGGTGCAGTAAAAACCGAAAGAAAAGGTGCCGCGCAGTTCCTCATGAAAGTTGAAGGGATTGCAGCGCATGCTGGGATCAATGCATGGGTTGGTGCCAGTGCAATCGAAGAGCTGGCTTATCAAATCCTAGATTTGAAAAATCTTGAAAATCGTGATGAAGGGATTTCAGTGAATGTAGGGGTAGTGAAAGGCGGTACCCGAGGGAATGTCATTGCCAAGGAAGCTGTAGCAGAAATTGATGTTCGCATCACCAAAAAAGCCCAGGCAGAAAAGATTACAGAAGCAATCTTGAACAGGCCTGTTTTTGTAAAAGGAACAAAGGTCGAGGTTCTTGGGGAAATCGATCGATACCCTCTTGAACGGACGGAGGCTGTGATTCAATTATACGAGGATCTGAAGGGGATTGCTTCATCACACGGATACGATTTGAAAGAAGGATCCTCAGGCGGAGCGAGCGACGGCAACTTTACATCAGGGATAGGCATTCCGACAATCGATGGGCTGGGCCCGCTTGGCGATGGAGCCCACACAGAGAAGGAGCATGTTGATTTATCTAATCTCCCATACAGGGCCGCACTTATGGCTGAAATTATCCAGAGATACGCCAATAAATAAAGGGGGTCTGGCATTATGTACATGATGGATTTAACAGCCTCAAAATTCAAGGAAATCAAATCTTCCATTGACACTGTATTGCTGCCAATTGGAATGATTGAAATGCATGGGCCTCATTGTTCACTTGGAACGGATGTATGGATTCCGCGTGAGTTTGTCCGCCGGCTTGATCAGAGGATTGGAAACCGAGTATTAATGGCTCCGGAAATTGCTTACGGTCATTCATGGGGTCTTGCTCCGTTTGAAGGGACGATTGATATTTCTGCTGAGGCCTTTTCACAGTATGTCTATGAAATTGGAAAAGAGTTTCACCGAAATGGTTTTGAACAGATTGTCCTGTTCAACGGACACGGAGGCAATATCCCAAGCTTGACAACTGTTGCCGAAAAGCTTGCTGACCTTGGGATGAAGGTTTTAACCATCAATTGGTGGGTGGATTACCGTGAACAAATTCTTGAAATCACAAAAGGACCTGGCCATGGTGGTGAAGATGAGACTTCGTTAGTTCTCGCTATTGACGAGAAGCTTGCTGATCCTAGTCTTGCTGGTGACCATCAGGTAAATATGAACCAGAAAATCAAGTACGAAAAATCAGGCAAGGTTTTATTTAAGGATGGCTATCTAGGCAATGCTGGAGCAGCAACAGCCGAAAAAGGCGAAAGGTTATTTGAAATGATGCTGGAACTTGTATTATCCGATATTGAAGATCTATGGAGGGTTGCATATGAATCGGTCAATTAAGGAGGAGAAGAAGATGTTGAGATGGACTGATGAATCAGTTGGAGAAAAAATCGTGGATGTTGTCGTCAGTTTGAATGAACAGGCTCAAAAATTACACAGCCAGGAGGTTGCCACCGCAAGTTACAGTAATCTGAAGCCGACGCTTTCAAGCTTCGATGAAATTGGTGACGCTTTGGATGAAGTAGAAAGTGCACTCAAAACGAAAGAAGGACAGGAAGGAGAATATATGAGAGCAATGGCGAACGGGTTTCGTTATTTTGCCCGAAGCCTGCAGGGTGACAATGTTCCTTATGAAGAGATGATTGCCAACATACAGGAGCTGCCATCCAGCTTGATAACTGACCAACAGCTTGAACATGCCAGGGACTTGGTTGATAAAGGATTATCAGACCTTGGGTACAAAGGAAGTTTATTCGAAAAAGCTACTGCCTGGCGTTCTGATACATTGATTGATCCTGAACAGGTGACAACAGTAGCAGAAAACTTCCGTGAAAAAAGCAAGCAAGGGACTTTGAAAAGGGTGATCGGACTGCCAGAAGAAGATGGAATCGATTGGATCAAGCCAATCAGGGGAGTGTTCTGGAGCGGGTATTCCAAATATACCGGCAGCTATCGCGGAAACTTAACCTTCAATATTGACCGTCCATGGACAGAACCAATTCTTGCACAAATAATGACGCATGAAGGCTATCCTGGACACCAGGCTTTCTATTGCCGGTGGGATTACTTATTCCAGCAGGGAAAGCTTCCACTTGAGGCTTCGTACTATTTAATCAACAGTCCTACCAATGCATTGTTTGAAGGTGGACCTGAAACAGCATTAAGCTTCCTCGGCTGGGATGATGTAGACGAAGAAACACCTGGTATCACGGATGAGCAAAAGCAACAGTATTTGCTCGCAAGAAATTATCTCGATTACCAAAGGATGTTCACCACTAATGCCTGCTTTATGTATAACCTTGGCCAGGTATCAAAGGAGGAAGCAATAGATTATTTAATCAATAAAGGCGGAATCACCGAAATTGAAGCAAACAATGCCTTCCGATTCTTCTCAGATCCTATTCAAAAAACCTATTTCCCTTGTTACTATTATGGCCGCTGGATGGTAGGAAACGCTTATAAAGAAACTCCTAAAGAAAAACGAGAAGAGTATTTCTCCATTCTCTATGACACGCCACATACAACGAAAACCTTTATTAAAGCAATCAGCAATTTAAACGAAAAGGAATTTGATGCTTTTAATACATTTAAACAATAAAAAAGGAAGGTGAGGCTTTTTGAAAGCTTCACCTTCTCTAAAATTTACGAATTCCCCAAAGGGAGATAGTCAACATGATCGAATTGAAATACTTCACAGAAAGTGACATCCCACAACTTATAAGCTGGATTAATAGTCCTGAATTTTTACTGCAATGGAGCGGGACAGGATTTACCTATCCGCTTACTCACCAGCAGCTTATTAAGTATTTGGGTGAAGCAAATAAAGAAGGTTCAGAGATTCAGGCTTTTAAGATTGTTCACGTTGAATCATCGAAGGTAATCGGGCATATTTCGCTTGGTTCAATCAATCCACATAATAGAAATGCGAGAATGTGTCGAGTCCTAATTGGTGATGAGGAGATGAAGGGCAAGGGCTTAGCTCCTTTAATGGTCAATAAGCTTTTAAATATTGCATTTGTAAAATTTGGACTTCATAAGGTGAGCCTTGCTGTATATGATTTCAATACCCCAGCTCTTAAACTCTATCAGAAAATCGGTTTTAGAACAGAGGGTTTGATTAGAGAGGCATCAAGAATTGGGAACGATTATTGGAGTTATTATGAGATGAGTATTTTGGATCGAGAGTGGAGTTCAATATTAAATGGTAATGGGAGGGAGAAACTTGAAAAAGTTGACGGTGACTGAAAGAGAAATAATATCCCATATAGATACAAATCAATTAATGGATTATAACAGGGAAATTGCCAAAGAGGTACGATTATCAGGATCTGAAGAAGAGCTTCGTGCATTCATGTTTGCCCAAAAGACTTTGGAAAGCTTTGGGCTAGATACTGAACTTTTCTTTCACGAAGCGTACATTTCTCTTCCACGTAAAGCTAGCTTAAATATTGGGGATATTGATGTTCCATGTATTACTCATTCAATGGCACCTTCCACCAAAGAGACCGGGATAAGTGGGGACTCCGTTTATGTTGGTGATTATACGGATGATAAGCTTAGTTTTTGCAAGGGGAAAATTTGTGTTGTAGAAGGAATTGCAAGCCCAGAAATTATAGCAAAGCTTAGTGGTGCTGGAACCCTCGCCGCTGTCTTTATAAATGGACCTTATACACATGAAATGATTGTTTCAACTATTTGGGGAAGTCCCACTTCCGAAAATATCTCCCAAATGCCGAAGATTCCTGTTGTTTCGGTAAATGATGACTCTGGTGAAATCCTTAAAAAATTGATTTCCGAAGGGAAGGGCCAGGTAGAACTACATACCGAGGTTGAAACAAAATGGACACCCATCCCAACGTTAATCGCCGACATTAAAGGTACAGAAGAACCGGAGCATTTTGTTTTATTTAGCGGCCATATCGATTCGTGGCATTACGGAGCCATGGATAACGGATCTGCAAATGCTACGATGCTAGAGGTGGCAAGAGTGCTATCAAAATATAAGGAGCAATTTAAACGATCGATCCGTTTGGCTTTTTGGTCTGGACATTCACATGGCAGATATGCTGGTTCACAAGCCTACTGTGATCAGCATTGGGAAGATATACACGAGAATTGCGTAATGCATTTCTATGTTGATTCTGTCGGAGGCAAAGGAGCTACCATCCTGAGCGAAAGTAATTGTATGAGGGAAACTAAGGATATAGCGTCTCTCTATGTAAAGGAGATTGCCGGTCAGGACTTTATTGGGAGCAGGTATGGGAAATATGCAGACCAATCTTTCTGGGGAGCGGGAGTTCCTTCCCTGTTTATGGGAATGTCGGAACAACCGTTATCTAATGACCCGATGTCCCAAAAAGTATTTCAAGTTTTTGCGGGAAAGGAGGCAGGAGGATTCGGTTGGTGGTGGCATACAGTTGAAGACACAATCGATAAAATCGATCCGGCCAATTTAAAGCGCGATTGTGAAATCTATGCTCTATCAATCTTTAAAGTTTTAACCGATCCTATTGTGCCGATCAACCAACTGGCTGCGGTTCAAGAAATTAAAGTTACGATCAAAAAATATCAAGAAACAGCAGGAGATAAAGTGAATCTGGACTTAACCTTGGAACGTTTAAATGAACTGGAAGAAGTAATCATGAAGGTGCAATCTACTTTACCAACTTCGGCACCGTTGGTTGAAGACCAGAAGGAAATTAATAAAAGAATCATGAGAATTTCACGTAGTCTTGTTCCTCTTAATTATGTAAGTACTGATCTTTTCGAGCATGATTCGGCAGTTGGTTTACTGCCAGTTCCCTCGCTCTCGTCAATTAATAGAATGGCTTCCTTAGAGAAGGGTACACATGAGTATTATTTGTTGAACACCTCTATAAACAGGCAGGTTAATAAAGTGAATTATTTTTTGAGAAATGCATTAATAGAAGCTCATAATTTATTTACTTTTAATGAGAAAAGGAGTGGCAATTATGTCGGCAATTAAAAATAAAGTCGTAATTATTACAGGGGCTAGCAGTGGGATTGGTCGTGCTACTGCTGTTAAATTAGCAAGTGAAGGTGCGAAAATTGTTCTTGCTGCAAGAAGGGAAGAACGATTACAAGAGCTTGCCGAGAAAATCCATTCACTTGGCGGCACAGCTGTTTATAAAGTAACAGATGTCACTTCACTGGAGGAGGTTCAAAATTTGTCTGGTTTCGCACTTGAACAGTATGGACAAATCGACGTTCTTTTCAATAATGCTGGAATCATGCCGCTTTCCTATATGAAGAATAATAGAGTGGAAGAATGGAATCAAATGATAGACGTCAACATTAAAGGAGTCTTACACGGTGTGAGCGCCGTCCTTCCCCACATGCTAGAAAGAAACAGTGGACATATCATCACGACATCTTCAGTTGCAGGACATGGAATCTTCCCTTCAGGGACAGTGTATTGTGCAACAAAGTTCGCTGCCAGAGTCATAATGGAGGGCCTTAATAAAGAATTGACCAAATCGGATATCAGGACTACCACAATCTCACCAGGGGTCGTAGATACAGAGCTGGCGGATTTGATTGTTGACCCAGAAGTGAGACCAATCTTTGAGAATCCTGAACTTCCTTCCATCAAAAGCGAGGACATAGCAAATGCAGTCTTTTATGCCTTATCACAGCCAGCCACTGTTTCTGTAAACGAAATTATCATTAGACCGACAAATCAAGGGTGATTTGTTCAAAGCGATCTTCATAAATTAATCAGATATAGATTTATGGCACTCCATAACGTACTTTCTAAAGACATGATTGGGTTTTATCATATAAGGGTTTGGAATATTCGTTTATACGAATATTTCGGTTAACTCGATGTGTTTTGTTCCTTGGTATGGGGAAAAATATCTCCACCATACAAAGGATGTGATAGAATGTTTGTCGAGGGGAAGATTATTTCGGGTGAATTTGATCAAGCCATAAACCAATTTTCTCTGCAGCGGGTTAAAAGCTTTGAAACGCAATCCATTTTCAAAGAGTGCCAGATGGAGGCAGTGTATAATTATTTGAAAAAACACGAAAACGATCCTGATGGGCAAATTATCACACTATATGATCAGATGCCGGTCAGGCTGACACAATCGGAGATCAACCAATTGCTAAGCGACCTTGAGAGAGTTAAGTCGCTATACCAATGAAAAGCAGGTCTAGCTGACTTGCTTTTTTCTATTTCCTACAGGAATATCTGCTATTTCTCCCGAATAGTTAACCAATGAATCTACAATAAGATTTATGATAAGTTAGAGGAGGAAGAAGTCCTATCAAAGCAAAAATAAAACCATTAGTCGGAGGGCTGATATCAGGGGTAGTCCTTGGATTGTTTTTAAAACTTGTCCAATCTATAACAAGCATAAAAGTGTATACCTTATTGCTGAATGTTGATTACATACCGCTCCTAAAGAATTTAAAGTTATCTGAAGCTGTTGAGTTTGGATTGCATATGGTGATCTCAATAGGACTCGGCATAGTTATGAACTTTTACATAATCAAAAAAGGTTTAGGAAAAGAAGCAATACACCGATTTGTCATTAGAGTTAGCTTAATAGTTGGTTTGCTGCTGTTTCCAACAACGCTTCTCTCAGAAAGGACACCACCAATCACAAGTGCATATGCCTTTTTAATTTGGATGGCGGGTCACTGGATTTATGGCTTGGTTTTGGGGAGAGTTTTATCATTTAAGGAAGGAGAGAGGGTTTGAAAAAGAAAAACTTCTATATATTATCTATCGTTATATTTATTTTTCTTATATATGGTGTTGCCAGATGGAACGATTTTCGTGAAAAGAATTTAGCAGATTTGCTAGATACAAGCAAAATTGAAAAAATCTATTATAATCAGCTTCCGATTAAGGATGAAATGGCAGCATATAATCGGCAATTAACGGATGGTCAATCAATTCAGGAACTGATTACTTTCCTAAGCCTATATAAAGTCAAGAAAATCGGCGACCGCGATTTTGTTTCAGAATATCCAGATGAACAATTCCAATTCCAATTGGAATATGAAGACGACCGGGTTACGATGCCTTCGATAATCGAAAGGGATGTACTATTAAATGATATGTATCAATATGAAATCACCAATGGTCCGGTGGATTTTGAATGGCTGGAGGAGTTTTTAGAGAGGAATGGAGAAGAAGTGTCAATCAATGGTTAATTATCCATTTATCTAAAAACCTTTTGAATTCTGAATCAGCACCTGCATATGTAGTTTAGGTAAAAGGAGATAAAATTGCTATGAGCAAACAAAATGCCAGGAGATTACGCTCCTGGCATTTGTTTTTGTTGCTTATTCATATGGAAGGTGAATTTATTTTTACCGGCTCGTTTTGAAACATAGAGTGCCTCGTCGGCATAACTAATGACGGTAAAAGGGTCGATATCATGATCGGGCCATACTGCACCTCCAACGCTGCATCCGACATGAAGCTTTGATTCAGCTATTTCATAAGGTTTGTTTATGTTCGTAATCAGCTTGTTCGCTATTGCGGTAAGCTCATGTTTCTTTGACTCAGTCGTACTGACGACCACAAGAAATTCGTCACCGCCAAGTCTGAAGATAGGATCTTCTTTACGGGTATTTTCGTTCAGTCTGCGAGCCACTTCCTTTAGCAGCTGGTCTCCCGTTTGATGTCCATACGTATCGTTGATTATTTTAAATCCATCCAAATCCAAATATAAAAAGGACAATGAATTTCCTGAAGTTTTCTCCTGTTTTAAAAATTGATCAAGCGCGACACGGTTTCCAAGACCGGTCAGCAGATCATGATGGGCCAGGTTTTCCATTTTGCCCAAACTGGATTCTGTACGTACCAATGTATCAACTAAATCCCTTAAGGAACTGGATAGGAGTTCAAGGTCTTTGATACCTTTTATTAAAGGAATAGTGCTTTCTTTGCCAATTCTTAAACTGTGAGCTGCTCTAGATATCTTTTGTAAAGGATTGGTTATGAAACCGGCAAGAAGCCAGCCAATAATAGCAAAGACAAAAGCAGTTATTGTGCCAAGTTTGATTATAAAAGATTTTAGTTGTTCGACAGGGGCGAAAGCGTTCTCTTCAGGGATTCGGACTATGACCTTCCATCCAAGGCCAGAATAATCTTGATGGCCGTCACCGACTGCAAATCCAGTTAGATAATTTTTTCCGTCCGGCCACTCTTCCACGAGCCAGCTATTGACACCATTCCTTGCCTTATGAACACTCTCAACGTCAAGGACTTTTCCTGTCATACCATCTGGTCCAAGCAGGACCGTACTGTCCAAACCGCTCACCACAAAAACTTCCGCTCCACTCAATTCATCCTTTAATGGTTCCACAATTTCATCCTGTACTTGCCGCGACCATTCCCAGCTGAGATGCGCAGCCAGAACACCAGTGAAATTGCCGTTTTCATCTGTTAACGCTTTGCTGATATCGACAAACTGCATCGGCTCTCCATTTGGATTCGGAAGCAGGTTTGCAAGAAGAACCGCATTATGGACATCGCCAATGAAAGTTCCTTTTTTTCCTTCCTGATAAACAGGACGCTGTGATATGTCAGAGCCTACCAGAATTTTGTCTGATGCTGCGACCACAGTCCCAGCTGAATCAGTCAGGCCAATCCACGAAAATACGGGAATACTGGATTTTAACTGGTCCAGCAATACCTGAGCTGACTGCAGATCTTCTTGGGATTTAATATCTTCTATTTGACTTAGAACCTCAACTTCCCCGATTCGTGACCACATAAACGAATCTAGCTTATCCGCCATATGATAGGCAGTAGAAGACAGACTGTTACCAATCTCTCTTTTGATTGTTACACTTGAATGCTTGCTGATCGTTATACTCAACAGCATCGTTAGCGCAATGATGATGACACCAAAAAATAGAGCCATATACGCTCGAAGGTTGATTTTCATTTAATCTATTCCTTTCACAGAAAAACTAAAAAATCTCTACTTTGTCATATCGACAGATTTCGTCACTTATTTAGACGAGAAATGACAAATTCGAATGGTAAGCAGGGGAGAGGAACATGAAACTAAATAAAGCCAAGCTAAACTGATCGGATCAATCAATAGTATATCTGGTAGTTGCCAATGTTTTTTGATTTATAGGTAAGATATCTTTCAGCTAAGATTTTGCTAAAAAACTGAATATATAAAATATTTTTTAAGAAAACAGTGATGATTCTCCCACTTTAAAAATATACTTTTTTCAAGTGATAAATGGAAAGTGATTTCCGCAGAGTGAAAACTTAGTAATCATCAGGTTAAAAACCCCTTTATCTTATAACTATCGCACTCCTCATAACTGCATTTTTATTTTTCTTAAAAATTCAAGAAAATGAAAGGAGGTACTATTATTCGTACTTCTGCCGAAGACAATAAAAAAGGAATCAGGTCTGTAGAAAGAGCGCTAGAGATTATCGAAACTTTTTCAAATAGGGTACGGGAGCAGACTTTGGTCCAAATCGCCCAAAAGACAGGACTTCCATTAACGACTGTTCATCGCAATGTCCAGACGCTCATGAAGAAGGGTTATTTAGAGCAAGATGAAAGGTCGGGGCTTTATAGGCCTGGGATGCAATTTGTCCGCATAGGCGGAATGATTATCCAGGGGTTTGACCTTGTCCAGAAAGCTACTCCGCATTTACAGCGGCTCGCTAAAATGACGGAAATGAATGTAAACATGAGTGTATATGATAACGGTGAAAGTCTATGTCTGGTCAACATCGAATCCTTTCACAACTTTGGCTTTGAAATCAAAGTTGGACAAAGGCTGCCGATTTATGCCGGGGCGCTTTCAAGGCTCATTCTCGCCTATCTTCCAGAAAGAGAGTTTGAGAGTTTATCAGACACTTTCCAAACCTTTACACCAATCACAATCTCACAAAGAGAAGAACTGAAAAAGAACATAGAGAGTATCCGTATTCATGGATATGCAAAGTCTGAAGGTGAGCTCCAGTTAGGAGCGGTTGCTTATGCTGCTCCAATTTTCAATTATGAAGACAAGCTTGAAGCGGGCATTGCCATCACGGGACCAGAACATTTCTATACAAATAAGGAGAAGCGTGACTTTTATAAAAAAGCCATCCTGCAAACAGCATCTGATATTTCGAAAGATATGGGATACAGGAAGGAATCCCGATTTTAAGAGAGGGGCTCAGTATGGAAAAAGTGAAACCAAAGAGACTTGAAAAAGGGGATACGATCGGTATTGTTGCACCTGCAAGTCCCCACTATAATCGCAGTGACATTTTCCGTGGCATCGAAACTCTCGAAGAATGGGGATATAAAGTCATTGTGGGCAAGAACGTTCATAATAAACATGAGTATTTAGCAGGAACAGATCAGGAGAGAGCGGACGATTTCAATGCTATGTTCGCCAATGAAGATGTGGATGCAGTGTTTGTGACGCATGGAGGCTATGGATCAGCAAGAATGCTAAGGTATATTGATTTTGATCTGGTAAGGCAGAATCCGAAAATTTTTATCGGTTATAGTGACATTACTTCCATCCACCTTGCTATTCAAAAATATACGAATCTCGTATCCTTCCATGGCCCAGGCATGGCTGGATTCAACCCGGAGGAATTATCAGAGTACCGAAGAGAGTATTTGTTTAAAGCAATTGCCCAGCAAGAGCCGATTGGAGAGATCCGAAAGGCGAATGATAAGAAATGGATCAACATGATACGCAAAGGTGATGCTGAAGGCCAACTGACAGGAGGGAATTTAACCTTAGTTTGCGGATCCCTTGGCACACCTTATGAAATCGATACGAAGGGCAAAATTTTGTTTCTTGAAGAGGTTTGGGCTGAACCTTGGAATATCGACCATATGTTCACACATCTCTATAATGCAGGCAAGCTTCAGGAGGCTGCCGGAATTGTGATTGGCGAATGCACCGATTGCGGGCCGAAAAAGCATGACCCAGGTTTCCATGTCACTTTCAGCCTCGAAGATATATTATACGAATTCATTGAACCTCTTGAAATACCAGCTATCCACGGTCTGCCGATCGGGCATACAAAAGAGCTTGCTACGCTGCCGATGGGTGTTGATGCTTATCTTGATGCGACGAATAAGAAATTGTTTGTGACAGAATCAGGTGTCCGCTAGATTTCAAGAATCGTATAAAGGAGGAAATTTAATGTTAAAAAGAGGATTTAGTATCATGCTGATTTTCACCCTGATGTTGGGATTCATTGCTGTTCCGATGGATAAGCCGAATGCGGCAGAGCCTGTCACCTTGAAGGTTGGCTGGACAGCGGAGGCGGATAGCATCAGTCCTTTCATTGCCTACAGTATATCGGCCACAGAAATTTTCAAGTTAATTTATGATCCTTTAGTTGCTTTTGATAATGAACTGAACCCTGTGGGAAGGTTGGCGAAGAGCTGGCAAGTAAGTGATGATAATTTAACTTGGACATTCACATTACAAGAAGGAGTAAAGTGGCATGACGGAGAGGCATTCACAGCAAAGGATGTAAAATTCACATACGAATTACTTCAGGAAAGCGGGTTAGGTTTATACGCAGGTTCTCTTGATGGGGTCACCTCTATTGAAACACCGGATGATTTCACCGTAGTGATCAAAACCGATGAACCGAAAGCGAATATGCTTCAGATGACAACACCGATTTTACCGGAGCATATTTGGAAGGATATCAAGATGGAGGAATTAGAAACATGGCCAAATGAAAGCCCTGTTGGAACTGGAGCATTCAAATTCGTTGAAAATAAAGCCGGAGAGTACATCAAGCTCGAAAAAAATGATGATTACTTTTATAAGAAGGCAAACGTCGACAACTTGTTGCTCATTCTATATGCGAACACGGACACAATGGTCCAGTCATTGAAAATAGGTGAGATCGATGCTGCGATCAATCTTGGAGCACATCATGTAAAGATGCTTGAAAAAGAAGCTGATTTTGATGTTGTTTCAACAGCAACACACGGGTTTACAGAGTTATCGATCAATACCTGGAAGGACGCAAAATCCAAAGGTAACCCTTTGTTGAAAATCAAGGAAGTAAGACAGGCGATGAGCTATGCAATTGACAAAGAGAAGCTCATTAATATTGCCTATGGCGGCCAGGCAGCTGCGGGATCAACATTGATTCCTCCAAGCCTTGATTTTTGGCATTATAAACCGACAGATGAAGAGCTCCGTACCTATAACCCTGAAAAAGCAAAAGAATTGCTTGAGTCCGCCGGGTTCGCTGATCAGGACGGTAACGGAATCCGTGAAGACGAGGAAGGGAATGAGTTGAATTTCAGGTTCATGGTTAGGTCCGAAACATCGGAGGAAGTCCGAGCAGGCGAAATGATTGCATCCATGTTTGAGGAAGTTGGGATTGGAACGAAGGTTGAAGCAGTAGACGATGGGTTGTTGGGGGACCGCGTTTATGATAATGCTGACTTCGACTTGTTCATTTGGGGATGGGGGACAGATGCAGATCCGACAACCATTTTAAATGTGATGGCGTCCGATCAAATTGGCAGCTTAAGTGATTCCTATTATTCAAATGAAGAATACGATCAGCTGTTGGATCAGCAGGCAAAAATAATCGATCAAAATGAGAGGCAGAAAGTTGTCCATGAAATGCAAAAAATCCTTTATGATGAAGCGCCATATATCATTTTGCTATACGACAATGCCATCCAGGCAGTGAACAAAACTAAATGGGAAGGCTGGAAAAAGGTTGAAGGTGTGTACTTCTTTTCCTTTAACCATGAGAACTATCTTGATGTTAAACCAGTTACAGCAAAGGAAGAACCGGCTACAGACAGCGGTAAAAGTGATGCTAAAGGAAGTGCAGGAGAAGAAAAAGAAGAGAGCAATTCTAGTTCTGCACCAGTAATTCTAGCTGTTATTGCTGCAGCTGTCATTCTAATGGGAATCCTCATCTACCGTAAAAAGAAAAAAGGCATTTCAATCGATGACGATATGTAGGGTAAAAAAGGGCAGAGTACACTACTTTGCCCTTTATTACAAAATTGAAGGTGAACTCTATGGATAAAATGTATCTGGTAAAAAAACTATATCAAGCATTCGTTACGATCATACTTGTACTCATTATTAACTTTTTCTTGTTTCGCGTCATGCCTGGGAACCCTTTAAGCATGATCATGCGAAATCCAAATGCTTCAGCGGAGGCCATTGCAAAGGTAAAGCAGCTATTCGGTATTGACCAGCCGATTTATGTTCAGTTGTGGATTTATTTTAAACAGTTGGTCCAGGGTGATTTGGGATTGTCGTTTATGTATAAACAACCAGTCATTGATGTCATCGCTGAGAAGCTGATTCCAACATTGCTGCTCGTTGGTGTTTCGACAATCATCGCCATCATAGCAGGAGTGCTGATTGGTATATTTGCTGCTTCTCGTCAAGGAAAGAAAGTCGACGCTTTCTCCTTGGCATTTTCCTTAATAACTTATTCAATGCCAACGTTTTGGCTCGGTATCATGTTAATCATTTTTTTCAGCAGCACCCTGAACCTCTTCCCAACAAGCGGCATGGTAACGGCAGGAAAGGTTTTTGGAAATTCACTCGACCATGCAATCGATGTTTCGAAGCATTTAGTTCTGCCTGCTTTGACTTTGAGTCTTGTCTTAATCGGGCAGTTCGTGCTGATCATGCGAAATTCTCTGTTGGAAGTATTGACGGAAGATTATATTACGACTGCAAAAGCAAAAGGCTTTTCGGAAAAATTGATCATGAAGCGTCATGCATTGCCAAATGCAATGCTCCCGATGGTCACAATCATTGCAATCAATTTAGGCTTCATGATTGCTGGGGCAATCCAGATTGAAACTGTATTTTCATGGCCTGGATTGGGACGGTTAATGTATGAAGCACTGAATAACCGGGATTATCCATTATTGCAGGGTATTTTTCTGATTGTAAGCGTATGTGTCGTACTGGCCAACCTGTGTGCGGATATTATTTATGGATACCTTGATCCAAGAATAAATAAAAAAACCTAGGGTGAAGAAGATGGAACTGAAGAACTCGATAGCAATGAATAGATGGAAAGACTTATTAGAAATATTTCTTTCGAACAAGGCAGGACTTTTTGGCGCAGTCGTTCTCGGATTTTTCATCCTAATCGCCATATTTGGTCCGTTAATTTCCGACTATAATCCGAAAGAATACGGGATCGGAGAGGTGTTGAGCCCTCCGTCACTTGATAATCTATTGGGAACCGATGATTTAGGAAGGGACGTTCTTGGCGGTGTTATTCTTGGAGCACGGATCTCGATTACTGTAGGGGTGCTGTCCACCTTGATCTCAATGATAGTGGGGACAGTAGTTGGTATTGCATCAGGATTTTATGGTGGAAAAGCAGATACACTGCTGATGCGGATTACGGATGTTTTCCTGGTACTCCCGTGGCTGCCACTGGCACTTGTATTGACAGCTGTCCTGGGAGCGAATCTTTGGAATATCATCCTTGTGATTGGCTTGACAAGTTGGCCAGGTACGGCAAGGATAGTCCGTTCCCAAACACTTTCTGTAAAAGAAAGGCAGTTCATCCAGCGGGCTCGGTCAATAGGAGCGAGCAATCTTTATATTATGCGCAAGCATATCCTTCCGAACGTATTTCCATTGATTTTTGCGAACACGATCCTTGTTTCAGCGGTTGCGATTCTTTCTGAAACTACCTTGAGCTTTCTTGGAATGGGAGATACCACGGCCCCAAGTTGGGGAATGATGCTCCACTATGCTTTTGAGTCAGGCGCCGCAAGTCTTGGTGCATATTGGTACTTGATTGCTCCAGGTTTGTGTGTAGTCCTTGTCGTTCTAGGATTTACTTTTATTGGTTACGCAATGGATGAGGTTCTAAATCCAAAGCTGAAAAGGAGATAAAAAATGAGTCTTTTAGAAGTTAAAAACTTGAAGACATATTTCCATACAAAGGATGGGGTTGTAAAAGCAGTTGATGACGTCAGTTTTACACTCGAAGCAGGTGAGGCAATCGGTCTTGTAGGAGAGTCTGGCTGTGGCAAGACGACCACTGCGTTGTCGATCACAAGCCTTTTGCCAAAAGAAGGAAAAGTGGAAGGCGGCGAAATTCTTTTTGAAGGAAAAAATCTTCTTGACCTGAACGAAAACCAGATCAGGAGATACCGCTGGAATAAAATCTCGATAGCGTTTCAGGGGGCCATGAACGCGTTAAATCCTGTTAAGAGAATCGGTGAGCAAATTACCGAGGTTATGATGTATCATAATGCGCTAGATTATAAGAGTGCGAGGAAAAAAGCGAAAGAGCTGCTAGAATTGGTCGAAATCGATAGCAAGAGGATTGACCAATATCCTCACGAATTCAGCGGAGGGATGAAACAAAGGGTCATGATTGCAATGGCACTTGCATGCGAACCAAAGATATTAATCGGAGACGAGCCGACCACCGCACTTGATGTCATGGTGCAAGCCCAAATCCTCGAATTGTTGGAAAGACTGAGAGCAGAGCTGAAAATGTCTATGATCCTTATCACCCATGATCTCTCCGTCATGGCAGAAACATGTGACAAAGCGGCGGTAATGTATGCCGGTAAGATTGTTGAAACTGGGAATGTGGAAAACATCATGAATCATAGCTCACATCCATATACACAGAAACTTGTAAAAGCATTTCCGGATATCAATGGTGTTAAGGCAATGACCGAATCTATCCCAGGTGCACCACCAGATTTGAGCGCACCTCCAACAGGATGCTATTTTCACCCACGATGTGAATATGCCACTGACATCTGCAGACAAACAATTCCTCCATTGAAAAAACTAAACGAAGGTCACTATGCAGCCTGTCATTTAAGGGGGGATTGACGATGGAAAACTTAATCCAGACAAAGGATTTGCGTGTCAATTTCAATGTTCAAGGCGGGTTCCTAAAAGATCTTTTTTCAAAAGAAAAAAAGCAGGTCAGAGCTGTGGATGGAATTGATCTCGATATCAAAAAAGGGGAAATCCTTTCTCTTGTTGGTGAAAGCGGCAGCGGAAAAACGACAACAGGCAAAGCGATTTTACAGTTGTTGGACCAGATTGATGGTGAAATCACCTATAAAGGCCAAGCTATCAGTCATAGTGATCGAAATTTCATAAAGGAATTCCGTCGAAAAGCACAGATGATATTTCAGGATCCTTATGAATCTTTGAATTCAAAGTTCCTTGTTATCGATATCGTAGCCGAACCATTAGAAATTAATGGTCTAATTGAGAGCCAGGAGCGGAAAAAGGAGAAAGTGAAAGAAGCGCTGGAATGGGCAGGCTTGAAACCTGCGGAATCCTATTTCTATCGATACCCACATGAATTATCAGGGGGCCAGAGGCAGAGAGTAGCCATCGCCGCTGCACTAATTCTAAATCCTGAATTCATCGTTGCGGATGAACCTGTTTCGATGCTGGATGTTTCTGTCCGAGCAGATATTCTGCGAATTATGGTCAATCTTCGGGACCAAAAAGGAATATCTTATTTATTTATCACGCATGATATCTCTCTTGCCTGGTTAATTTCTGACCGGATAGCCATTATGTATTTGGGTAAAATTGTCGAGATCGGCGACGCGGATAAGGTCATTTCATCAAGCCTTCATCCTTATACAAAAGCCCTGATTAATGTTATGCCAAAGCCTAGAGTCGCTGGTCAAAAACAAAAAAGACAGGTGTTGAAAGGGGAAACACCTAATCCAGGCAATATCCCAAAAGGTTGCAGATTCCATACAAGATGTCCGTTTGCCGAAGAGAGATGCAAAAAGGAAGAACCTCCGTTAATTCAATACCGTGAAGATCATCTTGCAGCGTGTCATTTTGCTGAAGTCCTGTCGGAAGGAGTTGTATAAGTAGATGAATCAATTCATGATTGATTCCGCAATAGAAAATGAAAAAGAAGACTTGATCGCGCTGAGCAAATACATTCAGCAGAACCCTGAGCTTGGAGGGCAGGAATATAAGTCTTCAAAAGCTTTATGCGACTATCTCGAGAAGCATGGATTTGATGTACAAAGAGGCATTGGGGAACTTGAGACCGCGTTCGTTGCCCATTTTAAAAAGGGGGAGGGCGGAATCCACGTTGCATTCTGCTCTGAATATGATGCTTTACCGGATATTGGCCATGCTTGCGGACATAATCTTATTGGTGTTGCCAGTGTTGCAGCAGGGCTTGCTCTCTCCAAGCTAAATGAAGATATTCCTTTTGAAGTGTCCGTCATCGGAACACCAGATGAGGAAAATGTTGGCGGGAAGATCGATTTAATCAATGAAGGAGTATTTGAAAATGTTGACTTGGCGATGATGTTCCATCCTGGTTATTCAACGATCATTGATGTGAAGTCGCTGGCTTTCCATAGTTATGAATTTATTTTTCACGGCAAGAATGCCCATGCTGCATCTGAACCATGGCAAGGAAAAAATGCTCTTGATGGTGTAATCCAGACATTCAATGGGGTCAATGCTTTAAGACAGCATGTGAAGCCAGATGTGAGAATACATGGAATCATCAAAGAAGGCGGGAAAGCAACGAATATTATTCCTCATCTAGCTATAGCGGAATTTTGCATCCGCTCAACCGATAATGTCTATTTAGATGAAGTTGTTGAACAGGTCATCAATTGTGCAAAGGGTGCAGCTTTGATGACAGGAACAGTGCTTGAAATTAAAGAAGTAGGACATCCATATGACGCGATGGTCAGCAATCAGACATTAGTAGGATTATATGAAGAGAGTTTACAAGAATTCAATTATGTTGACCCGTCACAGTTCCAGGAAGGAATGGGTTCGATTGATATGGGCAATGTCAGCCGCGTAGTCCCGGCGATCCATCCGGTTTTATCCTTGACAGACCAGCTCGTTCCAGGGCATACAAAAGAGTTTGCCGATTTGTGCAATTCGGACAGAGCCTATGAAACGATGCTGCTGGCTGGAAAAACAATGGCCTATACCTGTTTAAAGGTGATAATAAACCGAGACCTACAACAAAAAGTAAAAGAGGAGTTCAAACAGTCATTTGGAGCTGTCAACGGATAGATTAATGCAGAAAGAAGGTTTTATATCTTGGAGAAAAAATACCTTTTTGGTGAAATGACCTGGCCTGAAGTGAAAGAAGCTGTCAAAGAGGACCGAGTGGCAGTGGTGCCTGTTGCAATGATTGAAGAACACGGTCACCATTTGCCAGTTGACACAGATTTAGTATTGGCAGCTGAGATTTGCAACCGGGCAGGAGCAACATCACCAGACGATATGGTCATCATCCCGGCAATTAATCATGGCTATGCGCCCCACCAGATGGACTTCCCAGGCGTTATTTCAATCAGCAGCGACACCTTTATCAATTATGTGGTCGATGTGTGCAACAGCCTCGCGCATCAGGGTTTCAAAAAAATATTGCTAATGAACGGCCATGGCAGCAATGTATCTTTGCTAAAAGTGGCTGCGAGACAAACGATGCTAAAGTATCCCGAAGTCCAGTGCACGTCAATCTCGCATTGGGACTTTGAACAAGTTGTCCAATTAACCTCGGAGATTCGCAGCTCTGAAAGCCCTGGCGGCATCAACCATGCCTGTGAACTCGAAACTTCCATGTATCTAGCAATTAAAGAAGACTTAGTCCAAATGGACAAAGCGGTAAGAGATCTGGATAAATACCAAATGTCAAAATACTTTTGGCTTGACCTGGTTGGCAGCGGGGAAGGAAGGCCGGTTGTCATGGTCCCTTATTGGAGCTCGATATCCGAAACCGGCACACTTGGGGACCCAACCGAAGCAACCAGGGAGAAAGGGGAAAGACTACTTAACGCAGCAGTAACTGGACTGGTTGAGTTCGTCCGAATTTTTAGAGAGAGGGAACCCAATAACCCGCGAATCAACCATCATTTATAAAAGTAAATTAGGGAAGAAGCGAAGTTATTAAACTTTGTTTCTTTTTTTTCTGGGGGTAGTTTTGTCTTGGAGAAGATTCTGGAAATTTACCACCCAAGAGAATGAAAAAATATGGACCTTAAAACTAATTTAACAACGATAATTAGGTATTAACAGATTGAAAATTTGGAGCTCAAGACTTACGATTCCGCAGTACGGACCAAATGCCTAATGAAACTAATATGACAATTATTACTTTAATAAAAGAAATCTGCTCAATTAAAGGGGTATGGGTGGTGGGTTTTGCCGAAAAAAATGACCATCACACATGTTCGGAATAAGTGAATGTCGATACAGTAAGCCAGAAGACAATAAAAACTAAGATCGATGACCAGTATAGTTTCATCTGTTTCAACTCCTAAAAAGCAATTGCCAGAATAGAAAGTTCTGGAATGGTGACTGTGATATATATTCTAAATGGTTGAGCGAGCATTATTTAACTAAAATAACACTCCGCCCAATCCATTGAAAATCCTACTCTCCTTATCCGCTTCTCTAATAACTTCCATATAAAAACTGATCGCCTTCAGATAGTTATCAATACTTATATGCTCATTTGTACCATGCATGCGGTTCAGGTCTTCAGAAGTCAACTGGACAGGGAGGAATCTATAGGTGTTTTCGGCGATACTGTCGTAATGCTTTGCATCAGATCCTGCGAACATCAGATAGGGTGCGATGACTGCTTCATCAAAGACATTTATCGCACTTTGCTGGATTGTTTTGAAATGCCAGCTGTCGACGTCAGAGACACCAGAAGCCTCAGAGCCTTCAATTTTCACTTTGATTGCATCATCGTCAATCGTTTCTTCTATATATTCCTTCACCTTCTCTAACGAATCACCAGGCATCAGGCGGAGGTTGATGATAGCCGAAGCTCTTTCTGGAAGGGCGTTATACTGCTCGCCTGCATGGAAGATCGTTGGTGCAATCGTCGTCCTGATCAGCGCAGATGATGCAGGCTGCTGCAGGAGGATTTTTTCGATAACCGGTTCGAAAATGAACTTGTTGGCAAAGACATATTTCATGGCAAAGCTCATTTCAGGAGCGACAAACTCAAATAGATCCTCACCAGGTCCTTTCAGATCGGCGGGGAACTGGGTTTCTTCCAGCTTGGCGATCGCGCTTGATATTCTGCCGATATTGGTACGGTCTTTTGGCTGTGAGGAATGGCCGCCGCTTCCTTCGATCGACAGCTCTGCAGTCGCAGAACCCTTTTCAGAAACACCTACAACGCCGACGGGTTTATTGACACCCGGAACCATGTTCTCCACGATTGCTCCTCCTTCATCTAAAACGAAATCAAACTTGATGCCTCGTTCATTAAGGGTGCTTACAATCATTGCGGCTCCTTCATCCCCACCGATTTCTTCATCATGTCCGAACATGAGATAGATATCGCGAGAAGGCTTATAATTTTCTTTGAGCAGGTGTTCTGTAGCTTCAAGAATACCAATCACACCGATTTTGTCATCCAGTGTACCCCGTCCCCAAATCTTACCGTCTGCGATTCTCCCGCTGAAAGGGTCTTGCTCCCAGTTTTCCTCCGTACCCTCAAGGACAGGGACGACATCGTAATGACTTGTCAATCCAATCGGCAGCTTCGTAGAGTCTGATCCTTTCCATATATAGACAAGCGCATGACCATTCACTTTTTCAAGCTCAAGCTCTTCGTGAACGATAGGAAAGCTCTCTTTTAAAAAGGAAATGAAACGGTCGAATTCATTCAGGTCCATTTTGCTGCGGTCCTGATAGGAAATAGTCTTAAACTGAATTGCCTTTGAAAGGGTATTGATCGCATAGTCTTCCTTGATAGTACCATTATAGTAATCCGGTGATGGCTGACGGGATTCCAATGTGAGGGTATTGAACATGGTGACAATGATGAAAACGAGGAGCAGGCTGCCAATGATCATTAGGAAAGCTTTAGTTTTTTCATAGATCTCTAGAAAACCTCCATTCATTTTTCAAAAAAACCTCTGGTTTCCCAGAGGCTTTTGTTTAAACAATTTCAGGTGCTTGAGGCTGTTGTTCTGGTTCTGGAACAAAGGCGAGAATGACCATCCCAATAACGAATAGGATGACGAGGCTGAAAACTCCCATGCTCGAATTGCCAGTTAGCTGTGCTGTAAGACCGACCATAAGCGGCCCCATGATTGAAGCGAACTTTCCAAAGATGTTGTAGAAGCCGAAAAACTCATTTGCATTCGCTTTCGGAACCAATTTTGCAAAATAAGATCGGCTTAACGCCTGGATACCGCCCTGGGACGTAGCAACAAGCATTGCCAGGATCCAGAAGTCAGTCGTTGTTTCCAGGAAGTATGCGTAAATACAGACAAAGATATAAACGGTAATTCCGACATAAAGCATTTTTTTGCCGGTAAAACGCTCGGATAATTTTCCAAATAAGATCGCGAACGGCCAGGCGACTACCTGGGTAGCAAAAAGGATAATCAATAGGTTAGTAGAGCTGATGCCTAAATCGGTTCCATAGGCTGTAGACATCGTGATGATCGTTCCAACACCGTCAATGTAAAAGAAATAAGCTAATAAAAATAAAAATAATGCCCTGTATTTGCGGATTTCCTTAAAGGTTTTTCCTAAACGTCTAAAGCTTTGCAGCACCAGTTGAGGTTCGCGCTCGATGTAATGCTTTTGGTGTACATTTTTAAACATAGGGATGGAGAAAAGTCCCCACCAGATTGCGGTAATGATAAAAGCTGTCTGACTTGCCAGAGTCATAGAAATTGGCAAGACTTTTGTCTGGGCTAAAATAATGATTGCGATACTGATGATGAATGGAATCGTACTCCCGATGTAACCCATCCCGTATCCGCGCGCAGACACTCTGTCCATCCGTTTATCCGTCGTTACATCAACGATAAAGGCATCATAGAAAACATTGGAACCTGTCGATCCGAGCACGGCTAGGGTGTAGACGACAAGCAGCATCAGCCAGTTTCCACTCGGCACGAAGGCAAGACCAGCTGTAAAGGTAATCCCTAGCGTAAAGAAAATGGTGAAGAATCGTTTCTTCATTCCTTGATAGTCCGCTATGGTTCCAAGAATCGGACCAATCAATGCCAATATGAAGGTGGCGATCGCAATCGTATAACCCAAATAGGCAGTTGAATTGGAAAGGCTAATACCAGCCTCAGTTGCGGAAGCTTTATAAAAAAGCGGGAACACAGCCGTCGAAATGATAATCGAATAAGCCGAGCTGGCCCAGTCATAACGAATCCAGCTGCTCTCTTCCTTCGTAAAACCTTTCATCCTTTTGCCCCCAATAAGATTGTATTTTTGTCTATTAAGTTGAACTATACTAATCAACGTTTATAAAAGTGCCCCACCAGAGATAAACATGCTGCAACCGGAGATAAATATGTCACAACCGGTAATAAAATTGCTGCAACCGGAGATAAATGTGTCACAACCGGTAATAAAACTTCTCTCAACCTAAAAATAAAACTATCCAAGCGAGTAAAACTTCCTTAAACGTAGATAGATCTTCCAACAGGTAATATAATTCGCTTCGAGTCCTTCAAAGACCTTCTTTCCTAGTGCTAAATATCCAGAATCCCTTCGAGAATGGAGCCATCTGTATCGCCGAGGTCAAGGCCAAGCAGTCGAGCAAAGGTTGGGCCTTCGTCTACAAGGTGCATAGACTTGATGGAGATTCCTGGACGAATGCCTTTTCCAGCTACGAAGAAAACAGTGTGATAACCTTCTTTTTCAGGGGAGTATCCATGACAGGCAAAAGTGTACTTTTTCGTCCTGGCATCCTGTTCGGTCACTTCTTCAATATAGTTACCGTCTACTGCCTCGCTGAAGTAATATCCTCTGGCAGCTTCCAGCATCCTGAAGGCTGTTCCATCCGCTCCTTTTGCGTTTGCTTCAGCACCAGTGATTGCTGCTTCAATGCCATTGCTTTCATCCTGTAAAAGATCAGCTAATATATCTGTAACTAGATTTTTCGCAGCATCATCGTTTTGATTTTTTAAATAGATATAGGCTGAACCGTCACAACTCTTGCAATAAGCTTTCCAATCGGTCACTTTGCCCGCAGAGTTCGTTTGGATGAGTCCTCGTTCTTTAAATAATACGTTCAATTTCACCACTTTAGACTCATCAAGTGCACTGTGGTCACCAAGAATGGCAAGTGTTGAATTTTCAGCGATGCCAGCCTCTTTGAGTGCTTCCATGATTCTTCCAAGTCTCTCATCATGGCGGTGAAGGGCAGCTATAGCTTCTTCTGATGAAAATCCCTGCATATGGCGCTGGGAGTCGAGATCGACGAAGTGGATCAGCATCAACTCCGGCTTCCTCGTTTTTATTGTTTCAACTGTTGCTTCCAAAACGAAGTCATCGAGCTCTGGCTGGCTCAGGCCATTTCTGATATGCCCGAATTTCGAGTTCATTTCTAGCTGGTATCGAGGACTCCCATTGGAAAGCGAAACAGGAATCTGGTGGTGCCAGGGCCTGTTCGCAAAAATTTCAGGCATGTTGTAGTCAATATCGGCTTTTGCGGTTACTGGCCATAATAGAGCGGCAGTTTTCATCCCAGCCTTTTTTGCCTCATCGTAGAGGGTTGTCCCTTTAACATGGCTGCGGTGCCAATACCAGTCTGGTGAGATTCTGCCAGGCTGGACAAATGTATTGTTGACAATACCGTGCCGATTAGGGAAATTACCGGTCACGATTGTCGCATGGCAAGGGTATGTAACAGAAGGATAGATCGTTTCCACCTGTGTACAGAAAGAACTATTTTCTATAAAAGTCTTAAAATTTGGCATCTCCCTGAGCAAGGGAACATCATGCTCAGAAAGACAGTCAAAGGAAATGACGATTAAGTGGTCTGTCAGTTTGGTCATGTCAGCCTCCAAAAGGTTTATATACTAAATATAGCAGAATATTTTGGAGAAAATAATCAAGTTTGCCATTTTCCTAAGGAAGGATTTATTGATCCATTAAAGAAGTAATAAGTATCTGGAAAACTGGAGGCAGATAAAGATGGATTTAATAGATAAAGCATTGCAAATTGCTTCAATGGCACATGAAGGGCAATATCGTAAAAATACAAAAATCCCGTATATTGCCCACCCCGTGGCAGTGGGGATGATTTTGCAAAAAGCGGGATACAGCGAGGAAATGGTAGCGGCCGGAATTCTTCAATACACAGTAGAAGATACGGATATAACAATGGAAGATGTCAAGCGGGAGTTTGGAACTGAGGTAGCAAGAATTGTTGAAGGATGCTCAGAGCCGGACAAATCTCTTTCCTGGGAAGAGAGAAAAGAGCACACGATTGAGTTTTTGAAAACTGCTTCAGAAGAAATCCGCGTGGTGGCTTGTGCGGACAAACTCCATAATGTCAGATCCATTCGCGAGGACGTCGAACAATCAGGCGAGAAAGTTTGGAGCAGGTTCAGACGCGGAAAAAAGGAGCAAGAGTGGTATTACAGAAATGTGGTGGAAAGCCTGGGGTATGCCACAAGCTTTCCGCTGTTGGAAGAGCTCGTAAAGGAAATAGAATGTTTATTTGAAAAAGAAGAATTCAGTTACAACGAATCCGATTTTTCTATAACAGAGGATGCTGGTTTGGACAAAGACGACATCCTGGACAGGAAACATCCTAATTGGAAATAAGACAACAGGAGTGTGAACGGTGGAGACAACGCTCATTTATAAAGATGGTTCTTCCAATAAATTTTGGAAAATTAATGTGGCCGGAAATAGTTATAGTATTACCTATGGCAAAATAGGAACAGTAGGCGCGGTAAAAGTGAAAAATTTTGATTCTGAAGAAGCTTGTCAAAAGGATGCTGACAAATTGATTAAATCGAAATTGAAGAAAGGTTACACTCCGGCAAACCCCGTCGATAAGGTAATGAAGGAAAGCTCGATGTCTGAAATCGTATTTTGGGAGATTCTTAAGACTGCCAGGCAAAAAGGGGAAGACCCTGAGGAACAAATCGAGTGGCTGGTTAGCCATTTATCGAAGAAACCCGTCAAAGATATTGTGATGTTTGATTACTTTTTCAATCAGAATTATCTGAAGTCATACACTTCTGACTTGTGGGCAGCGGCCTATATCATCATGGGAGGAGCCTCGGATGATTCCTTTGATTATTTTAGGGCCTGGCTGCTTTTTCAGGGAAAGGAAACATACGAAGAAGCCATCAATGATCCCGAGATGACCATTCCCCATTTAAAAGTCCTGGAGGAGGAAGAGGATGTCCCACAACTCGAGGACTTGTTGAGTGCAGCAAGTATTGCTTATGAAGAGAAGACAGGGTTGGACTACGACGATTACTTTGATTTATATGTAAAACTGACCGGAGACCAAACGATTCCACCTGATATTGAATTCGACTGGGATGAAGATGATGAAGAAAGTTTGAAAAAGAAGTTTCCTGCCTTATGGGAAAGGTATGGAGACAACCCATTGGATTATTAACTTTTTAGGAGGAGAAATTATGAAATCACCACTTTACAATAAAGTAAACAATGTTTTTATCCACGTGAGCAACTTGAAAAAATCTGCAGAATGGTACTATAATCTGCTGGGGATACCATTTGATGCCGAAAAGGTGGAATCACCGGTCCATAACATCCCGGTTACATCTGAAACAGGATTAACCCTTGACGATCACACCTTCGACCCAGGTTTTAATTTGAAGCCTTCCGACCATGTGTTGTTTAACATTCTGGTAGATGATGTTGATGAAGCTTATAGCTTTGTTAAGTCAAATGGAACTACAATCACTAAAGAAATTGAACGAATTGGCGATTTTGCCTACTTCAACTTCCAGGATCCTGATGGGAATGTCTTGATGATTTGCAACTGTTAAGGTGTAATGGTGCCCTTGTAACGGAGAAATTGGCTCTAATGAGAACCAATAGACGGTATGGAGCAGCACCAAAAACTAGATTTATAGGTAACCAATAAGCGTAATTGGTGCCCTAATAAAGCCGAATTCAAAAATATAGGTAGCATGATTGGTTACCTAATCCACGAGAAAGGTTCATTTATCCATGAATGGTTTTTATTTCCTGGAATCACCTGCATCATCCCTGGGTAAAGAAAGGTAATTCCTAAGAAGGGGTGATAAAGATGAAGACGAAAGTGAATATGTCAAAAGAAGAGCTATTTAATCAAATCCAGAATAGTGATGGGAACTTAAGAATTTCGTCTGTGTCCTCAACTGAAGAAGGGGAAGAAGTGATCGCCCTGGCTAAGCACCTTGAACTTGAAGGCAAAATCGTTCTATTGGAATACTGCTTGGATAAGAAGCCATTGGCTGTTTCCCTGAAAACTAAAAATCCTGACTAAAATATAAATTCAACTGGCGAGCCGCTCTTATAGTGGTTCGCCTTTTTATTTACTAGGTAATAAGAACCAAAAAAGGGAAGTAAACGTTTTCTTTTAAAAATTTTAAAATTTATAATTGACTGAATATTATATCTATATTATTATCGTACCTAATACTTTTTTCTTTCGCAAAGCGAAGCGTTTAAGTAAAAAAGAAATTGGGGGGATTCATGATGTCACAGATGTTAGCTTTGGTTATTGTTGTATTCATTTTACTAGTAGGTGATTTAGTTGCTGTTAGGACGAAGGCATGGATTCCGTCCATGTTCGTTTCAGCTGTCCTGTTCCTGATTGGGTACTGGACGTTTTTCCCGAAAGAAATCGTAGCACTTGCTGGTGTGCCATCTGCAGTTGCTGTGATGATGATGTATTTGTTAATAACAAATATGGGAACATTGCTTTCGATCCAGGAATTGAAAAATCAATGGAAAACGATTGTGATAGCTTTATCAGGTATTTTAGGAATAGTAGCCGTACTATTGAGTGTCGGAACACTCATTTTTGGATTCCAGACAATGGTTGTTGCCGTACCACCTTTGGTTGGTGGAGTCGTTTCCGCCTTGATCATGTCTGAAGGAGCAAAGGAAGCAGGTCTGGCAACACTGTCGGTATTCGCGATCGTAATCTATGTCATGCAGGGATTTGCGGGATACCCATTAACCTCACTTGTACTGAAAAAAGAAGGCAAGAGACTTTTAAAGCAATATCGTGAGGGCAGTCTTGCAGCAAATGAAGTGGCTGCAACTGTAGAAACCACCGCACCACCTATTGAATTAAAGCTTTTTAAAAACCTTCCAGAAAAATATAATACTGAATTCTTTAAGTTTTTCAGGCTATCACTGGTCGCTTATTTAGCATACCTAACATCAACATTGCTGGCTCCAGTCGTCTCGGTAAGCCCGTTCGTACTTGCATTATTATTTGGAGTCATCGCAACAAGCGTAGGATTCCTGGAAAAGCAGGCCCTGCAGAAGGCCAATGGATTTGGGATTGCCATTCTAGTCTTAATGTTATTCATTTTTGATGGATTGAAGCAGGCTACACCAGGAATGCTCCTTGATATCATTGTTCCGCTGCTTGGTGCAATTGTCCTTGGCATCGCAGGAATGTACATATTCTCATTTATCGTCGGCAAGTTATTGAAGGTAAGCAAAGAAATGGCCTTTGCAGTATCATTAACAGCACTTTATGGTTTCCCTGCAGATTATATCATCACCAATGAAGTCATCAATTCTTTAACCGAGGATGAAAAAGAAAGAGAAGCATTGACCAGCCATATGCTGCCACCAATGCTTGTGGGCGGTTTTGTAACCGTCACGATCGTATCGGTTGTACTTGCCGGTATCTTTGTAGGATTCTTGTAAGAAAAGAGGGGAATGAGATTGGTAGAATTAAAGGAAAGTATTGAGCATCATATTAACCAAATCAGTGAGTACACTGCGACTCCGGGTAAAGGAACGACAAGGCTGACATACAGCCAGGAGGATCTAAAGACTCGCAATTATATAAAAGGAAAAATGAGAGAGTATGGGCTCGAGGTTAGAGAAGATGGCTTCGGTAATATTTTTGGCAAACTGGAGGGAACCCTGAAGGACGCACCGAGCGTGATGGTCGGGTCGCATTTTGACTCGGTCCCTCACGGCGGCTCCTATGATGGACCAGCTGGGGTTGTTGCCGCTCTTGAGGTAGCAGCACTCTTTGTTAAAAATAACTTAACCCCCAAGTATCCTCTCGAAGTCGTTGCATTGGTTGAAGAAGAAGGAGCAAGGTTTGGCGGAGGCCTTATGGGGTCCCGCGGGATGGTCGGCTTGCTGGGTGAAGAAGAATTTCAGAACCTGAGAGACACAAACGGTATTTCCACAGTCGAAGCAATGGTTGAAATCGGGCTAGATCCATCGCTTCCGAAAAAAAGAGATATGAAAACGATAAAGGCTTTCCTCGAGTTACACATTGAACAAGGCCCTATTTTAGAAGAAAAAGAGATTCCTATTGGAGTTGTCGAGGCGATTGTTGGACTGACTCAGCTGGAAGTAACCATTAAAGGCCAGGCAGGTCACGCAGGAACCACCCCAATGGACCGCCGTGCCGACGCACTGGTAGCTGCGGCTAATATTATCGGTCGTTTGCCAGAACTTGCTGAAGAAGAAGGGGAAGGAACGGTCATCACTACTGGTCGTTTGAATGTTTATCCGAATGGAGCCAATGTGATTCCAGATCATGTAGTCTTCTCGGTTGATATTCGCTCTGGAAAGGAAGAAAACGTCCTGAATGTCATCGAGAAAACAAAGAATCTAGTACATTCTGTTAGTAAAAATGGAATTCAAACATCCGTTGAGCAGCTCTTATATATCCAACCGAAAGAACTGAATCGGGATATCCGCTCTCTATTAAAAGAGAAAAGCGAAGCGTTGGAAATACCGTATTGTTCAATCAATAGTGGAGCAGGGCACGACGCTATGGTTTTATCCGACTATACAGATGCAGGAATGCTTTTCATTCCAAGCAAAAATGGACTTAGTCATTGTCCGGAAGAATGGTCAGATTCAGAAGACATAGCTAGAGCGGTAGGGATCTTTTACGAAACATCCAAGATCTTAACGGAGGCGGAATGATGATAAACGAGAGATTAAAAGAAGCTATTACGGAATACAAAGACGAATTAACAGAGCTGCGCAGGAAACTTCACAGCGAGCCGGAAGTGTCATGGGAAGAATATAAAACCACAGATATTGTTTGTGAATACCTGGACCAATTAGGAATTTCATATAAAAGAACCGAACCAACCGGTGTCATTGCTGAAATCAAGGGCGGCAAGCCGGGCAAGACTGTCGCCTTGAGAGGGGATATGGATGCACTTTCTGTAGAGGAACTAAACAAGGACCTGCCTTACGCTTCAAACGAAGATGGTAAAATGCATGCATGCGGACATGATGCCCACACTGCCATGTTGATGGTCGCTGCAAAGGCTTTGAATGAAATCAAGGATGAGCTTCCAGGAAATGTCCGTTTATTGTTCCAGCCTGCTGAAGAGGTAGCAGAAGGAGCCAAAGCTCTGGTAAAACAGGGTGCAGTCGAAGGAGTCGATAACGTTTTCGGCATCCACATTTGGTCGCAAATGCCGACTCATAAGGTGAGCTGCACTCCGGGACCATCCTTTGCCTCGGCTGATTTATTCAAGGTCACTTTTAAAGGAAAAGGTGGCCACGGAGCGATCCCGCAGGATTGTATCGACACCGCCATCGTTGCATCATCCTTTGTCATGAACGTCCAATCTGTGGTGTCGAGAACGATTGACCCGCAGCAAGGTGCAGTTCTTACTGTCGGTAAAATGGTGGTAGGAACTCGATTCAATGTCATTGCCGAAAATGCTGTGATTGAAGGAACAGTGCGCTGCTTCGACCCTGCAACACGTGACCACATCGAATCCCAGCTAACACATTATGCTGAAAGTATAGCGGCTTTATATGGTGCTACAGCAAAAGTGGAATACACGCGTGGGACACAGGCAGTCATCAATGACGAGGAAAGTGCTATGCTTGTTCAGCAAGTCGCATCTGAGTCATTCGGTGAGGATGTCATCTATCATGAAAAGCCAACAATGGGTGGGGAAGACTTCAGTTTCTATCTTGATGAGGTCCCAGGCAGTTTTGCCCTCGTCGGTAGTGGAAACCCAGATAAAGATACAGAATGGGCTCACCATCATGGGAAATTCAATATTGATGAAGACGCTTTGGTAACGGGAGCAGAGCTTTATGCACAGTATGCCTGGGCTTTTTTGAACAAATAATAAGAAATGGAGAACCTTCGCGGTTCTCCATTTCTTATTTATCGCTTCTTCTTTTTACCAGGGTCGGCCGCTGCGCCAGGTTTCGCTTTCGCTTCCAAAGTGACTTGAACATGGTACGTTTTCTCATCGATTTCCGTCACACTCGCAACCTTACCTTTACGCCCCTTGATTCTCAGATCCTCCCCAACTACAGGTACACGCTTAAGCAACTGATTCAGCATTTCATTTTTCTGCTCATAAAAATGGACAACAAACACTTCAATCACCTTTTTCTAGAGTATTGGCTTTCCTATCACTAAGATATTGAAAGGATGCTAGGTTTAGAACTGTTTAATAGAAGGAATTTTAGTAGGGTTGTTTTTTTGCGCAGCGGGGAAACATTAGTAGTGAGGAATTAAAGAAATGTATAATGAGATATTGAATTAGACACTATTGAAAACCTGTCAAAACTAAGCTGGAATCATGACAGGTTCACGGCTGGAAAGCGAAAAGCTGTCAAGAAAAAGCCGGAATCGTGACAAGTTCACGGCCGCTAAGCGAAAAGTTGTCAAGAAAAAGCCGGAATCGTGACAGGTTCAACGCCACTAAGCTAAAAGTTGTCAAGAAAAAGCCGGAATCGTGACAGGTTAACGGCCTCTAAGCGAAAAGCTGTCAAGAAAAAGCCGGAATCGTGACAGGTTCACGGCCTCTAAGCGAAAAGCTGTCAAGAAAAAGCCGGAATCGTGACAGGTTCACGGCCTCTAAGCGAAAAGTTGTCAAGAAAAAGCCGGAATCGTGACAGGTTCAACGCTACTAAGCGAAAAGCTGTCAAGAAAAAGCCGGAATCGTGACAGGTTCACGGCCTCTAAGCGAAAAGCTGTCAAGAAAAGCACGGAATCGTGACAGGTTCACGGTCACTAAGCGAAAAGCTGTCAAAATCAGGCAAGCTCGTTTGGTCTAAAATATTCAAGTGGAAGCGTATAACCTATATGGAGGTACTAACCATGAAAACGTATAAATTCCCACAAGGTTTTTTATGGGGAGGGGCTACGGCTGCCAATCAAATTGAAGGTGGATTTAAAGAAGGGAACAAGGGTTTGAATGTCGCGGATGTTCTGCCAGGGGGAAAAGCCAGATACGATATTTTAACAAAACCAGGTTTCGACTTTGAAATCAAGCCAGACCAATACTACCCGAATCATGAGGCGATCGATTTTTACCATCGATATAAAGAGGATATTGCATTGTTTGCAGAAATGGGGTTTAAGGCGTTTCGTATGTCAATCGCCTGGACACGGATATTCCCGAATGGCGATGAACTAGATCCTAATGAAGAGGGACTGGCTTATTATGATCGGGTTTTGGATGAATTACATAAACATGGGATTGAGCCTGTTGTGACAATTTCCCACTATGAAATGCCGCTTCATTTAGTAAAAGAATACGGCGGCTGGCGTAACCGTAAAGTTATTACTTTCTTTGAAAGGTATGCCACAACTATCTTAAATCGTTACAAAGACAAAGTTAAGTACTGGATGACGTTCAATGAAATCAATAGCGCGCTTGTGATGCCGATCAACGGCCTGGGATTTTCGATTGAAAAAGAAGAGGATCGATATCAGCCAACCTTCCAGGCATACCACCATCAATTAGTCGCAAGCGCAATTGCAGTCAAAGCTTGCCATGAGATTATTGCAGAATCGCAGATTGGGTGCATGATTCTGTTTGCGCCTGTTTATCCTTTTGACAGCAATCCGGAAAATGTCCTACACGCACTAAAGGAAGAGCAGATTTTCAATTATTTTTGCGGTGATGTCCAGGTGCGGGGAGAGTATCCTTCCTTCATGAATCGATACTTTAAAGAACACAATATTCAATTGGAGATTGAGGAAGGTGATCTTGAGTTATTGAAGGAGGGCACCGTTGATTACGTTGGATTCAGCTACTACATGTCGCGTACGGAGAAAAAGAAAAAGGCTGATGAGGATGCTTCAGAAGGTAATATCATTGGGGGAGTGCGAAATCCATTCCTTGAAGTAAGCGACTGGGGATGGGAAATCGACCCGGCTGGATTGCGTATTAGCTTGAACAAACTATATGACCGTTATCAAATTCCTTTATTTGTCGTTGAAAATGGCCTGGGAGCCTATGACAAACTAGAAGAAGACGGCAGCATCGTTGATGACTATCGTATTGACTATTTGCGCGAGCATATTAAAGCCCTGGGCGAAGCGATTGAAGATGGAGTGAATTTGATGGGCTATACTAGCTGGGGATGCATTGATATGGTCAGCATGTCCACTGGCGAGTTCTCGAAAAGATACGGTTATATCTATGTGGACAAGCAAGATGATGGCAGCGGAACGTTAGAACGTAAGAAGAAAAAGTCATTCTTCTGGTATAAAGATGTGATAAAAACTAACGGAGAAAAGTTATAAAAGACTTTTAAAGTGCTGCCAGCTATGTTGGCAGCTCTTTTTTTATAGAAGAAAGTTTTTAGCAATAAAAGGAAAAAGTGAATCTTTTGTCGAATAGTATCTCTTTATAAAATTAACATAATAAGGAGGCAAATTTATGTTTTTATATAAAATAGATGAACAATTATCATTAAAACTGACAGAGGTATCGGATGCAGACCGCCTTTTTGAACTAACTGAAAAAGCTCGTGATTATTTAAAAGAGTGGCTTCCATGGCTAGATTTTACTACGGACGTTGAAGATACTAAAGAATTTTTAAAAGGAACGATGAAAGGTTACGCTGAAAATAAAAGCATGACGACGGTTATTTTATACGAAGGAGAAATCGTGGGAACAGCAGGTTTCAACAGTATTAACTGGTCAAATAAAACTGCTTACATTGGGTATTGGCTCGGGCATGAATATCAAGGCAAAGGGATCATGACCAGAGTTGCCAGTGCATTGACTGATTATGCCTTTGACCATTTGAAGTTGAACAAAGTTGAAATCAGAGCTGCGGAGGAAAATAAGAAGAGCAGAGGAATTCCTGAAAGGTTAGGCTTTGTAAAAGAAGGCAGGATCCGGCAGGCCGAATGGTTATACGATCACTATGTAGATCATGTTGTTTATGGAATTTTAGCTGTAGAATGGGAAAAACATTAGAAATGGCAAAAAGTAGGATTAGTGTGGTATATCAATACGGCAGTTTAAAAGTTCGTAGATTAGAAGAAAAAGATAAACACTTATTATCAAAATGGCTTTCTACTCCGGAGGTTCTTAAATACTATGAAGGCAGGGATAATCCATTCGATTTAGAAAAAGTCGAAAGGGTTTTTTACTCTTCAGACGACGATGAAGTTAAATGCATTATTGAGTATGAAGGTAAGTCAATAGGCTATATTCAATATTATGAATTGGATGAGGATACTAAAAAAGAGTATGGGTATGAGAGCTGTAGAATTTTCGGAACTGATCTGTTTATCGGTGAAGTCGACTATTGGAATAGAGGCATTGGAACTTTGCTTGTTTCATCCATGACGGAGTTTCTAATTGATGGTATGAAGGCTGTAAAAGTTGTGATGGATCCTCAAGTCTGGAATGAACGAGCAATAAAATGCTATGAAAAGTGCGGGTTCAATAAAGTTAAATTACTGCCAAAACACGAACTTCACGAAGGAGAACTCCGTGATTGCTGGCTGATTGAGTGTACGAAATAAAAAGGAGGTGTTAGTTGAATGGACCTAAAAATCATCCCCTTAACCTCCAAAAACTTTTCGGAAATTGTACGTGAAACTAGTTCAGAGTTACCTAACATAAATACCATTAAAATGCTTGAAAAGAAGGCTACTAGAGAAACGATTCAAAAAATTTTGGGAGTGATTACTCCAATTGGCAGATTAATTGGATACGGCATGTATGTTTCTGGCCCATGGGATCCTATTTTAGAGCCGGGATACGCTGAGGTTTTTATTAAGGTGGATCATGAATATCGTAATCGGGGGATTGGGAGCTGGTTATTAACTGACATAGAAGATATTGCCCATAAGAACAAGTCCAAAGTTCTCCAGACTCAAATCCAGGATACAAAGGAGAAAGACCTGAATTGGGCTAAAAAGAAAGGCTTTGACATAACCAGCCATGTTTTTGAATCTCAATTAGAGATTTCTCAGTTTAGCAAGGATCAGTATAGTTCTATTTTTAAAAGTCTAGAATCATCCGGAATTCGTTTTACTACTTTGGATGATTGCTCAAAGGATAAAGATACTCAAAATCGGTTTTGGGATTTCTGGTGGCAGCTTGTGACTGATGTTCCAGGAATGAAAGGAAAGCATCGTCCGGATAATGATAGAATGATAGCCTTGTTGAAAGATTTTGATAAGAAGGGCTTTATTTTAGCGGTTGATGGCGATCAATGGATTGCTATGTCTATGATCGTAAAGGAAAATGAGGATGTCTACTATAATTCGATGACTGGAGTAGATCAGCGATACCGTGGAAAAGGGCTTGCCCAGGCGGTAAAAATAAAAGCGATTGAATATGCCTTGCAAAACAAAGTGAGATATATTCGGACCCATAACAATTCCAAAAATGCACCAATGCTTTATGTTAATAGAAAGTTAGGTTATGAAGAAAAACCCGGAATTTACGGCTTAACAAAGCAAATTGGAGATTAATCATCACTGAAGAAGTATTTGATTATTGTATTGGGGGACTTGGTATGACCTTTGATCAAGAAAATAAAACAATTACTACTAAAAGGCTATTTCTTCGGATGTTTCAAAAATCCGACGCTGCAGATGTTGCCAAGCTCTGTAATAACTATAATATTTTTAAAAATACTTTGTACCTGCCTTATCCCTACAGAATAGAAGATGCTTTATTATGGATGGAAAGCCATCTTGAAAATTATGAAACTAGTAAGTCATACGAGTTCGCTGTCACAGATAAGGAAAGTGGAGAATTATTCGGCGCTATAGCCTTATCTAACCACCAGAGGTTCAATCATGGTGAAATAGCTTACTGGATTGGTGAAGAATACTGGGGAAGAGGATATGCAACAGAGGTAGCAGAAGCAATCGTGCAATTTGCGTTCAATGAAAAGAAATACCATAAAGTATTTGCTCGCTGCTTTCATTCCAATCCGGCTTCAGGACGTGTTTTGCAAAAGTTAGGAATGAGGGAAGAAGGTATTTTAATTGACCATGTCATGAAAGAAAACCGTTATGAAGATTTAGTCCATTATGGGATTATTAACACATAAAAAATGCTCAGGCAACCCTGAGCATTTTTCCTTTATAACAGCGATTCCGCTCCATCTATATAGACTTCTGTGCCGGTAATATGCGAAGACAGGTCAGATGCTAGAAAGTAGACGAGGTCTGCTACTTGTTCTGGCTTTCCGGCGTGTTCTTCCAGTGGTTGATTACCTTTAGGATATTCTACTGGGATTTTGATTTTTTCTAGTTCATCCTCTTGCGGGAAGGTGTTTTTCCCTATGTTAGTTTCAATAGCACCCGGACAAATGATATTGACCCTTATTTTATATTGCGCAAGTTCCAGTGCTGCCATTTTACCGAAACCGGTTTGACCGATTTTGGAAGTACTGTATGCAGACATCCCGAAATTCTTATAAATTCTGTTTCCGTTATTTAGCTCGTGATGATGATGCTGCCGCCGTGATTCTTCATATGTGGGATTGCATATTTTACTGTTAGGAAGGTTCCTTTGAGGTTCGTGTTGATGGTTTCGTCCCAATCCTCTGGAGCCAGGTCTTCTATTGGGGCAATGACACCATTGATGCCAGCATTGGCAAATACGATATCGACTCTTCCCCATGCAGCAACAACCTTTTGATAGCTTCGTTCCATTTCTCTTGGATTTGCAATATCGCATTCGATGATCAGTGCGCTTCCGCCAGACTCTTCAATTGACTCCTTAACATCCCTGGAATTCTCTTCCTTCACATCGATTAAGGCAACTTTTACACCCTCCTTGGCCATTTTTATAGCTGCAGCTCTTCCAATTCCGGAGCTGGCACCTGTTATTAACGCGACTTTTCCATCTAGTTGACTCAAAATAGCTGCCTCCTTTCCTGGTGATACGAATATTTTTAACTATGCCCCATTCTCTGAAAAATAAAACAGTGGAAACTAGCAAACTGTCATTCTATGAAACTTTTTCCATGCTTGTTCGTAATAAATAATAAGCCTCCTTATAATTGGAGGATTTTTCATCATCTGGATTTGTCGATTGAAAGGGTAATTTGTAATTTTTCGGTGATACAGGAGGTTAAATACATGGACAAGCAGGAAAAAGTTATTACTAAGCTTGATGAACTATTGACTGAGATAAGGGCGGGAAGAGAGGAAAGCTCGGCTACTCTGGCTGCACATCCAGCGAGGTCATCAAAGATTAGTACAATTAGCAGGATTCTAATTGTTTTACTTTTCATAGCTTCAGGCATAGGTGCTGGATTCTGGTATGTTACGGGGAGCACAGGCAAGGCTGAGTCGACTGTATTCATTGAACAAGTACACGGTTTGGCAACGTTGGCCACGGCAGAGGCACATGTGAAGGTAATCCTTGAGCAAGAAGATAATGAGTTATTCGGGGAGAAAATTAACCTTAATATACCGGGGACAAAGCGTGAATTGCTATTGATCGTTCCAGCAACTGTGATAGCGGGTGTTGATTTACAGTCTATTGACGAAGAAGAAATAAGGGTTGATGACGAGAAGAATGTTGTAGAGATTGCATTGCCTGATGCAAAATTCATTCAGGAGCCAGCCATTGAAATGGACAAGGTAAGGACATTTTCGGATGAAGGCCTTCTCCGTGGAAAAGTACAGTGGGATCAAGGATTCGATTTAGCCGCTATAGCCCAGGAACAAATTAAGCAGGAAGCAATAGAGGCGGGTATTTTACAAAAAGCAGATGAAAATGCTGAAAAAGTATTGAAGGAATTTTTCGGACACTTGGGATATAAGGTCATTATAAATAGATAATAATGTTATGTAAATTGGATCTAAAATTGAGCCGTTCAAAAAACCGGTAATTGAGTAAACCGGTAATTGAGTAAAACATTAAAATTATCTACTCCTTTTAAAAATATATTGTTCTTCTTAAATATTTTCATCCATCTTGTAAATATTATTAATAAACCCAAGTGTTGGACATGGTAGCGAGTCACTACAGAACTTAGCCATTTGACAATAGATTAAAATGAGGTGAAATGGATGAGAATTTGCGAAGTTTGTGGACGGAAGGATGTTTCAGAGAACAAGGAAGAAAAGCTTTTTCAACCCGTTAGGCTTCATGTATGCGAGAGCTGCAAGCAGAACCGTAGGATGACACCTCTTGGTGATTGGGCATTCTAAATGGATCCAGGCGAAGGCCTGGATCTTTTATTGTATAAGTAATTATAAATTCAATCTTGCTCCAGCGCTAGCTGTTCTTATAAAGGTAAAGGCTTTCAAAATCGAGAGCCTAGTTTTCATCCAAGCCGTCAATAGAGACAAGCTGTCTTTCTTCATGTGTTCTTCAAGGTGAATAACAGAAAAATTACTTTTAAAAATCTTATTGACATAGATTTTCCTTATTTTCATGGTATAACAGGGATTTACCTATTTTTAAGGTGATTAAATCTCTTTGGATATTTGTTATTCAGCTGCTCGATAAAATCTGCACAAATTCATGATATATATTTCTTATAAAATGGGGAGGGAAAGTTAGTATGAAACTAAACAGTAGGTTAGTAATGGTATTATTATCAATTACCACGGCACTATTTTTAACAGCTTGCTCTGGTGAAAAAGAAAAGTCAAGCACTGAGGATCACAACAGCCATGCAAATATGGAGCATTCGGGATCAGGCGAACTGCCTGAAGGTCTAAAGGAAGCCTCGGACCCAACATACAAAGTTGGCAGCAAGGCTATCATCACGGACGATCACATGCCAGGCATGGATGGGGCAGAAGCGGAGGTCGTCGGTGCATATGATACCGTCGTCTATTCGTTATCCTATGACCCTACGAATGGTGGAGACCGAGTGGAACAGCATAAGTGGGTCATCCATGAAGAACTGCTTGATGCCGGAGACAAACCGTTAAAGGCAGGGGATGAAGTTACGATCAATACTGATCATATGGAAGGAATGAAAGGAGCAAAAGCGGTTATTGATTCAGCTGAAGAAATGACAGTATATATGGTCGATTTTACGCCAACAGATGGCTCTGAGAAAGTCACGAACCATCAGTGGGTAACCGAAGACGAACTTTCTCCTGTTAAATAATATCGAAGATTGCCAAAATCATGCAGGATTGTCCCTCATTTAGTATGGGTATATAAGTACTAAGAAATGAGGAGGGATAACTCATGACAAAACTAATAAAGACAGCTATCAAATGGGGACCAGTTCTATACCCAATCGTGAAAAAATTGATAGATAGTAAAAAATCAGCAAAACTGAAGAACAGCTATTCAAAATAATTTTCAAACGAAAGACCGTACAGGTGTCATAAGCTGACGATTGTGCGGTCTTTTTCTCTTTGCGCCAAATGGCAGAAAGGTAAATAATCTTTATATTTCAGACTATTGTTCATGTTATAATGGTAAAATGAATCATAAACTATGTATATAAAGTTGGCTTGCATGGGTCTAGTAAAAGGAAGGTATCTATGGGCGAGGAAAATATAACGAGAATTGAAATGAATGGCAAGGAATACATATTGATTGGAACTGCACATGTATCCAAGCACAGTGCGGAGCAGGTGAAGGAAGTAATTGAAGCTGAGAGACCGGATTCTGTCTGTGTAGAATTGGACGAGCAGCGCTATAAGACGATCTCCGAGGGTTCAAAGTGGCAGGAGATGGATATCATCCAGGTCATTAAAGAAAAACGGGCTTCTTTATTATTGATGAACCTCGCTATTTCGTCTTTTCAAAATCGGATGGCGAAGGAGCTTGGGATCAAAGCAGGACAGGAGATGATCCAGGGGATTGAATCCGCAAAGGAAGTCGGAGCTGAACTTGTTCTAGCAGATCGAAATATCCAGATTACTTTTTCAAGGATTTGGGGAAATCTTGGCTTGAAAGGAAAGGCCATTTTGCTCAGCCAGATCATTACGAGTATCTTCAGCCGGGACAGCATCTCGGAGGAAGAATTGGAAAAGCTGAAGGATCAGGATACGATCAACGCGATGCTGAATGAATTCACTGAGACATTTCCACGGTTGAAAAAGCCATTGATTGACGAGCGTGACCAATATTTAGCTCAGAAAATCAAGGAAGCGCCTGGAGAAAAAATTGTCGCTGTCCTGGGGGCTGCACACGTACCAGGAATCAAAGAAGAAATAAAAAAAGAGCATGATTTGAATAAATTAAGAGCGATACCGCCGAAATCCAATTGGCCAAAAATCATTGGCTGGAGCATTCCTGTATTGATCCTTGCTATCATCGTCTATACTTTTTTAGCTAACCCATCTGCGGGTTTTGCGCAAACAGTCAGCTGGATCTTATGGAACGGAAGCCTTTCCGCCCTGGGAGCTGCCATCGCAATGGGGCATCCACTGACCATTTTGACAGCATTTATAGCAGCACCGATCACTTCATTAAATCCTTTGCTTGCTGCGGGCTGGTTTGCCGGTTTGGCACAAGCGTATATCCGCAGGCCGAGTGTTAAGGACTTTGAGACACTATCTGAAGATGTTTTTAGTTTAAAAGGATTTTGGCGAAACAAAGTCAGCCGAGTGTTGCTGATCGTTGTACTTGCCAATCTGGGAAGTTCACTTGGAACCTTCATAGGCGGCGCTGATGTCATCAGGGTCTTTATTGAGAATTTATAAGGATTAGAACGAAATCTACATGATTTCGTTCTTTTTTTAAGTTTTGCGATTTAAAGAAGAAAATTGATGAAAAAAAAGGAATTCTGTTACATAAAATGGAATAAGAAAAGGAAAAGTTTTTACAGGAGTGATATTTTGAACGTCTTAAAACCTGCCATGTCGATTTCGATCTTAATTCATTTTCTATACATACTAGGTATTCTGTTTTTTGCTAACTATAAGAACATTGCTTTTCCTCAAGGTGAAATTCCAGTCTTTCTGCTGTTTTCAACTTTCGTTTTTGCGGCAATAATCAGTTTGATTCTCAGGGCAATTGGCAACAATACAAAATTAAAAAGCTAGAGTAGTCCTGAAGACCTTAACTAGAAATAGGCAAAAAAAATCATCCTCAATGGTAGGATGACAAGAAGATGAACGTACAACCGTAAGGCGGAATAGCTATTTCGCCTTGCTTTTTGATTTCTTTTGAAACTCAGACTGACGCTTTGCATCCTTTTTAAAAGCTTCCATTGCCTTGCTGTACAACAAACTCACCTTCAGCACCTCCCCATATCATTCTTATTACGTTCGTTCCCCGTGTATACTATTCTAAAACTTAAATTTGAAACAAATATTTAAAAAGATATTTGCTATTATGTTCCTTCTGAGAAGGGAGAGAAAGACCGTTTACTTTTAACATCCTGAGTAATGAAGAAAAGACGCCCGGATTAATGGACGTCTTCCTGTTACTTTTTATTTACTTGTTTCCCGCTTTTTTTCTGGCTTTGAGATTTGGAATTTCCTACCTGAAACTCGGCGCCCAGCTCAATGTCATTTCTTTTATCATGCTTTTCAGTTTGTTCTCTTGTTTGATCCCTATTGTGCATACCTTGTCTTGCCATTCAATTCAGCTCACTTTCGTTTGGATTATCTAAATGGCCTTATTATTATGTTCATTTTAAAAATAATTATTGATGTGTACTATCTGAATACCCTCGAATGACTTTGTCGTAAAATACCTGAAATCCATATAGAACTAAGGTTTTGAATAGGAACACAATCGATAATTGGAACTTGGTTAGCCGAACCAATGAGACATAGCCAAATTTCTTGAAGATGTCCACAGCGTAATAAGTAAACAGCGAGTCAATCAAGATATTGACCAATAAATACAGGTTGAATTTTTTATAGGTGTATTTCATGATCCAGAAGGAGCCTATAAAAAACGGACCCCAGATTAAAGGCAGTTCACCCAATACGTTTGGTTTAATTTTAAACGGGAACCACCACCATTTTCTCTTTTCAGCTAATCTTCCTTCAAACATTAAATAAATTCCCATGAACAATGTACCGGGCAGGAACTTCCTGAACGTTTGTTTACCTAGAAGAGGCAGCGAAAGCCAGGGCAGGACAGCCATTAAGAATATGTAAAGTTTTAGATTTCTCATTAGCAACACCTTTTGGTAGAGAATATGGATTGTTTTTCTTAGTATCTCAAATCAGGCTAAAAGTATTAAATATTTCTTGATGTCATCATTTCTTTCTTTCTTGAACAGTAAGTATAAGAGTAGGAAAAGGAGGGGAGAGATATGATTTCTCTTTGGGATGAACATTCATTTTGGGTTGAAATGCTGCGGGATCACGCTTATTTTGTCAGGGACGGGTTGTCAGTGAGTGAAACGGAGTATGTGAAAATTGCTCAGCAATTCATTGGTTTATATGATGACCTTTTAGCTCATTTGCAGTCAATACCGCGACAATCTGGCCACCAGGACAGTCAGATGATTGAATTTTCGAGAAAAGCGTGGAAGGTCGTTAAAAACTATTATGATTTTGAAGGTACTCTACAATCATTAAGGATAGATAATAAAGTAAACCTTAGTCTGTCGCCAACCTATTTAAACGGTACCTTGAGTGAAAACCAGGAATATTTACGGATTTTGAACTATCTTGTGCAGGGCCAGGAACCAGTGCGGCTGTCAGCAACTCAGGTTATGGACCTCTGGCTTGAAGATCAACTCGGTCACGCGGTGCTTTTTGAAAATCTGCTTGACCCGATCGAAGTTGGAGCCAACACAGCAGTACAAGAATTTAAAGGCAGATTCCAGCTATATATTGTCCAAAATCATCATTTGAAAAATTATTTACGGGTTAAACAGCCAGGCTTTGCCCGACAACAGGAATTCATTTATGAAGTAGGGAATACGACGCTGGAAATGAATCAGTTCATTAAAAATATGGTAGAGAAATACAAAGGAGATACGCTTTTGAATAAATCCAATCTTCGCTTTCTGGAGCATCACTTTCCAGAAACATGCTACTTTCTCGCCAGTTTAAGCTACTATGAACCAAGGTTGCAGTCTTTAGTAGGAAATTGTTCTTTATCGAAGCCATCTTTTTAGTAAAAATAATTGATTAAAACAACGGGCAGAAACCCGTTGTTTTTAAATGTCATTTTTTAGTTTGTAACGGGCCATTTTTCTTGATTGTAGGCCATATCCCAGAACATGAATTCATACTGGCTGCTGATGTTAAAATGCTGTTTCATTTTATCTTGTTCTGATTTTGAGGCTTCGATTGCCAGCTGATCAAGTCTGCTTAGCTGCTCATTTACTAACTCACTGAACCAATCTCCGCCATATGCATTAATCCATTCTTGATATATTTGGACATTAGGAGTGCAGTCCTTTAACAATTGTCCAATTTCATAGTAAATCCAATAGCATGGCAGGATCGCTGCGATGATTTCAGCCAGGCTTCCGGAAGCAGCAACGCGATAAAGGTGTGATGTGTAGGCATAGGCAGTGGGAGATGGGACGAACTCTTCTAATTCTTGTTTTGTTACACTCAATTGCTTTAGGAAATTTTCGTGCAGACCAAGCTCAGCCTCATAAGTCCCCATCGAATGAGCAGCCATTCTCGAAGTCGTGAACAAATCAGCTGCTCTTGACGCTCCGATTGCCTGTATCCTCGCAAAATGGGAAAGATAATAAGAATCCTGTAACACATAATAGCGAAAGGACTCCAATGCTAAATTTCCATTAGCGATTCCCTTTATAAAAGGGTGGTCAAAATTTGCCTGCCATATTGGTTCTGCTTGTTTCTTTAATTCTTCAGTGAATTTTTTCATTTGAAGCTCCTCCTCATCCTTTTTAACCCAATAAAAAAACCACTTTCAAGAAAGTGGTTGAATTGGCACAACATAAAAACGTCCCAAAGTCCACTTTCCTACGCTGGTGTAAACCAGATCAGGTTCCAAGGGTCTCAAAGTCTCACTTTAATCTCAGCCTTTAATTCAAAGGCACCCCTAGTGGTAAAATTTTGTTATTTAATTCTTCATTAATCATAATAGCATGGCGGGTAGAAGAGTCAAGCAATATGAGAAAAGGTAAATTGTGAAAAAATTTAGAGTTAATTGTGAACATTATGTGACATTTTTTATTAAATTCTGTTAATATAAAAAATACAAACGAAATAGTGGGGGAATGAGAAGTGGGAAAACTTCTTATGTACTTTTATTTAATTGTTGGTTTATATTGTCTTGTAAGCGGATTCTTGGCATTGCTATCACATGGATTCCAGCATGCTGTACTATCACTGTTCCTTGCGGCATTTAACTTCGCGATGTTTTCTTTATTCCGGAAAGAAGGTAAGCTGCCCCGTTTACGCCTGATCAAAGGACGGAAAAGCGAGATGGCTAAGATTTAGTTCATGAAAAGTGAAGCTTGTTTAAGTAGCGGCAAGTTCGGGCAACATTCAATTGCATCAAGTAAAAGCTGTCCGAAGTAGGGGAATGTTCGGACAACTTTCCGGCCACACAAGCAAAAGCTGTCCGAAGTAAGGGCAAGTTCGGACAACTTTCCGGCCACTCGAGCAAAAGCTGACCGAAGTAGGGGCAGTTCGGACAACTTTCCCGCCACTCGAGCAAAAGCTGTCCGAAGTAGGGGCAAGTTCGGACAACTTTCCCGCCACACAAGCAAAAGCTGTCCGAAGTATCATCAGGTTCGGACATAATCTCGGCTCACTAAGCCAAAGTTGTCTAAAACAGCATCAATCACTCAAAATGAGCCCACAAAAAAACCAGGCCACCCCCAAAGAGGATGCCTGGTTTCATTTCGTTTTAATGCGAGTGTCCTGAAGTCATAACCCAGATGGATCCTGCAACAATGACTACTGCGATAAATGCTGAGTAAATGATATTGATATTATTCGTCACTTTATCCTCGCCTTCATTTACGTGCATGAACATGTAAAGCTGGATTCCGGCCTGGACAACCGCCAGTGTGCCGATGATCCACATGACTGCCTTCATTGAAAGTGAGCTCTGAAGGGCAATCCATGCAGCGCCGAATGTCAGGACGAGTGACATGAAGAATCCGATGACATGGCTTAATGGGAAGCCTTTTGAATGCTGATCCATATTACATCACCAACCCTTGTAAATAAACGAATGTGAAGATGAAAATCCAAACGACATCAAGGAAGTGCCAGTACAGTCCGAATATGAATGCCTTACGTGCTGTCACTGGTGTCAATCCGCGCTGCACTATCTGGACGATCAGCAGGATCGCCCAGCCAATCCCGATTGTGACGTGCAATCCGTGTGTTCCCAGCAGAACGAAGAAGCTGGATAGGAACGCACTTGTTTGCATTGTTGCACCTTCATGTACATAGTGCATGAATTCGCGAATTTCCATGAAAAGGAACCCACCGCCCAGTAGCAGCGTAAATACTAACCACATCAGCATGCCTTTTATATTGCTGCGACGCATTTCAAAAATCGAGATACCCATTGTGAAGCTGCTTGTCAGCAGCAGGAAAGTCTGAATCATAACATCTTTTACAATGAAGATATCCTTCTGAGTCGGTCCGCCGGCATAACGCTCACCGAGCACTCCATACACTCCAAAAAGGGTAGCGAAGAGCACGATTTCAGCTCCGAGGAAGACCCAGAAGCCGAGGATATTCATCCTGTTTTGTTCTGTCTGGTATTCGAGCGGCAAAGCGGCATTAACTTTAGCTGACATGATTCTTCACTCCTTTGTTCGCGCCTTTTCTCCATTTGCTTTCTGTTTCAAAGATTTCATCCTTGTGGACATGGAAGCCTTCATCATAGTCAAATGAACGGAAGGCAAGTCCAGCGAGAATACCTATAGCGGCAACTCCGGCAGCAATCGTCCATTCGAAAACAAGCAGGAATCCGGAAATTCCGAAGACAACCCCCATATAAATCGGGATCCATGTGTTGCTGGGCAAATGGATTTCTTCAATTTCATCTTCAGAAAGTGGCTGAAGTTGATTGTTCTTTTTCATGTGCCAGAATGCATCAAGCTTTGTAACCTCAGGGAGGGAAGCAAAGTTATAATGCTGTACAGGTGTTGCTGTTGCCCATTCAAGCGTTCTTGCATCCCACGGGTCATTGCCGATATTGCGGTCAGCGTTACGTGCGCTCCAGTAGATGTTGTAGACAAGAGCCGCAAATCCTGCTGCAAGAATCACTGAACCAACAGCAGAAATCATCATCAATGGACCAAACCCAGTTTCAGCTGAGTAAGTGTACGCGCGGCGGACCGCACCGTCAAGTCCAAGGAAGAACATTGGCATGAACGTCACGTTGAAACCAACAACGAACAGCCAGAAGTGCCATTTCCCGATTTTCTCATTAAGCATATAGCCGAACATCTTAGGCCACCAGAAGTAAAGGCCTGCAAAGATCGGAAACACTACCCCAGGAATCAGTACATAGTGGAAGTGTGCCACCAGGAATAATGTGTTGTGATACTGATAATCTGCTGCAGCCATCGCCAGCATGACACCAGTAACACCGCCGATGACAAAGTTAGGAACGAAAGCTAATGCCCAGAGCATTGCCGTCGTAAACTTGATCCGGCCTTTTCTCATCGTGAACAGCCAGTTGAATACCTTCACCCCTGTAGGGATGGCAATTGCCATCGTCGTGATCGAGAAGAAAGAGTTCACGCCTGCGCTATTACCCATTGTGAAGAAGTGGTGAACCCATACTAGCATACTTAAAACTGAAATCATTACGATCGAGATGACCATTGATTTATAGCCGTATAAAGTTTTACGCGCAAAAGTCGAGATAATATCTGACAGCATACCGAATGCTGGCAGAACGACGATATAGACTTCAGGGTGTCCCCATAGCCAGAACAGATTCGCCCAGAGCATATCCATACCGCCGCCCGAGATCGTAAAGAAGTGAGTACCGAACGTGCGGTCAAATGTCATCAATGCCAGCGCAACTGTAAAAATAGGGAAGCTGGCTACGATGATGATTGAAGTGATGAAAGATGTCCATGTGAACATTGGCATCTTCATTAAAGTCATGCCTTTAGTTCTCATTTTTAACACTGTGACAACGAAGTTAATACCTGTCATCAAAGTACCGGCACCTGCTATTTGCAGGGCAACTGCGTAAAAGTTATTCCCGATGCCCGGACTGAATTCTTTTCCGGCAAGAGGGAAGTATGAGGTCCATCCTGCGTCAGGTGAACCGCCAATGATGAATGAAATATTGAACAGTGCTGCGCCGCTCACAGTCAGCCAGAAGCTGAGAGCATTTAGCTGTGGAAAAGCAACATCACGGGCACCGATTTGCAACGGAATCACAAAGTTCATGAGACCGATCAGAAGCGGCATCGCAACAAATAAGATCATGATGACGCCGTGTGTTGTGAATACCTCGTTATAGTGCTGGGCATTCAGAAAGTCATTTTCCGGCACGGCTGTCTGGCCTTTCATCATCAAGCCATCAATACCGCCGCGGAGAAACATCACGACGCCTACCAGGATATACATAATCCCGATTTTCTTGTGGTCAACAGTTGTAAACCACTCCGACCATAGGTAATTCCATTTTTTAAAATAGGTGAGACCGGCTAATGCACCAACTAATGTCAGGGCAATCCCGATTTGTGATGCGAAAATTAATGGATCACCAGTTACGAAAAATTCATCCCACTTAATGCCCACTGTGGTCACCCCCGTGTGAATCTTCAGTTTCAGATTCTTTATGGTTCATATCTTCATTGTTTTCATGATTTAAATGATCATTGTTTCCATCTTTATTTTTGTAATTATCCTTATCCTCAAAAATCTTTCCAGGCCAGCCATGTCCTCTATCGTACATTTCCGGATTCGTGTAGTTCTTTGAATGCGGATCAGAGTGGTCGACCCATTCAAGGTGTGTGTTTGAGAATGTCTTGCGTCCAAGGTGGGAAGGCTCAAGCATCTTCTCATATTCCTCCAAAGTCATTTTTGGAGCAGTTTCTTTTACGTCTTTGATCCATTTATCAAAATCTTTTTGTGTCTGGGAAAGCACTTCGAACTCCATGCCTGCATATCCCTGGCCGTTAAAGTTTGTGTTCTTGCCAACATATGATCCTGGATTATCTGCAACCAGGTAGAGCTGAGTTTCAGCTTTCGCCATCGTGTATTTTTGGCCGGCCAAAGCAGGAATCCAGAAACTTTGCATCGTGCCTGCTGAGGTCAGTCTGAAGTCGATCGGACGGTCTTCAGGAATATTCACATAGTTGACTGTTTCGATTCCTTGTTCCGGATAACTGAAAATCCATTTCCAATCAGCAGATGTAACGTTAATGACAAGAGGCTCTTTATTCTCATAACCTTTCGGGATTTCATCTATAGCGTAAATCGTTTTGACAGTAGGGATCGTCAAAGCAACGATAATCAAAATCGGAATCACTGTCCAAATTATTTCAAGCACAGTGCTGCCGTGTTCTTCAGGTGGTTCGTAATCCAAGTTGTCTTTTCTTTCACGGTACTTCCAGACGATGAATCCGAATAGCCCGAATACAACGACTGTGACGAGTAACATCAGAGCAATCGAAAAGTTGATTAACTCAAGAATTTGTCTTGCGATTGGTCCCTCCGGGTTGAATACCACCATATTGTTTTCACAGCCGCTAAGCAACAGCACAGCCATGATCGAGGTGAGGGAGACCAAAAATAGTTTTGATTTCTTCATCACTGCAGCTCCTTTCAAATATGAACCTTGTTCATTCTATCACAAACTTATGTTCATTTGTTCACAAAGTTTTCGAAAATAACCCCTTAATGAACGGTAAGTTGTGGCAAAAGGTGTGATAAATATCACACTGCTTTATTTGTAATCATTCTAACATGGAAGTTGTTACGGTTTTGACGACAAATGTGAACAAATTATGAAAACAAAAATTGTCATCTTAGTGAATTTAAAAAATTTCCTATTGACGAAAAAACAGGACCTCAATTTGAGGCCCTGCTTCACAAGATTAAGATGCTTTGTGTCTTTCTATATATGTCTCCAATGCTGGATGAAATTCTTTTTCATAGTGGCCAGCAGGACAGGCCTTAATTACGACCGCCTTGCATGAAGGATTATCTTTTACTTCCAACGCTGTTTTACAACGTGGGCATTTTTCAACAAAAAGATTCATTTTAATATCCCTCCAATAATTCCTATGAGTTTAGTATGAATTAAATTCAATATAATTTCAATGGTTAATAAGACCAATTGTGTTACCATTGAAGTTATTGAAGGTAGCAAAAGGAGTTGTCTAAATGCAGGAAGCAGTTTCGCTTTTACATAACAACCAGGTGATTAGAGGGATGGCACATATCCCCTTGGCAGGCCAGAAGGAGGCTCCTGCTGTTATTCTCCTGCATGGCTTTACCGGCAGCATACTAGAGCCACATCGTTTCTTTTTGAAAATTTCAAGGGCACTCGAAGATCTTGGGATTGCGAGCTTCCGATTCGACTTTTTAGGAAGCGGAGAGAGTGATGGGAATTTTGAAGACATGACTGTGTTGAATGAATTAGCAGAGGCAGAAACAATTCTTGAGTATGTTCGTTCACATCCCAGCATTAATAACGAAAAAGTGATTGTCCTCGGTTTTAGTATGGGAGGATTTGTTGCCAGCCTACTTGCTGGAGATCATCCAGAGAAAATCGAGAAACTTATTTTACTAGCTCCAGCTGGCAGTATGGCAGAAGAAGCGAAGGTTATGGTGAAAAATTCTACATATATTAAGGAAAAGAGCGCCTTCGACATTGGTGGGAATTTAATAGGAAAAGAATTTATTGAAGAGTTAAGTACCATTGATGTGTGGGAAAGGGCAAAAAAATTCAAAGGCGATGTTTTGCTGATTCATGGGACAAATGATCAAGCTGTTTCGATTGAGGATTCCATGAAATATCAGGAGAAATGCTATCAGGAACAGGCGACGCTCAACATTGTGACAGGGGCTGACCATACCTTTAATTCTTATCATTGGGAAAAAGAAGTTATTGAAAACATTTGTAACTTTGTAAAATAGAACATACGGAGGTGCATCATCATATTAATCGAGAACTTATCAGGCAAGACAGTTATCATCACTGGAGCCAATAGCGGCATCGGCTATGAAGCGGCAAAGAAACTCTCTGAAAAGGGTGCACATGTCATATTCGCAGTGAGAAATGAGGAAAAGGGCAAGGTTGCTGTTGACTCTATAGTGCAAGGAAATCGTGAAGCATCAGTAGAAATGATGAAGCTGGATTTGGCAGACCTCGCAAGTGTCCGCAATTTCACTTCAGCTTTTATGGAAAAATACAGCTCCCTGGACATACTGATCAATAACGCTGGAGTCATGATCCCTCCATATGGCAAGACAAAGGATGGATTCGAGCTTCAATTCGGCAGTAATCACCTTGGCCACTTTGCGTTGACAGGCCTCTTGCTGCCAATTTTAAAAAATACACCTGGTTCCAGGGTTGTCACTTTGAGCAGCATCGCTCATCGGGGAGCTTCGATTGATTTTGATAATCTGGACGGCTCAAAGGGATACAAAGCAATGAAATTTTATGGACAGAGCAAGCTTGCTAACCTGTTATTTGCTAGGGATCTTGATAATCGTTTTAAACAGCATGGAATCGAAACAATCAGTGTCGCTTGCCACCCGGGAATTTCCAATACGAATTTATTCAATCTAGGGAAAGGTGAAACCCCTAAATATATGAAAGGATTGATGAAATTTTTTTCCCAGCCCGCAGAAATGGGCGCTCTTCCAACCATCTATGCTGCAGCGGATGACAGCTTGACCGGCGGTGAATACATTGGTCCGGACGGGAGAGGAAACAGAAAAGGATATCCTGCGATTGAAATTCCTGCATCAGGAGTTTTTAATGAAGAAACAATGACCAGGTTATGGACCGTATCGGAGGAATTAACGGGGATATCCTTTAATTTTTAGAGACTCTTCCTGGAGTCTCTTTATTACAATATTAATATATTAAAATAATAATTAATTTGTAAGCGATTACAATCTGTTGTTCTTCACTCTTTTGAAAGTTGATAAACAATAGTTCATATATTGTTCAACATTTCACAAACTATTATTCTGATTATGTGATAATCTTTAATTAGAAAAGGAAAAGGAGTGATTGAAATGATGTATTGCGAATTTAAACCCTTCTCAACCGATACTGAGACATACACCCAGGAAATGCTTGAGGAAGTCATTGGTGATGAATTTGAAGCGATGATGTATAAAGACGATAAAGAAATTCCAGCATACATCTGGACAGTAAACTTCGTGGTCATAGTGAAAAGAAGTACGAAGTTTGTTACAGACATCAGCTTTGAAAAAATACCTAGAAATCCAGTTTGCGAGTAAAATATTTTTTTGGGCAATCATGTGAAAACATTCACAAATTAGAACTTACAACATATGCTCTACATAAATACAGCCGGCAACACTAAAACATTAAGGAGGTCCTTAAGATGGGGACAGTTGAAAAAGTGGTAAAGGAGCAATCATCCGTTACGAAAATGGTTGATGTTCTATTAGATAAAGGGATAAATGCATTATCACAACTGCGTGAGATGGATCAAGAAGCAGTCAATAAAATCGTGAAGGAAATGGCGCTCGCAGGACTTGACCAGCATATGCCACTCGCAAAAATGGCAGTTGATGAAACAAAACGTGGTGTTTATGAAGATAAGATCATCAAAAACATGTTTGCTACTGAATATGTGTACCACAATATCAAATATGATAAAACAGCCGGCATTATCGATGAAAATGAGCATGAAGGGATGATCACAATTGCTGAGCCAGTTGGTGTGATCGCCGGTGTAACACCGGTGACGAATCCAACCTCTACAACCATGTTCAAGGCGCTGATTTCAATTAAAACAAGGAACCCAATCATATTTGCCTTCCATCCATCTGCACAAAAATGCAGCAGTGAGGCTGCAAGGATTCTCCGCGACGCAGCTGTTAAAGCAGGAGCACCTGAAGATTGTATCCAGTGGATTGAAAAACCATCTCTTGAGGCAACACAAGCTCTAATGAACCATCCGAAAATTTCGATGATTTTGGCTACTGGCGGTGCTGGCATGGTAAAATCTGCCTACAGTTCTGGAAAGCCGGCACTAGGTGTTGGTCCTGGGAATGTACCTTGTTATATTGAACGAACTGCAAATGTAAAACGGGCAGTCAATGACCTGATATTATCCAAAACATTCGATAATGGAATGATCTGCGCATCTGAACAGGCAGTCATCATTGATAAAGAAATTTACCATGATGTAAAAAAGGAAATGATTGCGAATAGCTGCTACTTCCTAAACGAGGAAGAAAAAATGAAAGTCGAGAAGCTTGTCATTAATGAACAATCATGTGCTGTCAATGCTGATATCGTGGGCATGCCAGCTCATAAAATTGCTGAAATGGCTGGAGTGTCAGTACCAGAGGAGACTAAAATCCTTGTTGCTGAGCTGAAAGGCGTGGGACCTCAATATCCGCTTTCCCGTGAAAAGCTGAGCCCGGTGTTAGCATGCTATAAAGTGAATGGAACAGACGAAGGGTTTAAGCGTGCAGAAGAGATGCTCGAATTCGGGGGGCTGGGCCACTCTGCTGTCATCCATTCAACAAGTGATGAAGTGATTAAAGCATACGGCTTAAAAATGAAGGCAGGACGCGTTATCGTAAACGCACCGTCATCACAAGGCGCAATTGGTGATATCTATAATGCCTACCTGCCATCTCTGACACTCGGCTGCGGAACTTACGGCGGGAACTCCGTGTCTACCAACGTAGGTGCAATCAATTTAATAAATGTCAAAAAAGTCGCGAGAAGGAATGTGAATATGCAGTGGTTTAAGGTACCATCAAAAATTTACTTTGAAAAGAATTCGACACAGTATCTTGCGAAAATGCCTAAAATCTCAAAAGCATTCATCGTCACGGATCCTGGTATGGTGAAGCTAGGATATGTTGACAAAGTTCTCTATCATTTAAGAAAGCGTCCGGATTATGTACACTGTGAAATCTTCTCAGATGTAGAACCAGATCCATCAATCGAGACTGTGATGAAAGGCGCAGAAATGATGGCGAGCTTCCAGCCAGATGTCATTATTGCCCTCGGTGGAGGCTCGGCGATGGACGCAGCAAAAGGCATGTGGCTGTTCTATGAATACCCGGAAGCAGATTTCCATGGCTTGAAGCAGAAGTTCCTTGATATCCGCAAGCGGATCGTCAAATATCCGCAGCTTGGCCGCAAAGCCCAATTCGTAGCAATTCCAACAACATCAGGTACTGGTTCAGAAGTGACATCCTTCTCGGTCATTACCGATAAAAAAGCGAACATCAAATATCCACTCGCGGATTATGAGCTGACACCAGATGTTGCTATTGTCGATCCGCAATTTGTCATGACGGTACCGAAGCATATTACTGCTGATACAGGAATGGACGTTTTAACACATGCCATCGAAGCTTATGTCAGCTGTATGGCCAATGACTATACAGATGGTCTTGCCATCAAAGCGATCCAGCTTGTATTTGAATATCTTCCAAGAGCGTACCGAAATGGCCAGGATGAAGTTGCGCGCGAGAAGGTGCATAATGCGTCCACGATTGCCGGCATGGCGTTTGCAAATGCTTTCCTGGGAATCAACCATAGTCTAGCACACAAGCTTGGTGCAGAATTCCATATTGCACACGGCCGCTCCAATACCATCTTGATGCCGCATGTCATCCGTTATAACGCAACAAAACCAAAGAAGTTTACGGCATTCCCTAAGTATGAAAGTTTCGTAGCCGACCAGCGTTACGCAGAAATCGCACGCATACTAGGCCTGCCGTGCCGTACCACTGAAGAAGGTGTTGAAAGCCTTGTCCAGGCGATAATCAAATTGGCTAGAGAAATGGATATTCCAATGAGCATCGAAGCAAACGGTGTAGATAAAGCCGAATTCGAAGCAAAGGTCGACCAACTTGCTGACCGGGCATTCGAAGACCAGTGTACAACAGCCAACCCTAAGCTTCCATTAGTATCAGAACTGGCGGAAATCTATCGATTGGCATATAAAGGAGTCTAATGAAAAAAAGGGATGGATACTTCGTGTTCCATCCCTTTTACACATATACAATAACTAATTATTGCTTCGACGAATTTTTAAATTCAATGGCGGGGGCGAGGAGGATGCTTTTCCTGGATTTCGCTCAAGGGATTTTGAGTTGACTTCCTCTTGTTGGTGTGTTAATCAATATGTTTCAGTGAGAGTATTAATGTAAAAAATCTTCTCTTTTATCAATATATAGATTCCCGTCTGGTTGGACTTCTGCATAGAAAACATCATCTATAGATTGGATTCCAGCGTGTTGAAGCTGATCGTCGAGCCAGGTTTGGTCCTTATTCATTTTGGCCAAATTTTTATCATTGACTTGTCCGTCAGCCACTAGCTCTGTAGAAAGCGGAACAAAATCCCCTTTGGACATCGCGATATTCAGATCGCTTTTCGTAACAGCTTGTTTGGGTTCCTTTTTCATGACCGAAAGCTTTCCGTCCGTTTCAAAGATGGCATAATCAACATCACTCAATGAAAAAATGCTTTTTTCACGAAGCCTTGCTTGTAGGGAGTCAGTATCTAGGCGTGTTTGTTTCAGTACATCTTCTAAAATTTTCCCTTTTTTTATCACGATAACCGGATCACCCATTAATAGCTTTCTCGCTTTTTTTGATTTAAGGTGAATTTGATCAGTTAAGACTGTAACAGCGGCCCAGCCTAGTAAAGCAATAATCCCGTTTATAATACTTACACTTGGATTGACAACAAGTGCTGCTGCAATGGAACCAAAGGCGATAGCCGATACAAGGTTAAAAAACGTCATTTGGCTGATTTCTTTTCTTCCAGTCCACCTTGCCATAGAAAGTAATACGATAAAACCAACCGCTATCCTGAGGATCAATTCATACTGATTCAATTTATATCCCGCCTTCACGTTAATATTGTGAATTATTTGCAAATAGTCGGGGTATTATTCTACATAAAGGAATTCATGACTTCTATTTCTTTATCATCCTTAACAAAACTCAAGTTGTGGAAGAATTCATCGCCATTGCCAGGTTAGATTCAGAATATGGCGGAATTAGTTAATAGAAATGGGCTAATGGAGGGGGGCAAAAGCTTTTGTGGAAAGGTACTCTAAAATAGAACGCCGAAGGGAAGAGGGGGATGGACGCAAAATAAAAAGAAGGTCCCATAGGAACCTTCTTCTTTAAACAAAACTAATATTATAGTTTTGAAACGTTAGCAGCTTGTGGTCCGCGAGCGCCTTGCTCAACGTCGAAAGAAACTTTTTGACCTTCGTCTAATGATTTGAAACCTTCAGATTGGATAGCAGAGAAGTGTACGAATACGTCGTCTCCACCTTCGCGCTCGATGAATCCAAAACCTTTTTCTGCGTTAAACCATTTTACTGTACCTTGTTCCATTTCTTGTTACCTCCCAGTGCGTTAGCACATTATGTTACTATCCTTGCCCAAAGTGATCATTAAGACGAAATAATTTCTATCCTTTACACCGAACAAAAATAATTCTTCTTAAGAATAACAGGATGTGGAAGAAAAAGCAACTTAAATCTATTTTTCCAGTTACATTCCTCCAAAAGCCTCATTTTAAATTTGTGCCTGTATACTCTTTTACTAGCAAAGAGTTTACAGGCGGGATTCAAGTACCAATATCCGTGTGTGTCTTAATAAAACCAGGAGTATCTAACCGTCGAGCTCCCATTGCGTGAGGTTTCAACGGGTTATTACATGGGATACTACACAGCTACGAAAGATCTGGTAGCAGACGGAGCAGTCAATGAAGTAAAAGTGGTTGATTCCTACGGAAATGAAACAAGAGAAACCGCTGATGGCAAGTTATTCATCAACGTAAATAAAAAGAATTAATTGATCTATTTAACGGTATTTTTTGGAGCCCTACGCCGGTGGTGAAGGGCTCCATTTTCATTTAAGCTGAATATTCACCTTCGGAAAAGGTTGGCATACTGAAATACCACCTTTTTAGAGCCAAGATGCTTCCTAAGTCAAGATCATCTACAAAAACCACCGATGAATGCAAAATAAGCCAATAACAAATAGTAAGAAAAAGGAGGTTAGGTTAATGGGAAAATGGAACGAAGAAGGTGCTCCGAATAACAACCTTTCTGCTGAAACAATCGCGAGCTCAAAACTTGTAGGAAAGCCAGGACTTCAGGTTCAGGAACATGAGTTTTCAGAAGAACTTGCAGATGGCGGAGAGAGGGATAAAGCGATCGATAAACAATTGAAGGAACATCAAACAGGTATGAAAACTACAAGGAAATGATTTGGGAGTTGTCTGGTGTGGGGAGACAGACACTTCTATCTTCTTTATAGTGAGTGTAGGCCGTTGTTGGGCACAAAGAAGGACAGCTGTAATAGCTGTCCTTCTTTGTGCTACTCTTTAACTCAACAGTAAATCTTAATTAAGCCGTTTTGCGTAAATGGCTGAAACTTGGTCTTGAAAGCACTGATCTTTCAAGTCGTGCAGCCATCAGGCCTGCAAAAACTGCAAGGATGATATCTTTTGGGAGTGGAACGACCATCCAAAGCCATGCCATTCCATACGAAAAGCCTTCTGGAGCTGCTGCCCAAAATTTATAGGCAAAATACATCCAGTTTGTTCCGATGATATAATTAATGGCAAGTCCAATTAGTGAAGCAATGATGAATGTCGCGACACTACGTTTCTTCTCAACGATTTTACCAACAGCATAAGCAGTAAGAATAAATGAAAGAATAAATCCGAAAGTCGGGCTGATCAATGTTCCAAAACCTGCGCCAAATTGCGCGAAAACCGGGACACCTACTAGTCCTACTAAGGTGTAAACGACCATTGAAATAGCGCCTAACCGGCTGCCTAAAACGGCTCCAGCAAGAATGGCAAAGAAGGTTTGCAATGTGATCGGCACGCCTCCAACAACCATGAAAGGTACGATAGATGTGATGTTCGAGCCAAAAGCCATCAGGGCAACAAACATCGCTGCCAGTGTTAAATCAAGAGTTCTAAATTTCATTACTAAATCCCCTTTATGTACTTTATGTGCAATAATAGATTAAACTTTTTGAATATTATATGTCAACACAAAAATATTTCGGTTAACAAAACTATTCTAACTAATTTAAGGAGCTGATATTCTTGGAACGTACTCTTGAGTTGTGTTCGGAAATCATTCAAAATGCGAACAATATCGTTGTGCTTTCCGGTGCAGGAATCAGCACTGAATCAGGAATCAGGGATTTTCGCTCCAGGACAGGACTTTATGCCATGGCTCCCGAATACATCCTCTCCTTAGAGTATTTTTATAAGAATCCAAAAAAGTTTTACGAATTCGCAATCGAAAACCTGTATCACCCGAATGCTGTTCCGAATAAAGGACATGATATTCTGGCTAAATGGGAAACAGAGGGAAGAGTTCATCATATCATTACACAAAATATAGATGGACTCCACCAAAAAGCTGGAAATAATAATGTCATTGATTTCCATGGGACGATGAAAACGGCGTCTTGCCAAAATTGTGGTGATAAATATAGTTTGGAAGAAATGATAAGCAGAATGGAAGAAACAAATCATTATTATGTTTGCGATCGCTGCAATTTAGGAAGCTACATAAAACCTGATGTCGTTTTATTCGGTGATGCTGGGGAATGGTTCACAGCTGAAGGCTTTGAACAGATTCTTGGATTTATTGATGACGCGGACTGTTTGCTAGTGTTGGGTTCGAGCTTGAAAGTTACGCCATTTTCAGCATTTCCTCAATACAAAAATGACGGAGTCCCGATGATTATCATCAACAAGGGTGAGACTCCATATGACTATGCACCTGATACATATGTGATTCAGGACTCCATAGGCAAAACATTAACCATTATAGATCGAAGTATAAAGTAAAGGGTGCACGAAAAATCCGTGCACCTGGTCTTATCTAATGCGATTATTCATTGCCCGTTCTGGCAATGGCCGCTCAATATCCTTATTTTTAGTTGTTTCTACTGCGGGGTTCTCTGTTGGGTCATCCTCGTAATCCTTAAATGCAGGTTCGCCCATATCAAGCTCACCTGGACTGAAAGCATTTGTTGGATATTCCTCAGTGGTTTTCTTTTCGACGTTATAGCCTGAAATGGAACTGTTGACTGGATTCTCTTTTTCATTCTTTATCTGTTCCATCGAATCAATAGCTTCTTGTTCGGTCTTATATGAATTAAGGATATGTTTTTTCTCATTATCCATTTCGATCAGCCTCCTATCGGTTTTATTTGTATATACCCTTGAAATGGCCAATACTAACTTTTCCAACTTCCCGATAAGTGGTCTTTTTTTTCTCTCTTTCTGGTAAACTATTTTTAAAAAGAAAATGAACTAGAGAAAAAGGGGAATCTGGTTGTGAAGAAAAAGATAATATGGGTAGGGAGCAGTACGATCCTTGCGATTTGCATCGTCTTGATCGCTGCAGGTAATTACTTTTATAATGTCGCCATAAATCGAAGCCAGGAATCTGTGGATCTGCATGGCGGCGGTGAAAGTGTCACAGCAGCGAAACTGCTAAGTGAAGAAGAGGAGCAGGAGAAGCTGGAGGAAATTACAGCCTGGACAAAAAAACAAAACTTCGAAATGGTTGAAATAAAATCGGAAGATGGCCTTAAACTTAAGGCTCGGTTCTTAAAAAATGATCAGCCCTCCGGTAAAGCTGTTATCCTTGCACATGGATATAAAGGAAATAGCGAGCAAATGCCAGGAATCACGAAGTTTTACTATGAGCAGGGGTATGATATTCTTAAACCTGATGCAAGAGGGCACGGCCTTAGCGAAGGTGACTACATTGGCTATGGCTGGCATGATCGCAAGGATTATGTCCAGTGGTCAGAATTCTTAGCTGAAAAAGCTGGAGCTGATGATATTTTCCTGCACGGCTTTTCCATGGGTGCTGCGACTGTACTGATGGCGAGCGGGGAGAAACTTCCTGAGCAGGTTAAGGGGATTATCGCTGACAGCGGGTATACAACGGTTCTTGAGGAACTAAGCCACCAATTGAAATACCTGTATAATCTTCCTGCATTTCCGGTCATGCAGGTTACAAGTGTGATCACAAATTTGCGGGCAGGTTACACATTCGCCGAAGCCTCGGCCATTGAGAGTGTCGCAAAAAATAAACTTCCATTACTCATCATTCACGGTGATCAGGATGCTTTAGTCCCGACTGAAATGGGAAATCGAATTTTCGAAAAAGCGAACAGTGATAAAGAGCTTTGGATTGTACCAGGCGCTGGCCATACGGAAGCATATACAATCGCAGAGCAAGAGTATCAAGAAAAATTAAAGGCATTCTGGAAAAAAGCCACAGGGAAATAGGTGAATCAAATGCAATCAATCGAAAGAATAGGGAAGCGTTTTTGGTATATGACGCCTGTTTCCGAAACAGACAGGCCAATACTCGGTATGGTTACAGGCAATCAAAAAAATCTGATGATTGACGCTGGAAACTCTGAGGCACACGCCAATCTTTTCATAGATATGTTAAAAGAAAAAGGCGTATCGGATCCCTCTTATGTTATATTGACACACTGGCATTGGGACCACATTTTTGGCCTATCTGCGCTTAATAATACCGTTTCAATCTCTTCAAAGAAAACAAGGAATGAGATTGGAAAGCTGCTCCCACTATCCTGGTCAAATGAGGCACTAGATCAAAGGGTAGCAGAAGGAACAGAAATTGAATTTTGCGCGAATGCGATAAAACAAGAGTTTCCGGATAACCGGGACATTACAATTACCCTGCCTGAGATGACCTTTGAAGATGAAATCGAAATCGATCTTGGCGGGATTACGTGCATCATCAAGCATGTGGGCGGAGACCACGCTGAAGATTCGGTCGTCGTTTATGTCAAAGAGGAAAAAATATTGTTCCTGGCTGACAGCATTTATCCCGATATTTTTTCGGTGAAAGACAATTATTCTGTCGAGGGAACGAGAGACTTACTGAGAAAAATTGAAGCCTTTGATGCGGACACATATATTCTGTCTCATTCTGGCATAATTTCAAAAGAAGAGTTCAATCACGAAGCGAATCTTCTAAGATCGATCGCTGATCTCACTGAAAAACATCGTGGAGATTCAAAATTGATGATAGAGGATTTCAGTAAAAAGATAAACAGAGACCCTACAGAAGAAGAACTTGAAACAATAGTATACTTCGTCAATGGATTTGAAATGTCATCAAACACACCGAACTAGGTGTGTTTTTAATTTTACAAGGGAAAATACAATATAAATCTGTGATTGATCTTTTTTCAGGTGGTCTTATATCTCCGAAAGGACTACCCATGCATCTGTTTTCTAATTATCCATTTTAAGGGCGGCAGGAGTTTATTTAAAGAAGTATAAATCCGTCTGTAAAACATATAACTCTTAAAGGATATTTTCAACAAAGGAGGAGAGCTCATGCCAGAAGGAAAGCACGATATCATTATTGATGTTCCAATCGAACAGGTCTGGGATTTCGTAAAAGACATGGACAACTGGGCACCATTATTGCCTGGTTATATCAGTCATGAAAAGCTGAATGAAAAGCAGTCTAACTGGACCTTCAAGGAAACGGTCGGTGTATTGAAGAAGAAAATCAGTTTACAGGTTACCATTAAAGAATGGACTGAGCCGACTAGAGTGACCTTTGATCTAAAGGGAATTAATGAAAATCTGACTGGAAATGGCTATTTTAATGCGAAAAACCTAGGGCAAAATCAGACAAAGATGACTGGTTACCTGGAAATGACGGCAGAAGGTGCCCTTGCACCAGTCATGAATGCTGTAATGAAATCTTCACTCCCGAAAAGCGGCCAAGAGCTTACGGAAGCAATCGCCAAGAAACTTGAGCAAAGAAAAGCAATTCGATAAAAATTGCAGGGAGCCCGCAACAGCTGGCTCCCTAGTCTATTTTCTCGATTTTTACAGGTCCATCAATCCGGCCACTTTTGTCAAAATACAGAATTACAGCATCACCATTTTCGATATTTTGGGAGGCTTTCACTTTTTCTTTTTTAAAATAAATGCTCTTCCCATCTGAACTTTCTCCATAATACCCAGAACTGTCAACCTTATTGATCGTGTATTCTTCTGTAAAATAATGTGTTTCAACCTCATTGGAAACTTGTCGCGCTTCGTCCATTTCAAACTTCAGGAACACCATCAATCCGTGAAGAAGAGTCAATAAAAACAGCATTAATACCCTCATTTGTGTATCCTCCACTGCATAATCCGTAAACATTATATGTCGCTTGCTTGTCTAAATGACTTAGTGCATTGAAAAAGTTTGCTATAATGATAGGAAAAACCGCAGGAAAGACAGAAGGGTTTAACACATGACGAAAATTTACGAAGCCGATTTATATGAGCCACTCCGAAAGCATTTTATAAAACAAGGGTATCGTGTTAATGGCGAGGTACACGATTGCGATTTAACGGCTGTCAAGGATGAGGAACTCATAATCGTCGAATTAAAACTGAATCTGAATATTGACCTTTTGCTTCAGGCAACGAGAAGGCAGCGCCTGACTGATCTCGTATATATCGCAATTCCGAAACCAAAGCGGATATCAAGGAAACGCTGGAATGATATCATCCAATTAGTAAAAAGGCTGGAATTGGGACTAATAATAGTATCATTTTCTGGTAATCGGAAAAGTGTCGAAATCAAGGTTCACCCGGAACCATATAAGCGCATGACAAGCAAAAATACGAGGAAGAAAACAGCATTGATTAAAGAAATAGAAGGAAGAAGCGCTGATTACAATATCGGCGGCAGCAACAAAACCAAGATCATGACTGCCTACAAAGAAAATTGCATCCAAATCGCCTGTTACCTTGAGAAACTCGGACAAATGTCACCGAAAGCGCTCGTTGCTCTCGGAACAGGAGATAAAACGCCCTTGATCCTACAGAAAAACTATTACAAATGGTTTGAAAGAGTGGAGAGAGGCATTTATGTCATCACAGAACAAGGAAAGAAAGAGCTTGAAGAATATCCTAAGCTCGTGGAATATTATTTAGGCGGGCTGAAAACGGAAGATTGATTTTCAGTGCACGTTAAGCACCAAATAGCGGGAGGGAATGGGGTTACTGTCCACATTGTTTTTGACCTTATCTCTAGTTTGTTAGCTGGAAAAAAACACTCAAAATTTCCAGTTCGCCAATAAAATACAATTATCGCCAATAAACAGGTGTTTTTCGCCAATAAAAAATTATTTTCGCCAATAAAATTAAATTATCGCCAATAAACTTGTGAAAACCGCCAATAAAATTCTCTAAGCAATAAAATTCTAGATATTAATAAAGAAAATTGACCGAAAATTAAGCTGCTAATGTGACTTACTATCAAAAAGCAAATTAAGCCTACTTTTACATTGATAATTTACCGATAAACCGAGACAAAACCAAATTACAGTTACACATAAACACAATGAAGGGTTCGCCACTAGCATAGCCAACAAGATCTTCACCTTAAAATACAAAAAAAAACGGGGAGAAAACAAATAAACTGTTTTCTCCCCGTTTTTTATGCCTTCTCGAGTAAATTCTCGTCGATCAGTGCTTTTAATTCATCAAGCTCATTTTTATTGGCCGTGGACAATGATAATAGTACACTGTCAATCAGGAATTTTCTTGGGCTTGAAGAACGAAGAATTTCTTCTTCGATGAAATTAAGTTTTTTAAGATTATCAGTGTTATTGCAGTCCATTTTTTTCATACGGGAAATGACGGAAAGAAATTTGATCCTCCAGTCAAGCTCCTCAGTTTTAGCAACGGGAAGCCAATGATCCATTATTTCAGGTGGGACTAATTGTTCTCCAGATAGGGCGAGCTCATCAAGCATATTCAAAATTCGAGTGACACTATACCGAACAACAGGACGGATACTCGCTGCCTCACCATTCGCTTTTCTATGAAACCTGATGTTCTGGAGCAGGATGCCATTAAGCATAATGGAAGCATCGAGAAGGTAAGGCTGGCATATTTCCTCAGTTATATCCCCAAGACGATCGGAAAACCACCGCAATATCTTCATTTGCCCTACTTCGATAAACTGTTTCAGCTCTTTATCTCCTGAGAAAAAAACTTCTTCAAAAAGCGGAACGATCTTATTTTCCCGGTTTGCGGTCATTTGTAATTCGATTTGGCTTATAAAGATTTCCGGGTCAGCAGGATCGTAACCAATCAGCAATCCGTTTCGGTCAATCTCTATCTTCTTGAAGGTTGTTCTGAAAATATCCATGAGCAGTTGATTTTTGGAAGAAAAATAATTATAGAATGTTCCTTTTGATATTCCGCTGTATTCGAGGATATCTTGTATAGAGGTGGCCTGGAATCCTTTTTCTATGAAAAGCTGATGTGCTTTTTCAATAACCTGGCGTTTTCTGTCGTTCATTTCATCACCTTAACCTTTTTGTACCATTTGTATAAAAAAATACTACACTAAATTTTCGGACTTTACAAACCCCTTTATAACGGCTGTTTAAAAACATTGCAAAAATTGTACCGATGGTATATGCTAGTGTCTGTGCAATTACATTGTTTACAAATTTGTGAACAATATAGGGGGAAACTAGAATGGAACAAAATATGCAAACACCTGACAAACCGCCCTATGGAATATTGGCGGTATTAATTGTTGGAGCTTTTATTGCATTTTTAAATAATACATTGCTTAATATAGCTTTACCTTCCATAATGACTGACTTGAAGGTCGAGGCAACGACAGTACAGTGGCTGACAACTGGTTTCATGCTTGTCAGTGGTATAATGATTCCTCTCAGTGCGTATTTGATCCAAAAGTATTCTGTACGGAATTTATTTTTGACGGCGATGGGTTTATTCACATTGGGTACGGTCTTATCTGGAGCAGCACATGTGTTTCCGCTTTTATTAGCAGGGCGGATGATCCAGGCATCCGGTACAGCGATCATGATGCCACTATTGATGAATGTCATGCTTATAAGCTTCCCGATTGAAAAGCGTGGCACCGCAATGGGTGTATTCGGATTGGTGCTTATGTTCGCACCAGCAATAGGTCCGACACTTTCAGGCTGGCTAATTGAGCATTACGACTGGAGAATGCTTTTCCATTTTGTAACGCCAATCGCAGCCACGGTCTTGTTACTCGGGTTCTTCCTGTTAAAAGATAAAAAAGAGAAAGTGCATATGCGTCTGGACTTTATTTCATTATCACTATCGAGCGTTGGATTTGGCGGGCTACTGTACGGCTTCAGCTCTGCCGGTTCGAAGGGATGGGACAGTCCACATGTTTATCTAACATTAACGATCGGTGCAGTTTCACTTATCGGCTTTATCCTTCGTCAATTACGCCAGGATAATCCGATGCTTAACTTCCGGATCTATAAGTATCCAATGTTTGCATTATCATCAGTGATTTCGATGATTGTCACAATGGCGATGTTCTCTGGAATGCTTTTGCTGCCTATCTATGTGCAAACAATCCGGGGGATTTCTCCACTGGATGCAGGCTTGATGCTGCTGCCAGGCGCGATTGCCATGGCAATTATGTCACCGATTACCGGAAGATTATTTGATAAATTTGGCGGTCGTGCAATGGCGGTCATTGGCCTGATCATCACGCTTGTGACGAGCTACTATTTCAGCAAGCTTTCTATGGAAACAACTTATACTCAGCTAATCATCCTTTATACGGTTCGCATGTTCGGTATGTCGATGGTTAATATGCCTGTTAACACTAACGGCCTTAACCAATTGCCTGCTCGTTATTATCCGCACGGCACAGCAATGAACAATACAATGCAACAGGTTTCAGGTGCAATTGGAACAGCATTGCTGGTGACGGTTATGTCTATGCGGGCAGAAACCTATGGAAAAGAATTAGCTGCCTCAGCACTCAAAGAGGCTGCTGCTGCAGGTAAAGCTGTTACACCTGCTGTTCAAGCTGAAATGGAACAGCAGATAGCAATGCAAGCTATGCTTCACGGAATCAATGATGCTTTTTATGTGACAGTATTTCTTTCCTTCATCGCTTTAGTGCTCGCATTCTTTATCAAAAGGGCAACACAGGCAGAAGACACTATTGGAAAAAAAGCTCCAGCAACCCAACATTCTCATAAATTGGTTAATAACTAATTTCTCCCCCCTGGATGCCAGGGGGGTTTATATAAGAAGAGTTAACAAATTTCTATATAGAGGGGTGCATGTTTTATGGAGAGAATCTCAGAAATGCTCGCGCAAAAACAGCTCGACGCTTATAATAAACAAGATTTAGAAGCGTTTTTGTCAGTGTATAGTGAAGATGTAGTAATCATGGAATTTCCCAGCAACGAGGTGACCACCAGAGGTATAGATGAAATGCGTACCAGATATGGCAAGCTTTTTAAACAGCATCAAAATAACCATGCGGAACTTTTGGGCAGGATGGTTCATGGTAACAGGGTTGTTGATCATGAGCTCGTTACTGGCAGGGAAAATTCCGATCCAAAAAAAGCGGTTGCCATTTATGAAACGAAAGGCGAAAAGATCGTGAAAGTTTGGTTCTTATAACCATGTTAATAAAAGCCAGCACCTTATTTTTACAAGGTGCTGGCTTTTTCTATTCTTAGGCTCTTTTTGGAGTAACTTAGTTTGGATCGAAAATCAGGTAATATAACTGTAAAAGCTGTCCATAACCGGTGGGGTAATACCATTATATTTTCGTTACTAAGGGGGAATCTATCCTTAAATAAACAGAAGGGCTTGAAAGATATGACGCAACACGAAAACATCCAGTTGACATCAGCTGAATTAGCGGCGCTCCACCAAAATTACCTTGGAGATACAATGTCCGTCTGTGTACTTGGGCATTTTCTTGAGACAGTCGTGGACCAAGAGATCAAAACAGTGGTGGAGCATGCACTGGAAATAGCATTACAACATGTAGAAGACATCAAAGAAATATTTAACAAGGAAAATATTCCTGTACCCATCGGTTTTACGGTACAGGATGTAAACAAACATGCACCAAGGTTATTTTCAGATCCATTCTACTTAAGTTACATCAAGCATATGGCAAGAGGTGGACTGTCTATCTATGGATTCATTCAGCCCCACGCGTTCAGGAGTGATGTTTTATCTTTTTACTCGAAATGTTTGCATTCAGCAATTGAGTTGAATAATATAGCCACAGATTTGTTGCAAAAGAAAGGGTTAGCAGTCCGGCCCGCTTATATCCCTTATCCTGAAAAAAATGAGTTCGTTCAAAAACAATCCTTTTTATCAGGTTTTATGGGTGATAAACGGCCATTGACAGGGATGGAGATTACTCATCTGTACGCAAATATACAAACAAATAAATTAGGGGAAGCACTTGCAATTTGTTTTAGCCAGGTTGCCCAATCCAATAAGGTAAGAAAGTATTTTCTAAGGGGCAAAGAAATATCGGAAAAACACATCAATGTTTTTTCTGGATATCTGCGCGATGAGAATCTTCCTGTACCAATGACTTGGAATCATGAGGTATCAATATCCCAGGAAGCACCTTTCTCTGATAAATTAATGATGTTCCATTTTGGCCTAATGAATTTTTCTGGCAGCGGCAACTACGGAATGTCGGTGGCGGCCAGTCAAAGAAAGGATATTGCTGCAATCTATGGCCGTTTAAACGGAGAAATTTTACTATATGCTGAGGATGGTGCAAACATCATGATTGATGAAGGGTGGTTAGAACAGCCCCCACTAGCAGCAGACCGCAATGACTTGGCAAAAAAATAGCAAATTTATTTTCATCGGTATTAAAAACAGCAACTGGAAAGACAACGGAGGAGGTGAATATCGTGAAAAAAGATAAGATGGAAGGGGCATATGAGAGTGAAGTAGCTAAATTATTCGGACTGGATGAAGAAACGAGTCTGCAATCCGTCAATTTTGCCACAACTGAAAACCCCTTGTTAAATGAACATTTTCAGGAGGAAATGCAAAAATAAATAAAGCCAGGCTTATTGCCCAGCTTAATTTTGGCGGTTTGCCAGGACGGCATCCGCTTTATGCTGTTGTTGGAATTGCTGAAGCATCTGACTTGATATCGCTGTATTGCCAGACGGGTTTGGGTGCACTCCATCACTAGCCAGGAATTCTAAATTATCGCTGTTGATGACATTCGTAGTTTGTACCACTACGGAAGACGATGTACCTTTTGCAGCTTCGTAAATCATTAAATTCCACTTTGGAAGAAGTTTATCCGCAAGAGAGTAAAATTGATGATCAGCTGGCATCGGGTTATAAAGCTCAAGAAGGACGATAGTGGCTGAAGGATTCAACTCACCAATTTTTGAAGTGATCTCTGCAAGGTTTCGTGAAAATCCTTCTTGCAGACTTTCAAAGGATTTTAGCGCACTATAGATATCGCTTTTTTTGACTGCTTTAAGAATGTCATTGCCACCGACGTTAACTGTTATAAGGTCGGCCTCCTTGATCGCTTCGTCATACGCTCCATCCTGAACTAGCAAATTTAACCTCTCACTTGTTATCCCGATTACTCCTTCGTTTTGTGAAATAACTTGTTTGCCAGTTTCCACACCGAGTTGGGTGGAAAATTGACTGATGAAATTGTCTTCCTCTGGAATATGGTAACCACGTATGATTGAATCACCGAGTGCGAGATGGTTAATGGTACTGTCCGGAATTGTTCTGTAGTAATCTATATAAGTAAGCTTATTGGTTTTTTCAACAGAAGGCGCAGTTTCCTGCTTGATTTTATTGATTTGGTATTGGGGATAGTAAATCCATGCTGAAAATGACAGAACGGCAAGCAGTGACGAAAGCAGTAGAATTTTTATGATTTTCATGTTGATTCACTCCTCGATATACTTCTATTGTATCAAGGATTTTGAAGGAAATAATTAGGGGGGTATTTCCATTTTTCAAACAGTAATAATATTTAGTGATCCGAAAAAACTTCCATAATCGCAAAGATATTTTGTTATAATTATATAATTACTATATTCAAGGAGTACACAGATGTACCAGACTTTTTCGACAAAGGAAAAAATAAAACAGATTTTTGTCATGCTGATCCCTATCTTGATTACACAACTAGGGATGTTTTCAATGGTCTTTTTCAATACCATCATGTCAGGAAAATATAATTCTTCAGACCTTGCTGGTGTAGCCATCGGTTCATCGATTTGGAGCCCGGTCTTCACCGGACTCAGCGGGATACTCCTTGCTGTTTCACCAATTGCAGCCCAGCGATTTGGTGAAAAGAAGGGAAAAGAAGTATCATCTATTCTCACACATGGTATTTATTTAGCATTGATCATTGCAATACTTGTCATCATTTTAGGAATTTTTCTGCTCAATCCAATTTTAACGGCAATGAACCTGCCTGAGAGTGTACATGAAACGGCGTTCCGCTACCTGGCTGGATTAGGTTTTGGAATTATCCCATTGTTTATTTTTAACGTATTAAGATCATTCATATACGCACTCGGAAAAACTAGAGTGGTTATGTATATCCTCTTAATGTCGTTACCAATCAACTTTTTCTTGAACTATGTCCTGATTTTCGGTCATTGGGGTTTTCCTGAATTAGGGGGAGCAGGAGCTGGTTATGCAACGTCGATTACTTATTATCTAATTGCGGGCATGACAGCTGCTGTCATCATTAAGCAAAAGCCATTCTCGGATTTTGTCGGTTTAATATACTTCAAGGAATTTTCCGGTGAGAAAGTGAAGGAAATTCTCAAAATCGGTGTCCCTATGGGTTTATCGATCTTTTTTGAAACAAGCATGTTTGCTGTCGTCACGATTTTAATCAGTAAATTCAATATCACGACGATTGCTGCCTATCAATCAGCTTTAAATATAGTATCCTTCCTATATATGATTCCGATGAGCATCTCGATGGCGCAAACTGTTTTGGTCGGCTTTGAAGTTGGTGCCGGCCGTTATAATGATGCCAAAGCCTACAGCTGGATGGGAATTTATCTTGGTGCCATTATTGCAGTTGGAGCCGGATTGCTAGTCGTGCTCTTCCGTTATGAGGTGGCAGGATTTTATTCTAATGAACCAGCAGTAATCGCTTTAACCGGACAATTTTTGATATATGCCTTGTTTTTCATGATATCCGACGCAATCCAGGCCACTGCCCTCGCAGCATTGCGCGGTTATAAAGACGTGAATATATCCTTTATTATTACTTTGATCGCCTACTGGCTCATCTGCCTGCCGGTCGGCTACCTGCTGGCCCATAATACCGGACTTGGAGCTTCGGGATATTGGGTAGGGCTGACCATCGGTTTGCTTGCAGCAGGAATATCCTTATCACTAAGATTGATATTTATCCAAAAACGTCGTTATAACGGTAACTTGGCAGAGGTTGTATAAAAATGTGTGAGGTTCCTTATTAGGAATCTCACTTTTTTTTTGTCCATTATAATGATGAAATAACATTTATCCGATTATTCTCACGTAATTTAAAGGATGGTAAGTTAATATTTTTATCCTGATTATGGAAAATAATAGAAGGAATCCATTGTTTTTGGAGGAATATTACTATAGGGAGGTGTGGAAGATGAGTTATTTAAAGTTGGCTACTGAAGATTTCAAAAACATTAAAAATCAGGCAGAGAGAGCAATGGAGCAATTGAATCTGGATCAACTTCATTTTTCTCCAAGTGAAGAATCCAACAGTATCGCCATAATCGCAAAGCATATGAGCGGGAATCTTAAATCTAGATTCAGTGACTTTTTGACCTCTGATGGTGAAAAACCGGACCGCAATAGAGATGGAGAATTTGAGGGAACATTTGCCGCGTTGGAGGACTTGCTAACTCATTGGAATTCTGGCTGGACTGTGCTTTTTCAGACGCTTGCACAGTTAACGGAAAAGGACTTGGAACAAACAGTCTTAATTAGAAACGAACCGCACACTGCGATTGAAGCCATCCAGCGCCAAATTGTCCATCAAGCATCACATGCCGGCCAGATTGTCTATCTAGCGAAGATGATTAAAAATGAGGAATGGAATACACTCAGTATCCCAAAGGGTCAGTCCCAGCAATTCAACAAAAAAATGATGGAGATTTCAAAAAAAGAAGGGACCTGATAGTAAAATAGGGGTCCCTGTTAAGAGTTAGTTGCATGCTTCTTATGCTTATACTTAGATAAATGAAAACGAATGAAGCAGCCTATGCAAAATCCCAGAATTGCAATAAATGCGGCCAACGCTACCATCGTAGTTAATATATGTCCTAATGTTGTTAAGCCGCTTGCATAGGAAATGATTCCGCCTGCTAAGCAGACAACAGCGATTTTTTGATTGAACTGCTGTTGTTCCCAGTCTTCCGGAATATAATCTGACGGTTGTTTACGCAGTAAACGTCTTGCTATTCGCATTACCGGATTGAATCCGAACAGCAGTCCTGAAACTCCTGCGAACAGTGGCAAAGTCAAGATCCATTCAATACCTGTTAACCAGGTACTCAAAACACTTAAGACAATGAACCACTGATTTGTTCTAACCAGGGGCCGAGGAATTGAGTGAATCTCATTAGTCATATTAAATCCGACCTTTCTTATTGGTTTATATGTATTTTATCTTTTTTCCCCTAATATGTGAAGAATAAAGCAAAAAATTTTATTTGAAGTGAACTTTTTAAGAAATATGGAAAAGTATTCCTGAATATAATAGAATGCTGGTTTTAAATATATATAGAAATGATGGGGGAAACATGGGAAGAAATTTAAAGGTCATTTGTTTTTTGTTTTTTACGGCATTCATTGGATTAGCTGGCTGTTCACAACCAATTGCAGAGAAAGCAGAAAAGGAAAATAAGGTTATTGAACAGTATGACAAGGCAGGAAGTGAAGATGTGGAAAAAGAAAAGGAGGCAGATGAACAAGAAGAAAAAGAGGCTCAACCAATAGTAGTGAATGTAATTGAGCCAACCACTCAAGAAGTGATCAGGTCACTTACACCGGTTGAAATGGGTTACGGAAGTGATAATGAGAAGTTTAAAGCTGAATTGGAACAATGGGCTCATGAATTGGCTCGAGGAAATGATACGAAACCCGGTTACGATAAACGGATGATTCCGGATAAACTTGGTCCCGATGGCCGGGTGATAAAAGGGAGCCCTTTAATTATTTTGGAGGAAGCGGAGCTGGTTGAAAGCATCATCCATGCTTCAGAAAAAGGGGGGGACGTAGAGCTCCCGCTTTATATAACAGCAAGCGGATATGAACTCAATGATGCTGCACAGCTCGGCGAGGTTATTGTAGGAAAGTATACAACCTATTTTAATGCTGGGGTTGCGGGCAGAACAAAGAATATTGAGTTGTCAGCGGAAGCAATCAACAATGTCATCCTGGGAGTAGGGGATGTGTTTTCCTTTAATACAACTGTCGGGCCGAGTGATGAAGCCCATGGATATCAGCCTGCTGAGGAAATCGTCAACAAAAAGCTGGTCATGGGGATAGGAGGCGGCATCTGCCAGACTTCTTCTACATTATATAATGCTGTTGATGTTCTTGGTGTTGGTTATGTGGAGAAACATCATCATTCCCTTTCTGTAGGCTATGTTCCTGAAGGAAGGGACGCAACGGTTTCCTATGGAGGCAAGGATTTCAGGTTCGAAAACACAACAGGCGTACCACTTTTACTAAAAGCAATAGTAGGAAAAGGTTCTTTGACCGTAGAAGTGAGGACATCGAAGGAATACGAAGCACAAATGAAAAAAGGCATTTAACGGTCTTAAAACGATTCCGCCAAAAGACGTAGAAAGAATCAATCTGATGGTGAATGTTTCCATTAGTCAGTTCCCTTATTCTTAAATTAAGAACAAGGGAGGCGAATGATATGGAAATGAATTATTTAGCATTAGAATATATCTGGAATACAAGGAAAGAAGAAATGAAGCGGAAAGATGATTTTAGAGAAACATATAAACTTTATCAAGAATTTAAAAGGTTTAGCTGGAATAATGTCTTAAGGAGGGAGAATAGATCAAAGTAATAAAGTATTTACTGTATACAGCAGGTTTTATCATTTTGCTGATTGTTATTGGAAACCTTCAGCAAAGCTTTGAGAATATTGGAAGGGAGTCGTTTAGACTCTATCCATGGAGCAACCTTGCTGTTATATTGTATTTTCCTCTAGGGGTTTATCTGGGAGTACCAGGGTTAGTGAAGGAATATCAAAAGAATGGAAGCTGGAAGTTCAACTGGCTTAAAATTATTTTCATTAGCTTGCCGCTGATTTATTTTTCATTCTTCTGGTTCATTCCGGCTTCTTATCCGATACCAGATTTTATTGTAGGATCCCATTCAACGTTCAAACTGGCAATGCTTGCTTCAGGGATTGTTTTCATGAATAGCATCACAAAAGAAAACAGCGGCTGAAAATGGGCCGCTGTTTTGTATTAGGATGTCCGTCTCTTTTCATTTACATTGACCAACAAGCCGCGTTTGATCCAATAGTAAAAATTATCCACTGGAAAAACACTTCGATTCTCAGCGTTACTCATTTTTATGATGACGCTGCTATCTGAAACCTCTAAAACCTTCAATTTGTCTGAGTTGTACATATTCGGCAAAAAGCCATTACGTATTTCAAACTCCATATTATTTTGATAGTCCATAAAAAAACCTCCTGGATCTCTTCATGGAAATAATATTTACCAATAAGTGATGATTTATCCAATTAATAATCATAAAAACAAACAGGAGAAATTAGGAACGCCATAAGCAAAAGCAAGTGGGGGGAAATCCCTCTTGCTTTTGCTCTTTCTTTTGACAGCTTTTCACCGGTTGACGCCAAACTCGTCAGAAGTTGCTCTTTCTTTTGACAGCTTTTCACCGGTTGACGCCAATCTTCTCAGAAGTTGCTCTTTCTTTTGACAGCTTTTCACCGGTTGACGCCAATCTTCTCAGAAGTTGCTCTTTCTTTTGACAGCTTTTCACCGGTTGACGCCAATCTTCTCAGAAGTTGCTCTTTCTTTTGACAGCTTTTCTCCGGTTGACGCCAAACCTGTCAGAAATTGCTTTTTCTTTTGACAGCTTTTCACCGGTTGACGTCAAACCTGTCAAAAGTTGCTCTTTCTTTTGACAGCTTTTCTCTGGCTGACGCCAAACTTGTCAGAAGTTGCTCTTTCTTTTGACAGCTTTTCTCCGGCTGACGCAAAACCTGTCAGAAATTGCTCTTTCTTTTGACAGCTTTTCTCCGGTTGACGCAAAACTTGTCAAAAGCCTAAAATGTTCAATCTCCTAATTTTTCAACACGTTGAAATACCTGGCCTCTGGATGGGAGAAGACGATAGCAGTGACCGATGCCTCCGGTTCCATCATGAATCCGTCGGTCAAATTAATTCCGATGTCTTCTGGTTTGATCAAGTTGAAAAGCTTACGCTGATCTTCCAAATCCGGACATGCAGGGTATCCGAATGAAAAACGCTGTCCTTGATACTTGGCGGCGAAACGGTCTTTCATTGTCATATCCGGTGTGTCCGGGAAGCCCCATCGATCGCGGATTTGGCGGTGAATCAGTTCAGCGTAGCCTTCTGCACTTTCAAGGGCAAGTGCCTGGAGGGCATGGCTTTCCAGGAATCTCCCTTCTTTTTTTAGTTGTTCTGCTGCCTGGCGAATTCCTGCACCTGCTGTGACCGCGAACATTCCTACGTAGTCCTTTTGGCTATCACCAACAGAGCGGACGTAATCTGCAAGGCATAATCCAGGTGCAACCTCTTGTCTCGGAAAATCAAAGGTTTCGAGGATTTGATCTGGTTGTTCAGGATTAAAAATATTAAGTCTCTTTCCATCTGACTGGGCAGGGAAGAACTGATAAACGGCAGCAGGTTTGATCCAATCCTTTAACTTGGCTTCCTGTAAAAGGGATTGGACAACCTCCTGAAGCTTAACTGCCTTTTCATTACCTTCAGCAATCAAATTTTCTACCCTTCCCTTTAATCCAAGATGATGCCCCAATAGCATTTGCTGGTTAATATAAGGTTCAATATGGGACAGGGAGTATGATTTGACGAGATGCCTTTTCGTATCCTGAGGTATGAACACCGGAGCCTTTGCCGTCATTTTGGGACGCTCCAATACGGTTGTGGCAGATTTTTGTCCTGCTGGCGTGAAATCCGGTTTATTCATCGCAGCTTCTTGTTTTGCTTTTTGTTCAGCTAAAAACTGTTCACGACCATCCGTTTCGCGGAGTTGATTAGCGATGGACAGTCCGTTCATCGCATCTTTTGCATATAATACAAGCCCGTCATACTCCTTAGCAATCTTTGTATCTGTGAACTTCCTTGATAAAGCAGCGCCACCCACAAGAATTGGAATGTCTATCCCTGCTTGCTTCATATCATGAGCCGTCAGCACCATCTGCTGCGCTGATTTAACAAGCAGGCCAGATAGTCCGATGATGTCCGGATTTTCCTTTTTAATTGCCTCAATGAGGGCAGTTGGAGCTACTTTGATTCCCAGATCGACTACCTCATAACCATTATTGCTAAGGATGATATCCACCAGGTTTTTGCCGATATCATGGACATCGCCTTTCACAGTGGCGAGAAGAACCTTGCCCTTTGCAGCGGTTGTATCATTTTTCTCCATATGAGGCTCCAAATAAGAGACAGCAGCCTTCATGACTTCTGCACTCTGAAGAACCTCGGCTACGATTAACTGGTTATCATTGAACAGCCTGCCAACTTCCTTCATTCCATCCATCAATGGCCCGTTAATGATATCCAGTGGGGCAGGGTAGAGGTCCAGTGCCTTATCAAGGTCTGGCTGAAGGCCTTCTTTCGTACCCTCAACCACATAGTAGGACAGTCTTTCTTCTAGTGTCATATCAGGAAGGGTGCTTTTTGTTTCCTTCTTTTTATCACGGTAAAAATCAGTGAATTCCGCAAGTGTCTCATCTGTTGTATTGAATAACAGATCTTCAGCCATTTTGACTTCTTCAGGACTGATTGAAGCAAATCGCTCGAGCTTTTCCGTATTCACAATTGCATAGTCGAGACCTGCCTGGGTGCAGTGGTAAAGAAATACCGAATTCAATACTTCTCGGCCTACTGGAGGCAGGCCGAATGAAACATTGCTAATTCCAAGGATAGTTTGTGTTTCCGGGAGAGCTTCCTTGATCATTCTGATTCCATCAACAGTTGCTTTGGCTGAGCCAATGTATTGTTCATCCCCGGTGCCGACAGGGAAGACGAGCGGATCAAAAATTATGTCCTGTGCCGGTACTTTATATTTATTGACAAGCAAGTCGTACGATCGTTTGGCAATTTCTAATTTCCTCTCAGCGGAAACACCCATACCCTCTTCTTCAATTGTTCCAACAACTACAGCTGCACCATATTTGTGAATAAGGCCAGCAACCGACTCAAATCGTTCTTCACCATCTTCTAGATTGATGGAATTGATAATTGCCTTACCCTGGGAATAACTCAGTGCTTTTTCAATTACTACATCATCAGTTGAATCGATTACTAGGGGAGCCTTAACTTTTTTAACAACTTCTTTAATAAATGCTTCCATGTCATGAAGCTCATCTCTGTCGGGGTCCGCCAGGCAGATATCGATGACATGGGCTCCGTTTTTAACCTGGGCCCTTGCAATCTCAGCGGCTTCTTCTATTTTGCCCTCGGAAACCAGCCGCTTGAATTTTCGTGAACCGATTACGTTCGTCCGTTCACCAACCATGATAGGCCTTAGTGTTGGATCGTCATAGATGAATGGCTCGATCCCAGAAACCATATGCAGCTTGTTTTCTTCTGTTTGCCTCGGAAGTCGCTCCTGCATTTTTTCTGAAATCGCCTTTATATGTGCAGGTGTAGTTCCGCAGCAGCCTCCGACAATATTCAGCCAGCCTTCACGGGCAAAATCAGAAAGCTTCTGAGCAAGCGTATCAGGCGTCTCATGATATTGGCCTTCCTCATCGGGCAGACCAGCGTTAGGATAACAGCTGACTGCAGAAGATGAAAGGGAGGACAAAGAACGCAAATGCTCCTGCATGAATTCCGGACCGGTCGCGCAATTCAATCCAATCGCGATCGGATTCATATGCTGGACTGAAATGTAAAAGGCTTCGATCGATTGGCCGGCAAGTGTCGTGCCCATTGGTTCAATTGTGGCAGAGATCATGAGAGGAAGGTCTTTGCCACTTTTCTGAAATGCACGCTGGATTCCTGTATACGCAGCTTTTACATTCAGTAAATCCTGGCTTGTTTCGAGCAGCAGCAAATCAACGCTGCCATCGATCAGGCCAAGAGCCTGTTCTTCGTAGGAAGCAGACATTTCATCAAAGGTTGATCCTCCGGTCACGCTTAGTGTTTTGGTTGTCGGTCCCATGGAACCAGCTACAAAACGGGGCTGTGAGGGAGAGGATGCCTCGTCTGCCGCTTTTCTGGCAATAAGGGCTGCTTCCTTGTTGATTTCGTACGCTCTATGGCCCAAGCCGTATTCATCCAGCACCAGGCTAGTTGCACCAAAGGTATTTGTCTCAACGATATCTGCGCCAGCCTTAAAGTATTCACGGTGGATATTTTCAATCACATGAGGTACGGTCAGGTTCAGGATTTCGTTACAGCCTTCAAATTCTTCACCGCCAAAATCCTGCGGGGTCAGGTCTGCCTGCTGGAGCATCGTCCCCATCGCTCCGTCCATGATCAGGATCTTTTTTCTCATCTGCTCAGTTAACAAGGTTGACATTTTGTTTCCTCCTCATAAGACGGCTGCTGTATTCATTAGCGTAGCTCGATAACTCGACACTCATTTCATAATTCATAAAAGGTGTAATGATATAGATTCCGTTAAACAGTTCTGCTGCAGCCTCAATCAAACCTTTTGTAATCGCGATGCCTTCCTTTTTGGATTGCAGCGGTTCATTATTGAATTTCGCCATAATGTCGAGTATTTCCTGTGAAATCTTAATACCGGGCACCTCATTATGAAGGAATTCAGCATTCCTGCTGCTCGTAAGCGGCATCAGTCCGATATAAACAGGTGCTTCTATATGCTTTGTTGCTTCATGGACCTCCAGAAGCATTTTTTCAGAGTAAACCGGCTGTGTAATGAAATAATCTGCACCAGCCTTGATTTTCTTTTCCATCCTCATGACAGCCTTTTCGATGGAACGAACATTTGGGTTGAAGGCAGCGCCAATCGAGAAAGCACCTTTTTGACCTAAATCTTTTCCAGAATAGGAGAGACCTTGATTAAACTGCTTGATCATCTCGATTAACTCGAAGGACGAAACATCAAAAACTGACGACGCACCAGGAAAATCACCTACGCGAGCGGGGTCGCCTGTCACGGCTAACACATCATGCAGACCAAGTGTATGCAAACCCATCAAATGAGACTGTAGTCCAATGATGTTCCGGTCACGGCAAGTAAGATGCACAAGGGGGCGCAAACCGATCTTTTCCTTTACGAGATGTCCGATTGCACCATTTGATATTCTTGGAGAAGCAAGTGAATTATCTGCGAGGGTAAGGGCGTCAATACCTGTATCCTTTAGTGCTTTTGCTCCTTCAAAAAAACGAGTTGTATCAAGCTTTCGCGGTGAGTCAAGCTCCACGATCACTGACGGTCGTTCTTTCACCACTTGTTGAAGTGGAGCTAATGGCCTTTTTACTTCAGTGGGAGTGACAACAATTTTGGGCTTCTTCGTAGGGATTTTCCTGTCTAACACTGGTGGCAATCCCTTTAGCTCATCGGCAAATGCTTTAATATGTTCAGGAGTCGTTCCGCAACAGCCTCCAATCAGCCTGACTCCCTGGTCACGGAAGTTGTGGGCTGATTTGCCGAAATATTCAGGATTGCCTTCGTAGTGGAATTTCCCATCTGTGTACGCAGGCAAGCCGGCATTGGGATAGACTGACAGAAATGCCTTTGAAGGGAGCTCTAACTGCTCAAGACTTGAAATCATATGATGGGGACCAAGTCTGCAATTCAGACCCACAATATCTGCGCCGAGGTCTTCGAGTCTATTAAAAACCTCCTGAAGCGGGGTCTGATCCTGCATGATACCTATTTCCTGAAGGGATACCTGGGCTATGATTGGCAGGTCGGTCTCCTTTCTGGCAATCTCGAGCACCGTCTCGATTTCTTCCATATCATAAAATGTCTCTAGCAAAAGTCCGTCCACACCCTCAAGGAGAAGACAGTAGAGCTGCTCCCTGAAGCTTCTTTTGATTTCTTCAATCGGTATGGCAGAAGGCCTGATTCCACGGTTACCGCCAATCGTCCCTAGGACATAGGCATCGGTGTCTGCAGCTTGTCGGGCGAGTCTTACAGCTGCACTATTAATCTCTTTCACCTGATCCTCGAGTCCATATCTTTCAAGTTTTATATAATTGGCTGCATATGTGTTCGTCTGGATAAGGTCAGCACCCGCGTTTATATAGGCTTTATGGATCCGGATGATGTCCTCAGGATGTGAAATGTTCAACTCTTCAAAACAGGTACCAGCTCCATAAGAGTGGAGGAGAGTACCAATCGCTCCATCGGCGATTAAAATTTCTTTTTCCAGTCGTTTCAGGAAACTCATTAGACTTCCTCCTTTTGTGTTTCTTGTATTCCTATGAAATCCAAAGCTTGCTCAAAGTCCGCGATCAAATCATCGGCGCTTTCAAGCCCGACTGATAATCGAAGGAGACCATCAGAGATACCGCGCCTTTCCCGTTCATCCTGTGGCATGGCTGCATGTGACATTTTTGCCGGGTAGGAGAGGATGGATTCTACGGCTCCAAGGCTGACTGCAAATACAGGCAATTTTACTTTTTTTATAAATCTAGCTAAAACATCGGCATTTTCAAGTTCAAAGGATAGTACCGCTCCTGGTCCATATGCCTGCTGAATCTGCAGGTCTGACTGCGGATGATTTACAAGGCCAGGATAAAAGACATCCTTAATTAAAGGCTGATCTTTTAAAAATCCTGCTATTTTCTTGGCGCTTTCTTGAGATTGGTTCATTCTGACAGAAAGGGTCTTGATGCCTCTCATCACAAGCCATGCATCCTGAACTCCCAGGACAGCTCCAAAAGAGTTCTGCAGGGAGTATAGCTTTTTTGCCAGTTCTTCATCCTTCACAACGGCAAGACCCGCGACTGTATCACTATGACCTGACAAAAACTTTGTTGCACTGTGAAGGACAATATCCGCTCCCAATTCAAGCGGGCGCTGCAAGTAGGGAGTCATAAAGGTATTATCGACATAAGTAAGAGCACCATGTTTCTTTGCCAGTTCACTGATCGCCTGTATATCAGTTACTTTTAATAGCGGATTGGAAGGTGTTTCTGCATATAGCAAGGCAGTGTTTGGCCTAATCGCTTGCTTCACCGCGTCAAGGTCGGTCATTTCAACAAAAGTGTGCTCAATTCCAAAACGGTTCAATACCTGTGTAACCATCCGGTAAGTGCCGCCATAAACATCCTCGGTTACGACCACGTGATCTCCCTGTGAAAGAAGTAAAAATGCAGTTGAGATGGCAGCCATCCCAGAAGAAAAAGCAAAACCACGGACACCGCCCTCCATTTCGGCGATTATTTCCTCAAGTGCCTCTCTTGTAGGGTTAAGGCTCCGGCTATAATCATATTTTCCGAACTTGTCTGCGGAAGGCTGGTGGAATGTTGACGCGTGCTGAATCGGTACGCTGACACCACCGGTTGCAGGATCGAATTTATGCTTGTTATGGAGAAGCTGGGTTTCGAATGTATATTGCTGACTCATATTGCTTCTGCCTCCTGGAGTGCCTTTTGGAATGCATCGTCTAAATCATTTATAAGGTCAGCAACATTTTCGATTCCCACAGAGAATCGCAGAAGTCGGTCACACACACCTGTTTGTTCGCGTATTTCAACTGGTATATCAGCATGTGTCTGTGTGGCAGGGTAAGTAATGAAACTCTCAACACCACCAAGGCTTTCGGCAAAAGTAATAATGGAAAGACTCTTTAAAAATGGATTGACCATGGCAGGGGAGTGGACTCTGAAAGAGATCATCCCGCCTCTGCCGGGATAAAGGACATCCTTCACTGCATGATGGAGCTGTAGATAATCCACAAGCACCCTGGCATTTTGCTCGTGGCGTTCCATCCTTAATGCCAGAGTCTTCATCCCGCGGATGAGGAGCCAGGAATCGAATGGACTTAACACTGCACCGCCGCCATTATGATGAAGGAATAGAGAATCACATAACTGTTTCCCCCTGGCAACGATTAGTCCCGCAAGGACATCATTGTGACCTCCAAGATATTTTGTTGCACTGTGAATCACAATGTCAGCACCTAAAGTCAATGGTTTTTGCAGCAGGGGAGTGTAGAAGGTGTTATCAACAATCAGCAGAATACCGTTTTTTTTTGCGACTTTTGCGATTGCTTCAATATCAGCTTGCTCCATAAGCGGATTCGTCGGGGTTTCCACAAAAAGAGCCTTCGTCTTTTGCGTGATGGCCGATTTGATTTCATTTAGATCAGCCATGTCAGCATATGTACTTTTTAATCCCCACTTTTTGAAACCCTGTTCAAGAAGACGATAAGTCCCTCCATATAAATCCTTAGAGACAATCCATTCATCTCCGTGCTCGAATAATGAAAGAACGGTCCAAATCGCCGCCATTCCGGAGCTGCAGGCAAAGCCACGTTCACCCTCCTCAAGATCTGCAATTGCCTTTTCAAGTATTTCGCGAGTAGGGTTTCCCGTACGGACATAATCATAACCACTGGATTGCCCAATTCCTTCGTGGCGGTAGGCAGTCGTTAAATAGATTGGTGGATTGACCGCACCTGTCGAAGATTCACTCCTGTTGCCAATCTGTGCTAGCTTTGTATCGATTTCAGCCATATCACTCACTCCTCATGAAAGTAGTTAGACGGCAATTTTTGTTTTATGAATAAAGACGAGATCATCGACTTTTATAAAGACAATTACCGCAAAGCTCCAGAAATACGGTGCGGTTAGTCCCTAATAAAACAAAAAAGCCTTCTTAAGAAGAAGACTTTTACAGATGATAGCCATTCTTCTTATCTGCCAAGTTTTAAAAAAACTTGCTGGAATTAGCACCTTTTCAACAAGGAAAGTTGAAGGTTGCTGAAGCTTCACAGGGCCAGAACCCTCAGCTTCTCTGGATAAGATTTCATATTATTGAATTATTAAATTTCTCTAAATATTACAGCTATTATTAATGAATGTCAATCATTAAATTAAAGCGTTGAAGTAAATAGGTGAAAGCTCCCATTGGTTATAAGCAAGGCATCCTATTATGACAGCTTTTCAGGATTTGCGGGCTATGCTGTCAAGATTCCGACTTTATTTTGACAGCTTCTCAAGATACAGGGCCAAAGCTGTCACGATTCCGACTTTATTTTGACAACTTCTCAGGATACAAGGGCAAAGCTGTCAAGATTACGCCTATATTTTGACAGTTTCTTAGGTTACAAGGGCAAAGCTGTCACGATTCCACCTTTATTTTGACAGCTTCTCAGGATACTAGGGCAAAGCTGTCAAGATTCCGCCTTTATTTTGACAACTTCTCAGGATACAGGGGCAAAACTGTCACGATTCCGCCTTTATTTTGACAGCTCCTCAGGGATCGAGGCCAAAGCTGTCAAGATACCGACTTTATTTTGACAACTTCTCAGGATACTAGGGCAAAGCTGTCACGATTCCGCCTTTATTTTGACAGCTTCTCAAGATACAGGGCCAAAGCTGTCACGATTCTGACTTTATTTTGACAACTTCTCAGGATACTAGGGCAAAGCTGTCACGATTCCGCCTTTATTTTGACAGCTTCTCAAGATACAGGGCCAAAGCTGTCACGATTCTGACTTTATTTTGACAGCTTCTCAAGATATAGGGCCAAAGCTGTCACGATTCTGACTTTATTTTGACAGCTTCTCAGGATACTAGGGCAAAGCTGTCAAGAATCCGCCTTTATTTTGACAGCTTCTCAGGATACTAGGGCAAAGCTGTCACGATTCTGACTTTATTTTGACAGCTTCTCAGGTGACAAGGCGAAAGTTGTCAAGAATAGCGCGTTATTCAGGCAGCTTTACGGAGGGAAATGACCAAAGTGTCAAGAACCGTTCCAGTACAATTCTGGCAGCAAAGCGGTTTAAGAAGTCAATGAACGTAATTTTCCCCCGAAATTTCAGGAATCCCAGAAAAGGGGTTAACAATAGGAAATGTATGCGCCAGAAAAAATCATGACTCAAAAGCTGATGACCAACTTTCAATTACTCTGAGAAAGTGATAGATCTGAATAATAAAAAACTGGCTCAATTTCTGATTGAGCCAACCTCCTAAAATAAAATTCTATTAATTTACTCCTATAGCATCAAAAGCTTTATTGACAGCATTCACTTCTGCTGAACCTGCCCCATACAGGTCAGTTGCAGCTTGTACCAGGCCTGCACGTGCCTGGCTGAAGTTTGTTGAAGAAGTGAAGTACACTATATTTGCACGGTAGAAAATCGCGCCCATTTTATCCGTTCCAACACCTGGGACTGAAACTCCATAATGTGTTCCACCTTCACTTAGAAGGTAGGCGGCTTTATTGATGATTCCGCTGTTGATATGAACTCCGCCATTGTCGGAAGTTCCTGTGTAACGCACAGAATAATGATCCGGATCGCCGTATTTCGTAGGATCGCTCATTGAACGAAGGGCGTCACCTGCTTTGTTTGGGGTGTAGATGTCTTCACCAATTTCAAAATCAGGGTTGTTATTATCATGGAATTCAGCAAGCGTGCCGAATATATCGGAAATCGCTTCGTTCAGTGCTCCAGATTCATACTGATAAACAAGATCTGAACTGAAATCAGTAACAGCGTGTGTCAGTTCATGTGCCACCACATCAAGTGCGCCGGAAAGCGGGATGAATGTAGTACCATCTCCATCACCATACACCATTTGCTGGCCATTCCAGAATGCATTATTATAGCTTCTTCCGTAGTGGACTGTGGAGTTCAACGCTGCCCCCTTGTTGTCATAGGAATTACGGCCAAAAGTATTTTTATAATAATCATAAGTTAATCCTGCATAGTAGTGAGCATCAACAGCAGCACCGTCATACGCTGCGTTCAGGTTATTATCAGCATCAACCCACAGGGAACCGGGTGTCCGCTGTCTATTTTTTGCATCATAGGTGAAAACACCATTTCCACGAGTATTGTCCTGTAAATAGTAAGAGCCATTTGAAAGAAGAGTGTTCAATGTCTTCGAGTCTCCCAAAACTCCTACACCAGATCCAACTGTATTCGTTCCAGTTAGAGAAGGGTTGGTTTTACCAGCAGTGTCAATGGCATTATACTTATTGATGATTTCACCTGTAACAGCGTTGACAAAGTACTGGAAATTGCCTGGTTCAGGGCTCAGAAAGTTCAATGTTACGTGGTAAGCGTATACCGCTTGATCCTCAGCAGGGTAAACGACTAATTCGGCTGATGGAGTCACTTCATAATCAGGCTTGTAGCCTAAATCTGCTTCAGCAGCGGCAATTGCGTCTCTCTGAGATTTTTTGCTGTCGGCTTTTACTAGCTTGTCTTCAATTCCTTTGCTGACAGTTCCGCTAAAAACCTTTAGAACACCATTCTCGTCAACTCTGGCTGCCTGGGTAGCTCCCCATACAGGAACTCCATTATATACCTGCTGCAGCCGGACAACATCTCCACCAAGCTTATCAGCTTCCTGCGATTTAACAACGAAACTATCATAGGCGCCGAGGTTGTATTTACTTTTCGACGCTTTCAGATATCCAAGGACGACATCCTTTGCTGCTTTTCCAGATGGATTCGTTAGTTTTCCCGCTACAAATTCAGGAGCCCCGTAGCTCTTTGTAAACTTTTTTGAAGATGAGTCTGCTGATGGTGCGGCAAAGCCAGTCGCAGCAACCAATCCGCTTAATGCCAGACTTGCTGTTAAACTAAGAGAAACTACTTTCTTCTTCAAATAAACTCCTCCTAAAATTAGATTCTATCTAATAAAAATTAGTAGATTATCATATTTATACTTTAATAGTCTGAACATTGCAACAACTAAGTCTAAAATTGTCGAATTATCATGTTGGGAAAATATCTGGGGCATATTTTAATAAAAGTAATCAGAATTTATTGACTAATTTGTCAATATATTTTTATTATTAAGTTGTAGTACCAACTCATAAAAAAGGAGGTTAAAAAAAATGAATTCTTTATGGTTAGCCGTGATCGGAATGATTGTGTTTGCGATCGGATACCGCTTCTATTCTAAATGGGTAGCAGAAAAGATTTACCGTCTTGACCCGAACTATGTCACACCGGCGCACCAGTATTCGGATGGAGTAGACTTTGTTCCAACGAAGAAAATGATCCTTTGGGGTCACCATTTTACGTCTGTTGCAGGGGCGGCACCAATTGTTGGGCCGGCGATCGCTGTCTATTGGGGATGGCTTCCTGCATTCCTGTGGGTAATATTGGGCACTGTATTCGCAGCAGGTGTGCACGACTTTGGGACTCTAGTCCTTTCCGTGAGGAACAAGGGACAGTCAGTAGGAACGATCACAAACAAGCTGATTGGCAAGCGTGCAAAAATTATGTTCTTATTCATTATTTTAATACTTGTTTTAATGGTCAACGCCGTTTTTGCATGGGTTATTGCAAACTTGTTTGTAAAATTCCCTGCGAGTGTTCTATCGGTATTCCTTCAAATACCACTTGCGATTTGGATTGGTTACGCTGTTTATAAAAAGAAGAAAGGAATGCTTGTACCTTCATTGATTGCTTTGGCAGTAATGTATGGTGCGGCGATCCTTGCCAGCCGTGTGCCTGCTTTGCAGATTGACCTGGTCAGATATTTTGGCGGGGCAGATAGTACTGTCATGTTTGGTCTAAGTGGTGTATCCATGGCTTTCTTAGTCTGGATTGTTGTTCTGATGGTTTATGTTTACATTGCATCAACACTGCCGGTATGGAAGCTCCTGCAGCCTCGTGACTATATCAATTCGCACCAATTGGTTGTAGGTTTATTCATTTTATATGCAGGACTCATTTTCCTGCAGCCAAAGGTTACAGCTCCAGCAATGAATGGTGCGGCTACTGATGTATCCTGGTTCCCATTATTGTTCATTACGATCGCCTGTGGTGCCATTTCTGGATTCCATGGACTCGTTTCTTCAGGGACATCCTCTAAGCAGCTTGAAAAAGAAACCGATGCTCGTTTTGTTGGTTACTTAGGAGCCGTTGGAGAAGGGGTACTTGCCTTGATTGCCATTATCGCGGTTGTCACCGTGTTTGCGACAAAAGCAGATTTTACTGCTGCGTATTCAAGCTTTGCGGCTGCAAGCGCAGGTGGACTTGGCAACTTCATCAATGGTGCAGCACAGCTTGCGACCGGCATCTGGATTCCAGCAGACATCGCAAGGACGATTGTTTCCATCATCGTTGTCAGCTTTGCCGCAACAACTTTGGACACGTCAGTAAGATTGATGCGTTACATCATCGCTGAAATCGGAAGCGAATACAATGTCCAGGCACTGACAAAGACTCATGTGGCTACGACTGTTGCCGTTGTTTCCAGTGCAGCGCTTGTATTATTGCCAAAAGGACCTAACGGATTCGGTTCTGGCGGATACCTATTGTGGCCGCTCTTCGGAACAAGCAACCAGCTTTTGGCAGGAGTCAGCCTTCTGCTTATCTCCATCTGGCTGAAGCGCCAGGGCAGGAATTATCTTGTGACCTTCATCCCGATGGTGTTCGTCTTCTTCATGACACTTTGGGCAATGATTCAGCAGGTCGTTTTCCAGTGGTCTGGATATGGAAGCGGGGAGCTGAATATGCTGCTCTTTGGTATCGGGGGACTGATTCTGATATTTGTATTCTGGATCATCATCGAGGCCATTTCAGCATTCAGCAGGAATAATCCACCGCCATTAAGCAAGGAAATGTAATGAAGTGGAGGCCGGGCGACCGGTCTCTATTGTCATTTTAAGAAAGAGAGGAATTCGCGATGGGTTTCTACGAACAATTAAAACGTGCAATAGCTGTCTATGATGAGATTCTCAGGCAGCCGCACAGAACCGAAATTGCTCGTGAATTAAGAGATGAAGAGGACCTGTTTATGCTGCTTTGCTTTTCAGAAATGCTCGGTCTGCCCAACCCGGCATTTTACTACACACTTGAACTATACCCTGTCATCATCGAGCGTTTTCATGATTGGCATCTGAGGGCCGGGATGGAAAAATCACCGCTTGAAGGAATACGCTGCTGTTAGGAGGAAGTGCTATGGATATGTTTGAAAAGAAGATCTATTTCATCGGCGGTAAAGGCGGTGTTGGCAAAAGCACAACATCCGCGGCAATGGCGCTTTTACTCGCGAAAAAAGGAAAGAAGATACTGCTAGTTTCAACAGATCCCGCCCATAATACAGGCGATTTATTTCATCGTAACTTCAGCGGGGGAAAAATCGAAAGAGCAACTGAGAATCTGGACGTACTGGAAATTGATTCGGAACAGGAATCAAGGAATTACATCAAGGGAGTAAAAGGAAACCTGAAAGGCCTGGTCAAAGCGACGATGCTGGAGGAGGTAAACAGGCAGATCGACATGGCAGCATCCTCGCCTGGGGCAGAAGAAGCCGCACTGTTTGACAAAATCACCTCATTGATTCTCGAGGAAATCACTAATTATGATGCCATTGTTTTTGACACAGCACCGACCGGACATACGATCCGGCTGCTGACACTTCCGGAATTGATGGGCGTCTGGATGGACGGGCTGTTGGAACGGCGGAGAAAAGTGAACGAGAATTACGCACAGTGGATGAACGATGGTGAAATTAGTGAGGACCCTTTGTATGACAAGCTTAATGAACGGAAAAACCGCTTCAAGTGTGTAAGGGAAATCCTGCTTGATGAAACCCAAACACAGTATGTGTTCGTTCTTAATGCTGAAAGGCTTCCAATCCTCGAAACCGCAAAGGCAATTGATACATTGCATCACCATGGAATACATGTTAACTCAATCGTAGTTAATAAGGTCATCCCTGATGAAGCAGACGGAAGATTCATGGAGCAAAGAAGAACGAACGAGCGAGTGTATCTTGATGAAATTAAAGATAAATTCAAGAATCAGAGACAAATTTTCTTGCCGCTCCTTGAGCATGATATTTCTTCGTTGGCCACACTGGAACTTATATCAGGTCTTTTGGGAAAACAAATCGATTATAATTTACACCATAGTTAATAGTGGTGTTTTCATTTTATTTATTAGGGTTATATAAAAATATGGATAAATTTTAAAGCAGAATGGAAACTAAAGCTAATTGGAATTTGTTGTATAGAAAGGGGCACTAGAATGAGGCGAATCTTTCCCGGCTCGATTACAGCGTATAGTCAGTTCGGACATTTAAAGGTTCCTAAGAGTATTAGAAATATTTGTCCAGATTGCAAAGACAAAGTGGAGTTTGTCCTAAAATCCACCTATCAGAGCAGCAAACATGGATTGATGACGGAAAGTGCTTGCCCCTCATGCAAACAAAGTGTTCCGTTTATAATCATTACAAAGGAAAAAGACAAACAGCCTGATGTATACATATACGATCCCCAGAGCTCGACAGATCCATCGAGCCAGATTGAACATATCCCCAGAATACCTGAAGAATTGGTTAGGGCTTATAAATCTGCGGTCAGTGTCCATCTTTCAAAAGAGAATGCTGCGACTGCTGTACTGGCCAAGCGTGTCATTGAAAATGTGTTGAAAAACTTTTTGGGGGATAAAGCCAAGGGCATGACTCTTGACCAACAATTCGAAATACTTCCAGATCATATCAATTTAGTAAAACCAGTCACCTCATTAAGTCCGTTGATGGCATCTGAAGGGGGACTCCACAAAATGCTTGAGCTGGAATCTGAGATGGATGATGAAATGACAGAACTAATAATGGATTTATTGGAGGATTTAATTCAATATTTATTCGTATTGCCTGGAAAAATAGAAATCACCCGCGAACAAATTGAGACAAAGTTAAATTGAATTGACATCAAGCAGCTTCCAGGGGAGGCTGTTTTTTTGCCAGATAAGAAAGTATAAATATCCACTTCGAGAATTGTCCGATTTAGCAAATAGCCCCTCGAGTCGCTTGTCTAGTGTCGCCTCCTAGAAACTCCGAAACTTCAACTCCGCCGGCAGAAGCAAAAAGCGCTTCTTTGTCGGAGTCTCCAGTTTCTGCGTTTCTGGTCAGTCGGCTATACTTTTCGATTTCGGTCCGCCCAATGAAGTCAAAGAACAACTTCACTGGTCGGCCCTCCAGCGCTTGTCGAGGCTGAACAAGGCGCTTGCGCTTTTCTTAGTATAGCAGGAGGGGTAAAAGGGGGAGCAGCTGTGAATTACATAAAAAACTTTACTGTGATATTTGCCATCCTGATGGCATTTTTTATTTTACCAAATCTGGTTTTCGCGCATAATGGCTCACGGGATGAACTGGGAGGCCATTTTCGTAGTTCTGATTGTATGTATCTGCTTCACGACCCGACGAGGCTAGCGAAAAGTGCACACAATATGGAGGAACTGATCAAGCTGATTAACCGCTATAACAGTAATTCTGATTGTGCTGCCGGACTAAGTGAGGAAAAGATAGATTTGGAAGTGTATACTTTCACCGGCGCAGGAAGTGAATCAAAGGATTCTGCTCAAGCTGGGGTAAGTACAACTAAAGCTGAACTTTCCACTGGCATGTTGCAGCTTGGCAAATCGTTTGAAGCTGAATTATCTGAATGCACAGACGGCGATACCGCTGTTTTTACGATCAACGGCAAAGAATATAAAACTCGTTTTCTCTATATTGATACCCCTGAAAGCACAAGGATGAAGGAAGCTTTTGGACCTGAAGCGGCTCAATATACATGTTCGTTTTTAAAGCAAGGAGATATTACACTTGAAACTGACGGTGGCAGCTTATTCGATAAATACGATCGCCTTCTTGCCTGGGTTTGGGTAGGAGACAAGCTGCATCAGGAGGAAATCACGAAGGCAGGACTGGTCGAAGACTTTTACGATTACGGCAGCTATAAGTATGAAAATCGAATCTTGTCTGCGATGGATTTTGCAAAAGAAAATGGAAAAGGCATATATGCACCTTCGGAATCTCCAGAAGAGAGAAATAAACGATCACAAGAGCAACAGCCAAAAAATGAAAATGAAGAAAGCCAACAGGAAAATCGACCTGATAGCAAAGAAGAAGATACCGAAGGAACAGACAAACAACGTGAATCGAAACAAGAAACCGAACAGGCTGAAACAGCTGAAGAAGAGCTTGACTGTAGCTACTTAAGCGGCCTATTTTATGCCTTATTATTTTACCTCACCGTACCCATAAAGAATGCGTTGGGCAAGCGGACGCTGCTCGCTCACAGGTTGTGGAGCAAAAAATGGCCGCTCAACCTGTTACTTGGCATAATTTATGCTTTCCTGTGCTACATTACCTTGCTGCTATTGCTAGTGGAAGTGCTCCATCTTTTCAAAAATAAGAAGCGCAAGCGAAAATGAGCGACACATTTGAGGGGAGTATCGGAATAAGTGTCCGTCATCGAGGTTATGGCGGACACTATTCGAAGAAAATTCGAGAAAACTGTCCGTCATCCTTATGGGTGGCTTTTTTTCTATTTTAGCTACAATCCAGCTTTTTTTATGGTGCCGCGATCTTCAACATTTTGAAGAAATCATCCCGATTATATGCCTCGTAAAGCAATCTTTCATGATTGAAAATAGCGTAATACGGCAGCGAATCGATTTTTAAATCAGGAAATTGCCGGCGTGCTTCCTCAAGGTTGTTAACCTTCAAAGAATGTGCCTTATGTACATATTTGTTATTTACCTCATCAAGAGCCCAATTTTCCTGCAGTGCTTCTGGTTTATACAGTTCAAGTACAGCCAAGTAGCCTGGTTCTTCTGCAAGTTGTGCTTGATAAGCAACCAATTCTTCAATGATTAATGGAAAAGTATAATGAAAGACTTGATCTCCGCTGGAAGCCTGGATGATGACGGTGCTTTGACCAGCCACATTGTTAAAAGTATAGGTATTATCAAAAAATGTTTCAAATGGAAGGTTCCCGATCTCCAAATCCCCTTGTCCCTGTGAGTGGTAAACGGAAATATTGTCAATTCCTGCTTTTTCGGGAAAAGTGATTTTCATTTTGCTGAACGGCTTCACGCTGACAGGCAGCAAATCATGGAACAGAATTGGTGGCTCATCCTGGTCGACGACAGGTCCGATGCCTTTTTCTACCCATGCAAATGTACCTGATTTATACATTACTTGCTGGTCTCCGACGGTGATTACTGCTTCTGGAATGCTGAAGGATTGTTCTTTTTCTTGTTCTGGCATTAAGGTTCGGAATCCATCTATGGTGAAGATTAGTAATATCACTACAAGGACGATTCCATACGGAAGCCATTTACTTTTCATAGCTAGAATTCTTCGAAGTTAGCATCTCTTCTATTTCCTTATCCGTTGGCGGCGGTGACACAGGGTTTAGATGAGTATACAACCTGTCAATTTTCTTATGCAGTCTTACAACATCAATGAGTATCAACAAAAGTAAAAAAATAATAAGCCACGTCAACATATAAAACACCCCTTTATTTTTCAATATAAAACAAACGGCATGGAATAGAAAGGTGAAATTGGATAAAATTTGCGCTGTGGACTGGATTATAATACTATCTTAGTGAGTACTAATGGTGGTGTTGCAGTGGAAATTACAAAGCATTTATTAATGAATCTCTCACTTCTTCTTGTCCTTTTGTTTTTCACACAGTTAATTATCGAGAGGCAAGTGAAGGATGAGAGCCGAGAAAGATATCAATTATTCTATTTCATTATATCGATTTTTACATGTTATATTTTTTCAGTACAAGTCCAGGATGGAATTCGCTTTGACCTTCGACAGGTGCCGATGATTCTTGGAAGTCTCTATACTGGATATAGTTTTCTGCTTGCAGGCGTCACTATCCTTATGAGAGGTTTTTTAGGCATAAACGATGGGTTCTGGGTCTCGGTGGGGGTCTTTGCAGCCCTTGCCATCCTTCTAAAATGGATTCATCCCTGGTTCAACAGGCTTACTCTAAACAGCAGGGTCGGTATCTCTGTTTTATTGACCGTATTCACCTCTTTTTTGCTAATGCAAATGGTCACGGTAGTTAGCGAACCAATCAAACATCCAGAAGCATGGATCAGCTTCATTTTGATTCCCGCACTAACTTCAGGTCTGGTCAGCTATTCAATTGAGACAATTCGTCAAACGTTTATTATGCGACAAAGACTAGCGAAGGCCGATAAAATTGAAGCCGTCAGCCATTTAAGTGCGGCAATTTCTCATGAGATTCGTAATCCACTTACAACTGTGAAAGGATTCCTGCAACTTCTTGGAGAGAAAGATTATCCTGATGAAAAGAAAAAGGAGTTCATCGATATAGCGGTACAGGAATTGAATCGTGCTGAAGAGGTCATTAATGATTATCTTACTTTTGCAAGACCTGCCTTTGAAAAGGAAGAGCAAATTGAAGTTGATAAGGAATTGAATCAGGTTCTTAATGTACTAAATCCATTAGCTAACCTTAATGGTGTGAAAATAATCAAAAAGTATAGTCCGGAATTAGTCATATCAGGGGACCGGTCCAAATTCAAGCAAGCATTCATCAACCTGATCAAGAACGGTTTGGAGGCTATGCCAAACGGCGGGGAACTAATCGTACAAACCTTCCTCACCGGAACTGTTATCCATATCCTCGTGAGAGATACAGGTGTCGGGATGACCGAAGAACAGATTACCCGCCTGGGAGAACCATATTACACGACAAAAGGGCAACAAGGAACTGGCCTAGGCATGATGGTAACTTTCAGCATTATCCGTGCAATGAGAGGTAAGGTAGAGGTTAAAAGCCAGGTTGGCATAGGGACAACCTTCCATATCCGTTTCAGCAATTTAATAGAAGAGAAGTAACAAAATCTTTCCAAGCTATTGTGTGGTATTGTTTTTTTCAACATTTCTCAGTAGATGCTCCTGCTAGAAAAAACAACTTTTAACAGATTGTCAGCTTTGTCTTTTGTTGACAATAAAATCCATCGTTGCTATATTGAAATTAGCTGATTGCACACGTATTAGGCACTATGCAATTTGCTTATTCTAATGTTTGTAGACGTTTGAATAGGTCATGTATGAGGAACTAGTCGTTGTGATTTGCTAAATTTTAATCATGGCTTGTTCGGCCGATCTAGGAGGATTTTTCACATGAAAAACGGTAAAGTAAAATGGTTCAATGCAGAAAAGGGTTTTGGATTCATTGAAGCTGAAGACGGCAATGACGTTTTCGTACATTACTCTGCTATCCAAACAGAAGGTTTCAAAACATTAGAAGAGGGCCAGGAAGTAACTTTCGAGGTTGTGGAAGGCGCTCGTGGACCACAAGCTGCTAACGTTACCAAACTATAATTCTTAATAATTTAATCTTATAGCTCAGCCATCTGGCTGGGCTTTTTATGTACCAAAAATCCCAATTATTTTGAAACCTTTCCTGTATGGAAAACGTAATATCGTTAACAACTATTCCAAAAGGTGAGGTGTATAAAAATGGGTGTCTTCTTAACAATCGCGGCTGGAGCAGGGATACTCTTTGCCATTGCGTATTTTTCCGGCAATGGAAGCAAAAAGAAAGTTTTATTGAAGGAGAACATCCCGGACCACCTTGGCTTACTGGATGATGTGCCGGCTTCTGCTATCTTGAATAAATTAGAGAAATCTCTTTCTTATGAGTTTATAAATCAAGTGAAACTTCGTTTTTTAAGCGAACATCCCGAGATTTCCGATGATGAATTTGAATGGCGTCTATTTGAATTAAAACGATATTTTTTCCTTAATTCGTTTATGAAAAGCACCCCAATGTTCAGCAGCAAAGTCGATGAGATTTGGCATGAGATGCTGATGTTCACGAAGCAATATGAAGCTTTTTCTGATAAATATCTTGGCAAAATGCTTCATCATACTCCGAACCTGGAACCGGAACCAGCACCACAGCAAAGGGCGTTCTTTGATTGGGTGTTCGCTCAGCTATTTGAAATAACAGAATACACATGGCAGACATGGGGAGATTTTTTCCATTACCCACTTGATCAGCAGCTACTTCAAAAAATCGGTTCATTTAGTGACGATGAGCTGAAACACCAATTTTTCAAAGTTACTGAGGATAATCAGGAGCTGGTGAATTATTTAATCAAACAGCTGAGGTCACAACTAAGAAAAGCGCAAGAAATGTACACTGTTGATAGAAAAGGGTCTTTTGAAAGGCCAGGACTTTTTGGTGACCTATCAGGATTGAGCCTGGTAATGGTGTTTTATTCCTACTATTACTTTGATGAATACTGGGATTATGCCCAAGCATACGCTTATTCACACCAGGCGCATGGAACATCTGGCTGCAGTGCCGTTTTTTGCGGCTCAGGCGACATACATGATTCACATAATGATGGCGGCGGCCACAGCTGTTCCAGCAGCAGTTGTTCAAGCTGTGGCGGAGGATGCTCATCTTAATAATGGAAAAACCTGCTAGCAGTTTCTAGCAGGTTTTTATCTTTGGATATATTTTTTGATTACATTCTGCAAATTACCTTCTGTCATAATATTTGAAAAATCAATTCCCAGCTGGACCGCTGTTTGTGCAACCTCTGGACGGATTCCTGTAATGGTAGTTTGAACGCCAAGCAGCTTTAGGGCATCCATCAGTTTGAAGATTTGATGGGCCACCATCGTATCAACCATCACCACTCCTGAAAGATCCACTATCAAAGTATTGATCCTGGCATCGATACTTTGTGTAAGAGTTGATTCCATCAAGCCTTTTGCTCTCGTTGTATCGATTTCACCAATCAATGGCAATAGGCCGACTTCCTTTGTCAGGGTAATGACTGGTGCGCTCAATTCTTTAATTAGAGTTGCTTGCGAGGCCAATCGATTCATAAGGATATTCATGAAAACAACAATAAAGGTCTCAAAGACATAATCAAGCGTGTAATTGATCTTCTTTTCCCACTTAAAAACGTCGTCGAGGGTAACCTCCAAGTCCGTTTGCTTTACGAAGCTTTGAATGTATTCCCAATAAACGCGCCGGAAGACACCAGAATTCCATGCTACTTCCGTCAGGTCAGTTTTTGATTTAATCCGGTCTGCTGCAGTCTGGCTCGTCCAGGCAGAAATCGTTTCCTTCATCTCTTCCTCCGATTGATAAAGTGATTTTGCCACAAGACGGACATAATTTGAATTCTGTTTCTTCACCCTGTTCATAACTTCTGGCGGTGCTTCGGCAGAGTAATCTGATCCATGAATAACGCGCTGCCGTTTCAGCCAATCTTCGGTAAAATTGGTCGAATTGTCGACAAGGAAATTGTATAATGCCTCTGTTTTATTTTCCATTTAAATACCTGCTTCATTGATTAGTCGTACTTCTATTGTGAAAAACAACGACTGAAAAGTCAAATTTTAATTATATCACTATTAATTACACGTTTGACTAAACAAAGGAAAATTCAGGTAGATTATAAAGTTGATTTTTGATAGAATTAGAACGAACGTTCCCGTTGTCTTTCCTTTTTTTGAGTGCCCACTAAATTTTTGAGTTTGATATAATAGTAGCATTGTCAAATAGGCTTTTTATAATTATTTAAATAGATTACTACTTAAAACAGGGGGGATTTGCATGAAATTTATTCATACTGGTGACTGGCATCTCGGAAAGCTTGTCCACGGAATGTACATGACCGAAGACCAGAGAGAGGTATTGAATCAATTTATTGAGCTTGTCGCGGAAGAACAACCTGACGCTGTTGTGATTGCAGGGGATTTATACGACAGGTCCGTACCGCCAACTGATGCAGTAGAGCTACTTGATGAAGTGCTATTCAAAATCAACGTGGAACTGAACACGCCTGTAGTAGCTATAGCAGGCAACCACGACAGTGCAGAACGTCTATCATTTGGCAGCTCATGGTACCGCCATAATCATTTTTACCTCACCGGAAAAATGACGAACGACTTTAGGCCTGTACATATTAGCGGGGTCAATTTTTACCTGATTCCATATGCTGAACCTGGTGTCGTCCGCCATATGCTTGACGATTCTTCAATCCACTCCCATCAGGACGCGATGAAGGCAGTGATTGGCAAAATTGAAGAGAACCTGAATCCTGACGAAGCAAATGTTTTTGTTGGACATGCTTTCGTACTTGGTGGTGACTCATGCGATTCAGAGCGTTCATTATCTGTCGGTGGTTCTGGCTGTGTCACCCAGGACCTGTTTGACCCATTTGCTTTTACTGCCCTGGGTCATCTTCACAGCCCCGACGCTATCAAACATGACAAAATAAAATACTCAGGCTCTCTATTAAAATATTCTTTTTCAGAGGCTAAACAGCGCAAATCGATTTCAATCGTAGAAATGAACGAAAACGGCAGTTTTGATATGCGTTACAGGACCCTTAAACCGAAGCAAGATATGCGTGAATTGGAAGGCCATCTGGAACAGCTTCTGGATCCTTCCTTTTATGAAAAAGAAAATATTAATGATTATTTAAAAATAACCTTGCTTGACGATGGTGCCATAATCGACCCAATGGGCAAACTGCGCCAGGTCTTCCCGAATGTCCTTCATCTTGATCGTAAAATTGAATCCATTGATCAAAAGCATAAGCAGCACTTCAACTCGATCAAGGAAGAAAAAAAGTCGGAGCTGGAGCTTTTCGAACAGTTTTACAAAGAAATGACGACAAGCGAATTTACTGAAGATAAACGCGGTGTCATGACAGATGTGATTGGCAAAGTATTGAAGGAGGAGGGGCAAAAATGAAACCTCTGAAACTGACGATGCAGGCTTTCGGGCCATATGCCGATACGGAAACGATTGATTTCAAACAGCTTGAGAACAGGACGATGTTTGTCATTTCTGGTAAAACAGGATCTGGAAAGACAACCATATTTGACGGAATCAGTTATGCGATTTACGGTAAGGCAAGCGGTGAGGACCGTAATGGCCCCGATTTACGAAGCCAATTTGCTGATGATGAGTTATTAACTGAAGTTACGCTTGAATTTTCTTTGCGCCAAAAGACATACAGGATTACCAGGTCTCCGCAGCAGGAAAGGAAAAAGAGGTCTGGCGAAGGAACAACAAGTGTCGGTGCAAAAGCAGAATTTTATTTGATCGACGAAAACGGAGAACTGCAATTGCTTGCTTCGAATGTTCGCGAAGTGGATGAAAAGATCAAGGAGATCATGATCATCGACAGCAATCAATTCCGGCAGATTCTGATGATTCCACAGGGGGAATTTCGTAAGCTTCTAACGTCGGACAGTAAAGAAAAGGAAGTCATACTGCAAAGACTTTTCCATACGGAAATCTATAAAAGAGTTGAGGAAAAACTTAGAGAAGAAGCAACTCTCCTGAAAAAATCGGTTGAGGACCAGGTGGAGAAAAGGAATTCAGCCCTTCGCAGCATCAAGGCTGTCGAAAATGAGGAATTGAAGGAATATGTAGAAGCCGGGAGTATAAATGATGTCTTGATCCTTCCTTTATTAAAAGAAGAAATTGGCGCAATGGAAACAAAACTTGAAAAGTTGAACAAAGATCGTGAAAAGCTTCAGCTGGACCGTGATAAAATGCAGCAGCGTTTGTTCGAAGCTGAAGCAACCTTAAAACAAATCCAATCACTAGAAACCCTGAAGATGACAAAGGAAAAGCTTGAAGCCCAAAAGGATCTTTTTGCAGAAAAAGAAAAACAAACAGTGCTTGCAAAAAAAGCAGCTCTTCTGGCTGCTCAGGAACAGCTTTGCCACCGACTTAAGGCCGACCTGGACAGTATGACAAACCAGGTAAGTGTGATCACGAAGCGAATTGAACAGTTAACAGTGCGACTCACAGCAGCCGAAAAAGAACACCAGAAACAAATTGACCGGGATTCTGAGCGAAAAGCAGCTGCTGAACAGGTAAACAGACTTGAAAATATGAAGGAAGATGTCCACGCATTTGCCACCATAGCTTCACAGTTTGAAGAGCTAAAACAAGCATTGGAATCATCGGCACAGAACCGGGAGAACAATGAAGCCCAGCTTAAATCAACTGAAGAGCGACTTAAAGTCTTGCTTACAGAAAAGGAAGATGCCGAAAAGGCGCAGATTGCTTATCTGGAGAATGACCGGAAATTGGAAAAACTGCTTCTGGAATTGGACAAGCTGAAAAGGCTTGGCAACCACAGTCAGAAAGTCAAACAGGTTCGGTCGAGCTTCGAAAGCCGAAAAGGTGAGTTTAACCAGGCTGTTTCCAGACTGAATGATGCCAAAGCCGCAGTTGAAGCTCTTGAGCAAAAATGGCTGCATTCACAGGCTGCTGTTTTGGCTGCTTCTCTGCATGAAGGTAGCGCTTGCCCTGTATGCGGATCGGAGGATCATCCTGAACCCGCGAAAGCCACTGAAGGTTTTATCCCGACCGAAGAAGATCTAAAAGCTGCTCGAGAGCAGATCACTGTTGTTGAAAAAGAGAAGAGCGCTGCTGAAAAGTCTTATATCGAAACAGATACGACATTAAGGTCATTGATTGAAACAGGAGAAGAAATGATGGCTGAAATCATCAAATTCCGCCCTGACTTAGATGTCGAACAGTTAGCTGATGCCGTACTCCTGACTGAAAGTGATATTGCAAGGCTCCAAAATGAGCAGAAACAGTATTCGGTAAAGATAACAGCCCTGGAAAAAATCAAATCTGAAATTAAAAGGTTTGAAGACGACAGAGAAAGGCTGAATAACCAGCTGAAATCCATCCACGAAAGCTATCAAAGCCTGATGATCCAGTATACAGAAAAGAAAACAACCTTAGAGAGAATAACAGAGAAAATACCTGAACAACTGCGCTCACTGCAAGTATTCGAATCGAAAATGAAATCAGCACGACTCTTACAAAAGAAGCTTGATGAGGAACTGGAGCAAGCTCGCAAAAATTATCAGGAAGCGAAAGAACTTCTGGGAACCGAAAAAGCACGGAGTGAAGATGCCGAAAAGAGACTGAAGGAAATAGATTCGCAATTGACAGCCGAGCGGGAAACATTCAAAAACAATATGACATCTCAGGGATTTGAAAACTATCAGGCATATCACCAGGCGAAAATACCAGAACAGGCTATTCAACAGCTTGATGCAGACATTTTGAATTATCGGGAAGAAGTCAGATCTGTTACGGACCGTTTCGCAGAGCTGTCTGATATGCTAAAAGATGTCAAGAAGCCTGATATGGAAACACTTCAATCAGAATTCGCACAATTAAATAAAATAATCAAAGAAACAGATGAAGCATACCAGGATTTACATCTGAAGAAACGCGATAACCAATCCATCCTGGAGCAAGTAAACTCTTTGAATGAGCAGATGAAGGTTCTCGAGGAGAAATACAAGCTAGTCGGCCATCTATTCGAGATTTCAAAAGGCCAGAACACATACAGGATTACGTTCGAGCGTTTTGTCCTGGCAGCTTTCCTTGATGATATTCTTGCTGAGGCTAATGTAAGACTCAACAAGATGACGAGCGGACGATACCGATTATTGCGAAAAACTGATCGTTCAAAAGGCAATGTTCAGAGTGGATTGGAGCTTTTGGTATTGGATGCATATACCGGACAGGAGCGCCATGTGAAGACCTTGTCTGGCGGAGAAAGCTTCAAGGCGGCGTTATCCCTTGCCCTGGGATTGGCCGATGTTGTCCAGAATTACGCAGGTGGAGTTTCATTAGAGACAATGTTCATCGATGAAGGCTTCGGTACCCTTGATCCAGAATCCCTGGACCAGGCCATAGAAGCATTGATCGATATCCAGAGCAGCGGCCGGCTTGTCGGTATCATCTCCCATGTACCAGAGCTAAAAGAACGGATCGACGCAAGGCTCGAGGTCATATCCACCCAAACAGGAAGCAAAACAGAATTTCATTTAATGAATTAGTTTGAGAAATACAGCATCTTGAAATAGGTGCTGTATTTTCGCGATTATCCAGCAGCCTGCTCAACCAGAAGTACCGGTTTAGAGGTCTGCTGCTATACAAGGAAGAACAAAGACATTCGTCAGCAGGGAGTTTTATCATGGAATTTGAAGTTCAATATTTATCATTTTATGTTGTACAGGTAGAAGGAAAAGGCGAGCAGGCTGATAAAAGATATAAGCATTTCCAGACATTGAATGAGCAAGAATATGAATCTAGTCATCTAAAGGATTTTCTTGATGGCGAGTTCGCAAAAATCGTCAAGCGCAAAGTAGATCGCCACCCAAAAACAGATGAAGTTCCCACCAAACTCGGCTACTTCATCGTTGAGGAGGGCCATGATTTAACATCCAACCCTAACTACAACCTTTTCCATCGTGTTCGTTTTGCGGAGTCAAAGGAAGATTTCCAGCAAGAAAGTGAAAAATTCGCCATTGCTTACGTAGATACAAGCGCAGTAAGAGGTGGGGCTTTCATTGTAGCAAGAGCCAAGCTTCGCAAGTATTTTGATGATGCATTCGTGTTCATCCTGAAATGCGATTTCGAACCAAAGGTTGCATCTATTTCCGATGAATCGACATTGATCCGGCAGGTGGAAATGGCGATAACGACTAAAAACATGAAATCAATTCAGTATCCATATATGCCAGAAGAGGGAATGATCCAGGATAATGAACTGAAAATCAACCAGTCCTCTCATGCACGTTATTTTGAAGACTTCCTTAAATTTGTAGAGTATGGCCAATCGATGCCGGAAATCGTTAAGACTCAGGTGATAGAGATGGTCCGCGGGCATATGGAAGAAACCTTTGAGCCGGAAAGTGAAGAACGGGAGCAGCTTGAGAACGCCATGGAAATCTGGGCAGCCAGTGACAAGCGCGAGCTCCAGGAACGCTTCGAGCCCGAACAGGTCATTGAAGCAGCTGCACAGCTTATCGAGCATACTCCTGAACTGGAACTAAAAATGAAGCTCGACCACATTTCGGTAAAAGGCTTGCTGGCTGATTATGGTGACAGCATCCATCTGGCAAAGGTCAATGGAAAGTATGTCATTATGATTGAAGCAGATACCATTACCTTCGAGAAAGGCTTTTCTCCAGTAGAATTTGCAAAACCGGATGAAATCGGTACTGTAGTTGAAAGAATCAGGCAAAAGGGCTAACCGTTCTCGATTAGTAATACTCAGAAAAGCATTGGCATAATTGTCAGTGCTTTTTTACTTCTTGTCATCAACTTCATTTTTTGGTTACAATTGGAAAGAAGGGATAGTTGTATAGCAGCAAGGGGGCTTAGGAATGGTTACTACATATGTTGACTGGAATAATGCGAGAGTTAAATTATCCTGGCAGGAGGAAGATCAACTTCCACCAAGGGAGTTGATCAGCAGTGTGCATGGATTCTGCTTTCTTGAGGATAAGGTGTTGCTGGTAAACTTGAATCATCGCGGATGGGATATGACTGGTGGCCATATTGAAGCAGGTGAATCAGTTGAGGATTGCTTTAAGAGAGAGACTATGGAAGAGGCTTGTGTTTCTGGTAATTGCACGCTTTTAGGTTCGATTATTGTCGATCATAGTGAAAACTCGCAATGGAATGATAAAAGTCCTTACCCTCAAGTCGGATTCCAGGTGTTTTACCGTATGGACATAACAGAGGTCCTTGATTTCGAAGCAAGATATGAATCCACTGAAAGAATCTTTGTCAATCAAAATCAGGTACGCGAATATTATCATGATTGGCACGAACTTTATGAACACATTTTAATGTATGCTGCTAATAAAAAATAATAGATTAAGATATTAAGGGTGGATGAAATGGACGCAGTTAAACAAAATAGTCTTGCATGGGACAAGAAGGTTGAAATTGAATCAGTATATACCAAGGCAGTATCTAAAGAGATCATTGAAAAAAGCAAAGCAGGGGAATGGGAAATTACCGTGACAACTGGAAAACCGGTCCCTAGAAGCTGGTTTCCACAATCAATGGCAGGATTGAAAGTTCTTTGTCTTGCTTCTGGTGGAGGGCAGCAGGGTCCCGTTCTCGCTGCAGCAGGAGCTGATGTTACAGTTGTTGATATATCAAAAAAACAGTTGGAACAGGATGAGTTTGTTGCGAAAAGAGATGGACTCACTTTAAGTACCTTACAATGCAGCATGACAGACCTTTCAGCCTTCGGTGATGAGCAATTTGACTTGATCATCCATCCAGTGGCCAATTTATTCGTCGAAGACATTTCACAAGTCTGGAAGGAAGCATCAAGATTATTAAAAGACAAAGGGACGCTAATATCCGGCTTTACAAATCCTCTTTTATTTATTTTTGATGATGAGGAGGACATGAAAGGGAATCTAGTGGTGAAAAATAAGATTCCTGCGTCGTCTCTTGATAATCTGACAGATGAAGAAAAGGAAGAGTATATGAACTCTGATCAAACGATTGAATTCGGTCATACATTAGAGGATCAGATCCAGGGACAAATTGATGCAGGACTGGTCATTGCTGGATTGTATGAAGACGATTTTGGCGGCAGAAGGCCACTTGATGAGTATATTAAATGCTTTGTAGCAACAAGAGCAGTTAAAATAAAGCTTTGAATTGGTTACGCCCTAAAAATTTTCAGGGCGTTTTCTTATATAATAATTAAAACCTTCTGGAGGCAAATGAATGCGTCAAAGCTATCAGAAGCAATCAAGCTCATAGCGACTGCTAGCAAAAAGGTGACCATTTTCAATAAAAGAAGATGGTCACCTTTGTTGATTTATAATATCATTTCAGATTGAACATAGTGGAAAAGTAGCTTGGCTGTATTTTCGATAGAATCCTTATGGGTTCTCTCAAATGCGTGGGAAGAATCGATCCCTGGTCCGATAAGACCATGAATGATATCGTGTCCTGATCGGATGGCTGCTGATGCGTCAGAACCGTAGAATGGATAGATATCGAGCTTATAGCCGATTCGATTGTCAATCGCAAGCTGTGTCAGTCTTTTTCTAAGTTCGTAATGATAAGGTCCGCTTGCATCCTTAACGCATATGGAAACTGTATACTCATCCGTAGATTGACCATCACCCATTGCGCCCATATCGACCGCCAGATACTCAACCGTTTCGGGTGTGATATTCGAGTTCCCGCCATAGCCAATTTCTTCATTATTGGAAATCAAAAAGTGTGTTGTGTATGGCAATTCGATGTTTTCAGCCTTAATTTGTTTGATCAACTGTAACAGGATGGCCACGCTTGCCTTATCATCAAGGTGACGTGATTTAATGTATCCTGAAGGTGTTATTTGAACACGTGGATCGAATGAAACAAAATCTCCAACTTCAATTCCTAGCGCCCTCACATCATCTGCGCTATGCACTTTTTCGTCAAGACGCACTTCCATGTTGTCCTGGTTGCGTTCTGCTTTCCCTGCATCCTTATATACATGGACGGAGGTTTGGTGCATGAGTATTGTACCAGTGAACTTTTTGCCTCTTGATGTTTCAATTTCGCAATACTCACCTTCAATTGAGTTGTATTTAAATCCGCCAATTAAATCAAGCTTAAGCCTTCCGCTAGGCTTGATTTCTTTTACAATTGCTCCTAAGGTATCGACATGGGCAGTCAGCATTCTGTGGTTTTGCTGGTCCTTGCCTGGAAGTGTCGCAATCAATCCGCCTTTGCGGTTCCTTTTCGTTTCCACCTTCAGTTCTTTAAAATAATTTTCTACATATGTAATTACTTCGTCTGTGTTTCCTGAAGGACTCGGGATGCTGACCAATTCCTTCAATAAGCTTACTGTTTCATCTGTGTTTGGGTATGCCATTATAAAACTCCTCTCTTAAATAAATCTTCACATAATTCATATTATAAACTTTTTTCCCACAGCAAAGTAAGCCTTAATCCAAAATACTGTAATCACCTAACAAGTCTATTCATATTTTGATTATGGATGCAGTTTTGGGGAGGGATTAAAATGAACGGGTATTGGTTCAGGTATTCATTGCTGCAATGGTGCAATGAGTTGGAAGCGAAATGCGATTCCATTAGAGGGCAGCTTAGGGAAACTCATGATGAAGCCAGATTACAAAAATTGAAGGAAAGGCTCCTAATCTTGAAACAAGAAGCACAACACTCAGTGGATGACGAAGCACTTTATAATCAGGCGAGAAATTTACATGACGAATTGGACATTTTGTTGGATGGTCCTGACTTGGAAGGTAAGCGCCAGCAAGGCCAAAGACTGCAGCCAGTCCCGATCGGAGGTCATAAGCTGCCACCTTTGCCATATGCGTATAATGCACTTGAACCTGTAATAGCTGAAGAAATCATGAGGCTGCACCATTCAAAACATCACCAGAGCTATGTAAATGGTTTGAACAAGGCTGAAAAAGAGATGCAAATGGCGCGACAAACTGGAGATTTCGGGTTGATTAAACATTGGGAGAGAGAAGCTGCTTTCAACGGTGCCGGCCATTATCTGCATACAATCTTCTGGACCATCATGAGTCCAAATGGCGGCGGCTCTCCAAAAGGACAGCTTGGAAAAGCGATTAACGATTCATTCGGCAGTTTTGATCAATTCAAAAAGCATTTTTCTGAAGCAGCGAAAAACGTCGAGGCTGTTGGCTGGGCAATCCTTGTTTGGTCACCAAGATCCCACCGTCTGGAAATCCTCCAGGCAGAGAAGCATCAGAATTTATCACAATGGGATGTTGTCCCGCTCCTTGTGTTGGATGTTTGGGAGCATGCTTATTATCTGCAGTATAAAAACGAACGGGCAAAATATGTTGAAAACTGGTGGAAGGTAGTCAATTGGAAAGAAGTCGAGCAGCGGTTCAATAAAGCCAGGACATTAGCATGGAAACCCTTTTAGAGGAGTGACTTATCGTCACTCTTTTTTTGTATAAAAGCCTTTCTTTAGCGAACACTAAACATATGTTCGGAGGTGTTTTTATGGAAAATAAAGATTTCAACCAGATTTATAATGATTACAAGGAGCAAAGCCAGGGACAAGCGGAACTGGAAGCCCACTCAGAACAGCTAGGCAAAGAACAAATCGTTGCCGTCAGGAAAAATGATGATGGCGACCTGATTGCTTTTAAAACAGAAAGTGGAAGGGAGCTCGACTATATTTCTGCACTCACTGAGGCTAAAGCGGGGAGGTTGGCACATGTGGATGTATTCCACAAATACGGCCGTGATATCCTTAGGAGCGAACCTGATGGAATAAAAGAAAACAACCTTGATAATTTACCACATTTTTAGCAGGGAGAATCCCTGCTATTTTTATATTTTTTTACGGTATACTCTTTAAAGCCCACCTCCGTTACGTCCGACTTTTTGTTATAGTTCGTTGTAGGAGCTGATGGTTGCGCATCGCTTTCTTTGCTATCTGGTTTTACAAAGAATTACAATAGGAACCAAGATGAAGTGAAGCGATTCAAACGAAAGGGGAGACCACATGAATAATAGGTTGGGAATAGACGCTGGAGGGTCATTAATTAAAATTGCATATGAGGAAAATGGCAGATTGCATCTTCGCAAACAACCGAACCGAGATATGGATGATGGATTAGGTTGGCTGAAACTAGTTGCAGCTAACAAAAAGGTCTCTCTGACAGGGGGAAGAGCAGGGAAAATTAAAGCTGAATACTTTCCGGACGCAGAGATTGTCGACGAATTCACCACAGCATGCGAGGGTGCGAATTACTTAATGATGAAGGAAGGATTGACTAATGGCGGAAAATCCTTACTCGTCAATATTGGTACAGGCACTTCCTGGTTTATAATTGAAGGCGAACACTATGACAGGGTTCTTGGCAGCGGCATTGGCGGGGGTACTTTTATGGGAATGGGTAAACTTCTTGCTGATCGGAGTGATTTTGCAAGTCTTGTAAACTTGTCTGACTCAGGCGATAAAGGAAATGTGGATCTGCTGGTGAAGGATATCTACCACCCGGAAGAACCACCAATTCCTGGTGATTTAACTGCGAGCAACTTCGCAAAGTCAGAGGCGATTGCTTCAAGCTCTGCGGCTGACAAAATGGCTTCAGTTTTGAATATGATTTCAGAGACCATCACTCTTCTAACCGTACAAGCGGCTGCTCTGCACGACACAAAGAAAGTGATATTCATAGGAAGTACGCTGGCAGGCAATAAGCCAATGCAAGAAAGTCTTGATTACTATTGTAAAATGTCAGGGCTGGAACCAATCTTTCTTCAAAATGGGGAATTCAGCGGAGCAATCGGGGCAATACTCAAGTGAAGTGAACTTACATTCTGATAAGCCAAATTAAAAGAGGAGAATCAATTGGATTCTCCTCTTTTTATCATGAACTGTATTAATTTATCCCTTAAAAACATCAGAAACAATTTCGAATGATTTCAATCTAGCATTATGGTCAAAAATTTGCGCGTTGACAATCATTTCATCTGCCTGTGTTTCATCCAGGAATTGCTGCAGCTTTGTTTTGATGGTTTCAGGGCTGCCTACTATTGATGATCCGATACGGCTGCCCAGCAGCATTTTTTCGTATTCACTTAGCTGATTTTCCAGGTTCTTAACAGGAGGCAGCAATGGACTTGGATTATTCCTGAACAGGTTTAGGAACTGCTGTTGCATGGATGTTGCCAGGAACTCTGCTTCCTCATCGGTTGCAGCAGCAATCACGTTAACACCGACCATTGCGTATGGCTCTTGCAAAACTTCTGAAGGCTGGAAACTCCTGCGGTAAAGCTTTAGAGCACCTAAAGTATTTTCAGGTGAGAAATGGCTGGCAAATGAAAACGGCAAACCTAGTTGTCCTGCAAGCTGAGCACTATAGCCACTTGACCCTAATAACCAGATGGGAATATTCAATCCTTCGCCGGGGATCGCCCTGACACTTCGATATTGAGAATCAAACTCTGGATTGAAATATGCGCGGAGTTCGTCCAATTGCTCTGGGAAGTCCTGACCATCACTCCGACGTTCGCGACGTAAAGCATAGGCCGTCACCTGGTCAGTTCCTGGAGCTCGACCAAGGCCAAGGTCAATTCGCCCCGGGAATAGAGATTCAAGCGTACCGAATTGTTCTGCAATCACTAGTGGAGCATGGTTGGGAAGCATGATACCACCTGAACCAACTCTAATAGAGGATGTACCAGCTGCAACGTGGCCGATGACGACCGATGTAGCGGAACTTGCGATTCCGGGCATGTTATGATGCTCTGCTAGCCAATAGCGGTTATAGCCCCATTTTTCAGCATGCTGGGCAAGATCCAGTGTGTTTTTTAACGCATCTGCTGCTGTGCCACCTTCAAGAATCGGAGCCAAGTCGAGCACGGAATATTTTATATCGTTTAATCGTTTGTTGTCGGTCATATATCCATCTTCCTTCATTGAAAAATATTAACTGCAAGGAGTAGCATTTTTCCTGTTCCCAGCGTTTATACAATTCAATAGTACCAATAATCTTTCGGTAAACAAAATAAAATGATTTGAGATAATAGGAATGAGTACATATAGAAGAGGAGGTGGGGAGGAATGCGGGGTACAATCTTATCTTTTTAAGGATAGGTATTCATAAACCTCCCGCAAGTTCTGGTAGCCTTGCTCCTGCGCTTTCTTTATATAAAATGCCCATAGCTTCGCTGCCATTTTAGCATCCGCCAATGCATGATGCCTGTTTTTCACTTCAATACCGCACTCAAGGCAAATTTGTTCCAAAGGCAGGGAATTGACAACTGGCTGGAATATTCTGACCAAAAATGAAGTATCAATTACTCTATGTTCAAAATTTAAGCGTAAATGGCTGCTTGTGAATTTCCTCATAAAGGCTTGCTCGTGTTTTGCGTGGTGAGCTACAAGTACCGAGCTGCCTATGAAATTTAAAAATTCCATCAGGACTTGTGAAGTTTGCGGTGCAGTCAAGAGCTCTTCCTCAGTGATCGAAGTCAGCTCCAGGACATCAATCGGTACTGAAATTTCAGGATTAATTAATGAATAGAACACCTCCTGTTCTAGTATTGTGGAACCAATTACTTTTACAGCTCCTATAGAGATGATCCTATCGCCTTTATCAGGATAAAACCCTGTTGTTTCGAGGTCAAAAACAATGACTGGCAATTCTTCCAACGGACAGTCGAGGCTATTTCCTTCCTTTATTTCTTTTTGCAAGTGTCTTAAAAACGACATTTGCTGCGGATTTGTGTGAGTTGGCATTCCCGCATAGATGTTCGATCCAAGCTTACCGGTCATTTGCCTAAAGAAACGAATCATATCATTCATTCCCATAAAAATTACATCCTCTCAAGCAGCTTTCTGACATGTTCATAAAATTGTTCACCAACTTTAAGTATTTGCTTTAATACTTTCTTTTCGTCTTTAGTTAGCTTATTGATGTTAACGTAGTGGCCGGAGTCATAATCCCTGTGGCTTCCATGTTTCAGGCGATAGTCAAGCAAAGCAGAAAAGTTATTGCTGTATAAAGATTTATCATGATGCGGCAACACGCTCTCAGAAATATGGCTTATACGAGATAGAGTCGCAGTTTCTTTTATCCCTTCGAATAATGATAACAGCCTTGCAGCATTCACGAAGGGGAGAAAAGCAGTTTCCTTAAGATTAATTGATCCAGTATAGGCGCCATGAGTTTCAACAAGCAGCTGGCCAAGTACTCCGACCCCTTTTTTCACATACATTGTGTTATGAAGCATCCTTAACAGCAATTGCTTACTTTTAACTTCATCAAAGGCTTTTTCTTTCAAGGTATTTAATAGGCTATTTTCGCCGAAGATGGTCCTGGCATCGGCAAATATAAGCAAATATCGGATTGTCTCCCATGTAGATTCACCAACCCAAATTCCAAGTTGAATCTCCCAATCTTTCATTGCTTTACACCACAATGGATTGCTGGCCATAACAGAGCCGGAACATTTTTTATAGCCAGCCAGCTCTAATCCTTCGGAAATCTCTTTACCTAACTTTAAAAAGTACTCCTGTGAATCATTACTATTTGTTGTAAAAACAAGTCCGTGGTCCTGGTCACTCCAAATAGATTGCTCCATCCGTCCAGCACTGCCCATGACGAAGAAGCAGAAAGGTGAAGGGGGGCTCCCGTATTCTTTTGACAATTTGCTTACTGCAACAGATATGACTTGATCATAGATTAAGTCATGGAAATGGTTTAATTGTTCATTGCTAATAGTTGCGTCAGACAGCCCTTTAACTCTTATTGCATTTATATTTGAATAGTTATTTAAGTTCATAATTCGGACGTCCTCCTTTCTCCATTCATCAAAAGACGGCTGGCCCACAATAGGGCCGCCGCTCAATAACATCAAACTTCAATAATCTAATTGACAGATGGTTGCTGTGAACTTAAAGGAACATTGCCTTTTGAGGGGATTTCGATTGATCCCTTTGCAGCTGCTTCTTTATTGACCAATTCCGGATACCCATAGCTGCCATGTTCACTAATATCCAAGCCGATGATTTCTTCCTCTTCTGTTACCCGCAAGCCCTTCATTGTTATCTTCATAATCGATAAGATGATAAAGGATACGATGAAAGCGAAAGCACCTGAGGCAACAACTCCCAGCGCCTGTACTCCTAGCTGTTCAAGACCGCCACCATAAAACAATCCTGGATTTCCAACTGTGGCTAACTCAGGGGTTGCAAAGAATCCTGTTGATAGAGTGCCCCAAACACCAGCAGTACCGTGTACTGATAGCGCAAAGATAGGATCATCTATCTTTCTGCTTTCAAAGAAGCGAATACTGTAGAAAACAAGGATGCCGGCAATAAGCCCGATGACAACCGCTGCCCAAGTATCAACAAAAGCACAGGATGCCGTAATGGCCACTAGACCCGCGAGCGCTCCGTTCAGCATCATTGGTACATCAGCTTTACCTAAAACAATCCAGGAGATTAGCATGGCCGCAACAGTACCAGCAGCTGCCGCAAGATTTGTGTTGAGAGCAACAAACCCAAAGAATGCTCCATCAACAGTAACGGTGCTTCCAGCATTAAATCCGAACCAGCCAACCCATAATAATAATACGCTCAATGCTGTGAAAACCTGGTTGTGACCTTCGATATTATTAGCTGAACCGTCTTTATTAAATTTACCAATACGCGGTTTCAGTAGGATGGTCGCTGCCAGTGCCGCCATTGCTCCAGTCAGGTGGACTACAGTTGAACCAGCGAAATCCTGTTTTCCGTGTTCTGCTAGCCAGCCGCCGCCCCAAATCCAGTGAGCAATGAACGGATAAACTAAAACTGAGAATAGAAGTGCAAAGACAAGATATACAGACAATTTTGCTCTCTCAGCAAATCCGCCAAAGGCAATCGTTAAGGATATCCCGGCGAAAGCCAGCTGGAACAGAAAGAATACAGCACCTGAAAGTCCTAAGCCCTCTACATCGTAGCCAGAATAGAAAAAGTCCGAAAAGCCCAGTATCGAGTTACCTTCTCCAAAAACCAGGCCATAACCTACAGCCCAGAAAACAATTGATGAGATCCCAAAAGTCAAAATCGTTTTTCCGGCAATATGTCCGGCGTTCTTCATTCGTGTCGATCCTGTTTCAAGCAGGATGAAACCTCCGATCATCAAAATAACCAAAACAGCGGAGATCATAACCCATAGGCTATTCATTAAAAATACCGTATCCATTTTTTCGTCCCCTTTCAAATTGTGAATGTAGTTTGTATTCTCGCATGTATTTTTTAATCAATCTACTTTTGTGTCAGAAAACCTTACACGATTTTTGAGAAAAAGAAAAAACCTCCATTATTGAAGGTTTTTCAGTTTAATATTTTCGAACGCCGAATCGAGCATTCAATTGCCCTTGTATCATTTTCTTATGTGCCTCGTCTTTATTTCGTTTCTTTTCCTTAATCATTTCCTGCCGGATCTCATAAGTCTGGACACCATCTTCGATTTTGTTGGCAATCTCAACTAATTGTTCGACATCTAAGAATGAATATCTTCTGCTTCCACCAGGGGTTCGGTCTGGAAAAACTAATTTCCTTTCTTCATAATATCGTATTTGTCGTTCAGAGAGCCCGGTCAGCTCACTGACAATACCTATAGTTATAACTTTCTTTTCTTTAAAGGAGGACGGGTCTGCAGCCAATTCATACACCACACTTTTAACAGTTTTAAATATTATATGTCATATTTCCTTACACGGCTATCAATTTGTATTAAAGCGTTAATACCCATTAATTAAATTTTTAAGTTCAGTCAATGTTAATTTTCTTAATTCTTCTTCGCTTTCAGTTGTAATATTTGATTTAATCAGGTGCTGGATATAATGGTCCTTTAGTTTTTCTACGGCAGTACGTAAATGCAAGGACACAAATAATCCCTCCTTAAAAAGTTTCATTTTGAGCAGCACGTAATATTTCTACAGCGTGCTTTCCATGTCTTTTCAAAAGTTCTTCATACAATTCTTCTCGAAAAAGATCAAGCATGATAATCAATTGTGCCAAATCAGAAGGATTCTGCCTTTCCACATTCAACTCCTCATTTCCTTAACGATTGTGAATTTTTCATAAGCGTAAAGAATTCTTTTAAAAAAATCAGCAGGTTCGTCAGGATATCTGACAGGATTTTTTCAAGGCGAAGTTATGATTAAAGTAAAATCCGGAAAACCTAAAGTGATTTGTATATAAGGAGGAATGAGGATGGAACAGAATATGCAGCCCATAAATAGAGGGTATGTCATAAATGAATATGACGTACTTAAGAAAGTCATTCTTTGTAGCCCACAGTATATGACAATACGTGATGTAATTAATGAAACTCAGAAACATTTCAAGGATGAAGGCATACATATAGAAGTTGCCTTGGAACAGCACAATGAATTCGTGAATACTCTAAAAAATTACGGTGTAGAGGTTATCCTTCTTCCATACCATAAAAAATACCCTGAACAAGTCTTTACCAGGGATATCGGGTTTACCCTCGGCCAAACCATTTTTGTTGCTGATATGGCCAGCGAAGTACGTAAGGGAGAGGAGAATGTCCTGAAACAGTGGCTCGAGGATGAGGAAATCTCCTACTATAACTTGTTAGGTGACCAGATCGAGGGCGGGGACGTTGTCATCGACCATAATACAGTGTACGTAGGTTTAAGCAATCGCACCAACCAGCAGGCAGCAGATCATTTACAAGGATTACTTCCCCAGCTTAAAGTTCGCGCCATACCGTTTAAGGCAGAGTATTTGCACCTTGACTGCGTCTTCAATGTCGTTTCCCCGGAAGTCGCATTAATCTATCGACCAGCATTGACAGAGGAAGATATCAACCTGTTCAGTTCAAAGTATGATCTAATAGATGTTAGCGAAGATGAACAATTTACACTCGGAACGAATGTGCTCTCTATCGGCAACAAAAGAATCCTCAGTTTGCCTGTAAATAAAGGAGTTAATGAACAACTAAGAAATAAGGGATTCGAAGTAATTGAAGTGGATATAACAGAAATCATAAAATCTGGAGGTTCATTCCGCTGCTGTACACTTCCGATTTTACGAGCGAAGAGTGGACATTAAAAAACAATGCGGGAGACAGTCGTCTCTCGCTTTTTTCGTTTATGGCCAGCTTTTGACAGATATGCTGGAAAACAGCGAATACCTGTCCAAACATGGAGCAACTTCTGACAGGTTTGCAGCAAATCAGTGAGTAGCTGTCCGAACATGGAGCAACTTCTGACAGCTTTGGAGGAAACCAGCGATAAGTTGTCCAAACATAGAGCAACTTTGGACAGGTTTGCAGGAATTCAGCGAATAGTTGTCCAAACATGGCGTAACTTCTGACAGCTTTAGATATAACCAGCGATAAGTTGTCCAAACATAGAGCAACTTTTGACAGGTTTGGAGATAACCAGTGATAAGTTGTCCGAACATGGGGCAACTTCTGACAGCTTTGGAGGAAACCAGCGATAAGTTGTCCAAACATAGAGCAACTTTGGACAGGTTTGCAGGAATTCAGCGAATAGTTGTCCAAACATGGCGTAACTTCTGACAGCTTTGGATGAAAACAAGGGAATTCGAACCGAACTTATATAAACCTTTGGTACGAAACCATCAAATTCAGTATTCGACCCCCTGTTTATATACAGTTATTTAAATTGTTTGCTGTTAAATATCACATTTTGATTGTCCTTTAGGTGTAATTATCTTATAATTCAAAATAGAAAGAAATCAAATTTGTAAAGGGGGATTCATTTGGAAGCTTTTGTTTCTTGGCTCAATGGGATTTTGTGGAGCAACCCGGTCATTTACATCATTCTGGGAATCGGCTTGCTTTTCTCGATCCTGACACGTTTTCTGCAAGTTAGACTCCTTAAAGACATGGTTAAGCTAATGTTCACAGGAAGAAGTTCCGATGCTGGTGTTTCATCTTTTCAGGCCTTATCTATCGCTTTATCAGGCCGGGTCGGAACAGGTAATATCGCAGGTACTGCCACGGCTATTGCAATGGGTGGTCCAGGTGCGGTTTTCTGGATGTGGACGATTGCGTTTATCGGAGCAGGTAGTGCATTCGTAGAATCAACACTTGCCCAGATTTACAAAGTAAAGCAAGATGGTCTCTACCGAGGCGGTCCTGCTTACTACATCGAAAAAGGTCTTGGAATCAAATGGTTCGCTATTGCGTTTGCCATAGCTGCCTTGCTGGCAATGTCACTATTAATGCCAGGGATTCAGTCCAACTCGATTGCACTGGGACTTGAGAATGCTTTTGGCGTTAGCAAGTCAGTGACAGGTTTTGTAGTAATCGCACTTTTAGCTTTAATCATTTTCGGAGGCGTAAAAAGGATTGCGACTGTCGCGCAATATACAGTTCCATTTATGGCTGTTGGATACATCCTTGTCGCACTAGTCATTATCGGAATGAATATCTCAGAAGTTCCGGCTGTTTTCTCTTTGATTTTCAAAAGTGCTTTCGGTGCTGACTCAATGTTTGGCGGTATTCTTGGCAGCGCGATTGCATGGGGTGTTAAACGCGGTATTTATTCCAATGAAGCTGGTCAGGGTACTGGCCCACACGCAGCAGCTGCTGCAGAGGTATCACACCCGGCTAAGCAAGGTTTGGTCCAGGCATTCTCTGTATACATCGATACATTATTCGTTTGTTCCGCAACAGCTTTCATGATCCTTTTTACAGGAATGTTCAATACGGTTGGTGCTGACGGTGCATTCATTGTCGAAAACCTTAAGGGAGTGGAAGCAGGTCCAGGATATACACAGGCTGCAGTAGATGCGGTTCTTCCTGGGTTCGGTGCAGAATTCGTTGCTGTAGCACTATTCTTCTTCGCTTTCACAACAATCATGGCTTACTATTATATGGCTGAGACGAATATCGCGTATCTTCTCAGGGGCAGAAATGGCAAGGTGCCAATGTTTGTCCTTAAGATTGTCATCCTAGGCGCGGTCTTCTATGGAGCGGTAAAAGAAGCGTCACTTGCATGGGCTCTTGGTGATGCTGGCCTGGGATTGATGGTATGGCTCAACCTGATTGCCATTGTCCTTCTCGCGAAACCAGCATTAATTGCCTTGAAGGATTATGAGGAACAGAAAAAGCAAGGACTTGATCCAGTCTTCAATTCCAAGAAACTCGGCATCAAAAATGCAGAATACTGGGAAGAAGAATATTCCTTCAATCATGAAAAAGAGAAAGATAAAGTATCATAATAAGATTATTCAGAAGAGCTGCCTTTTCAAGGGCAGCTCTTCTTTTGGCTTTTTTGGTTTGATTATATTGTTATGGCAGAATGGGAAGAATGTTAGCATTAAGGTCGAATCGGGGGAATCTCATGAAAATGTTATGCATCGATGGTGGCGGTATAAGAGGCATTTTCCCGATTGCTATCCTACAAGCGATAGAGGAAGAGTTTGGAAAGCCTGTGGGTGAACTCTTTGATGTGATTTCAGGTACAAGTACAGGATCAATCATTGCTGCTTCAGCTGCTTTGAACACATCGATGGAAGAGGTGATGGGCAGGTACGAGAGTTATGGTGAGAAGATATTTGTGAGAAAAGCTAAGATCGGTCTTTTCAAAAGTGTCTATAGTGACAGGTATTTACGCCGGCTGTTAAAGCAGGCCTTCAGGGAAATTACTCTTGGCGATATTGAAAAGCCTTTGTTGATACCCGCTGTTGATATAACACATGGAAAACCTTATGTTCATCGGACGGACTTTGGTTACTCGTCCGAGGATGAATTATCTATAAAGTTGTGGGATGCGGTGCTATCGTCTTGTTCAGCGCCAATCTACTTTCCACCCAATAATGTAAACAATCAATATTTATCTATCGATGGAGGACTATGGGCTAATAATCCATCATTGGTTTGTGTGACGGAAGCCCTGCACCACTTTAAAACCGACTTAGCCGACATCCATATACTATCAATTGGAACTGGCCAACAGAATATCGATTTTTCCATAGGAGAGGAAAAGTACTGGGGCATCCGGCAATGGCTGCCTTTCCATTTTCCAACTTTAAAGGTTACGCCAAAATTATTGGATCTGGCTATGGATTTATCCTCTGAATCAGTTTCTTATCATTGTCGGCTTTTGCTAGGCGACCATTACCTCAGACTGAATAAAGAGCTATCAGAAGAAGTACCATTTGATGATTTTACTAATATGGCTGAACTAAAGTATCTGGGACAGCAGGTTTTTCAAGATAATAAAGACAAAATAGCAACTTTTTTATCGGGTAAATAGGCTTTATACTGGCTATAAATTTATTTTTAACTTAGTCTTAAACAGAATGTGGATTACATAGTTTTGAGATACTATGCTGTGTAAAAAAAGACAGGAGGTACTAACGATGGATAAACTTGAAGTTGGCGAAGTATTCACAATTAGTGACGAGAATGATGTGGAGCAAGAGGTCGAGGTGATTGGCACTTTGACAATTGAAGGGTCTGACTATGCAGCTGTCAGTTTTGTTGAAGATCTTCAGACAGAAACGGACGAAGATATTGATATCTTTTTCTTGAAAGTGGACGAAGAAGGAGATTTTGCAGCCATTGAATCTGATGACGAATTTGAAAAGGTGTCTTCAGCATTTGATGAAATGATGAATGAAGAAGAATAATGAGGAGGAGGGAGGTTAAGCCTCGCTCCTTTTTTGGTATTATAATGTAAAGGATTATGGTAGAAAAACTTGTAAATAGAAGGAAATTATACGAGTTTGTCGAATTGTTTTTGAAAGGAGTTGATTCAATTGGATAGTGTCGTCCTTGTTACCTTTAAAATAAAGGGAATTCCGATACCTATTAAAATAGCATCTACTAACGAACCGAGCAGGGAGCAAATACTAAAGAAAATTTCGGATTTAGCAAACGGATATGACTTATCAGGCGAAATCCAATTCAAGAAGCTTCTTAAGGAAAACGGCCATAAAATGTATATCTATGAAATTGGCGACAGAAAGTGCATGGTGCTAGTAGAACGGCTCGAGAAAATTAAAGAATTCGAAGAGATCAGTTCATAGGACTGTAGTTAAGTTTGTTCTTGTTCGATATTTTAACTTATAAGCAGAACGGTGTCCAATAGGCCCATAAGAAAAGGAAGCCAATAGCGGCTTCCTTCTTTATTTCCTGATATAGTATCGAGAATCTTCCTGTTTATTTAATTCCCCTGAGATCAAAGCCGTGGCACTGTGATTTCCTTTAGCGTCAAGACCCGCTTCCCAAAGCATCATGCCTCCCAACTGTTGCGAGAGTGCAAGATCGGTTTTCTTTTTCAATGTGGAATGGCCATTATAATGGTACGTTGTCCCATTCATTTGCACCTGGTCCTTGCCGGTATTGGCAGGGTGATGTTTGGTGATAGCTTCGTATGACACCTGCTTGATAGAAGGATCCTCAGGCTGTGCATATAGCGGAACACCCAGGACCAGTTTCTCCCTTGAAAAGCCATGCTTGTCAAAAAGGGCAGTCCAATACGCTACTATATTAGCAGAATAAGGGTAAGGTGATAAATTCGCAGCGTTATACTCGCCATCCCATTGGCCATCATAAGCCATCAAATTGACATGATCAAAGTACTTGAACATGGATGGCTCAAACACGACTGAGTGAATTTCACTCCCTGTCACGCTGTGCACCTTGGCATTTACAGCGATAGACAGTTCTTTTCCGATTGGTTTCAGCTGTTCACTTAATTCTTTTGCAAAGTCAGCGAGATATCGCGCATCTTCTGTTGAGCGAGGATGCTCAAAGTCAATGTCTATGCCATCCAGCTTTTCTTTTTCTGCAAAACTTACAAGCTCGTGAACTAGTTTTTTTCTTGAGGCAGAGGTTGAAATGGCTGCCTTGAAATAATCATAGGATTCTCCGCCATTGATATGGTACCAGCCGCCGATTGCCAGCATAACCTTCGTATCGTGTTTTTGCGCGTTAGTAACAATGGCCCTTAAATTTTTGACAGCATGGTCTCCATTCATTAGCAAGCTGCCATCAGAGTTTGGATGGGCGAAGGAAAAAATTACATGAGTCAGGTTTTTATAATCGATCTCGTCCGGCTTCCTGAAATCCTGGACATAGCCAATCAAAACCTTTGATTCTTGCTTTTTCAATTGCGGTTCTTTTTTAACTGCAGGTATTTTTGCTGAATGTGCAGCTTGAGCGCTGGTTGCGATCGTTTTAGTTTTTTGCGTATTCGAATATAATGTTCCGGATATAAAACCGCCCATGAAGGTGAGTAAAACAATCATCAGAGGCAGGAAACGTTTTTTCATAAGGGTATCCTCCTGTGTTTTATCAACTTTAAAATTGTAACAGAGAATACACGATTATAGCTGTGGAAATATCAGCCTATCTCTTTTACCGATAGATTAATAAACGGGAAGCGGGGAATATAATAAATATACTGAATGATAGGAGCGGAAGATATGGACTCAAAAAATGAAAGAGCTAGGGATATAGAAATGAGTTTTATCGATAAAGGCAAAGGTAATCCAATCGTCCTCATACACGGATTTGCTGGCAGCAAGGACTACTGGGAAAAAATCATTCCTCAACTGGCCAGCGAGCACAGGGTGATCGCACTCGACTTGCCTGGACATGGGGAGTCAGGGATGAGGAAGGACAGATATTCCATTGAGGATATGGCCAGTACAATTAAAGATTTATTGGAACAGCTAGGGTTGGATCAAGTAACTATGTTCGGTCATTCGTTGGGCGGATATATCACCCTGGCATTTGCTGAGCTATACCCACAGTATTTAAAAGGGTTTTCTTTGGTACATTCAACAGCCAATCCAGATTCTGAAGATGCGAAGGAAGCTAGAGAAATCAATGCAAAGAAGGTTCAGGAAGACGGAACGGAACAATTTATCGAAGGACTTTCCAGGAAGCTATTTTCCCCTGAAAATATTGAAGCTAATTCATCGGAAATCGAAGAGACTGTGAAAATTGGCATGAATACAACAGTAGAAGGTCTTGTAAGCGCACTGATGGCAATGAAAAATAGGCCAGATAGGAACCATGTGTTAGAAGACAGTGAACTGCCTGTTCTTCTGGTTGCCGGCGAAAAGGACCAAATTATCCCTGCTGAAAAAACATTTACGGTTTCGAGACAGAATATTGGAGAGAAAGTCATTCAAAATGCCGGGCATATGAGCATGTATGAACAGCCTGAAGAACTTGTTAAGGTGATGAAAGATTTTCTAGCAAAAATATAATGATTCAAAGCAGCCTGTCCTCTTAGGGCAGGCATAATTCATTTATCAGTCATGATTGAAAATGCATTCTGATCATAGGGAATCCTGAGCAAGTAAAAGATTGACTGCTTTAATTGTATGAGAAGTATAACAACTTTGAAATCATGATACTGACCACCATGTATTCACCTGAGGACCAAACAAATTCTTATGAGCTAATAGCGGGAGAATCTTTTAGCAGCGGGACGATATCCTCATTGCTCCCACGGGGTATACTAACCTCTTAACAAATCTTCCATTTAAGGTATAATATTATCTGTGAGCAGCTGCAGAAATAGCTTTATAAAGATTAAGTAATGCAGCTATCTGATATAAGTTGAAAGAGAGTGGAATTTATGGGTCGTAAATGGAACAACATTAAAGAGAAGAAAGCGTCCAAGGATGCAAATACTAGCAGGGTTTATTCAAAATTCGCGCTTGAGATTTATGTTGCAGCCAGACAAGGTGAACCAAATCCAGAATCCAACCAGGCGCTGAAATTCGTCCTCGAAAGAGCGAAGACATATAATGTACCAAGAGTCATTATTGACCGGGCAATTGATAAAGCCAAGGGCGGCGGTGAAGAAAGTTATGATGAGCTTCGATACGAAGGCTTTGGCCCTAATGGTTCAATGGTGATCGTTGATGCGCTTACAAACAACGTAAACCGTACGGCTTCCAATGTGCGCGCTGCTTTTGGAAAGAACGGCGGCAACATGGGAGTAGCTGGATCCGTATCTTATATGTTCGACAAAACTGCGGTTATCGGATTTGAAGGGAAGTCAGCTGATGAGGCACTTGAAATTTTGATGGAAGCGGATGTTGATGCACGCGATATTCTTGAAGAAGACGACTCGATCATTATCTATGGCGAGCCGGATCAATTCCACGCAATCCAGGAAGCTTTCAGGAATGCCGGTATCACTGACTTTACTGTAGCTGAACTGACAATGCTGCCTCAAAACGAGGTTACTCTTGACGCAGAAACACAGGAACAATTCGAGAAGCTTATTGATGCCCTGGAAGATTTAGAGGATGTCCAGCAGGTATATCATAATGTGGATTTAGTATAATTGAATTTTTATACAAGAACAAACCCATTCTATAGAGGAGTGGGTTTGTTTTTTGTATACTTGTTAAGTTTAATCCGCTTGTTTTACAGGAATAGACAGATATATTGGGATTGCAGGTGGTACATATGGTAGATACTTTTATAAGAGACATTTCGCTCGAGGAAATAATAAGGCTTGCTATATTTTTAGTGATAATCATATTAGGAAATTGGCTGATCAAGAGGGCCGCCAAGTTTTCGGCAGCAAAAAACTCGAGATTTTTTCAAAGAGCTCTGCCTATCATCGATTCCTTGGCGGATTGGCTAACTTTTTATGGAATTATCATATTACTTTTATTAACCTTTTCAAAAAATGAATGGTTATTTGATCCACTATATACTCATGGAGAAGTGGAAGTATCAATCTTTTTGATTGTCATAGCCTTCCTGATTGTTTCGCTCGCACACAGGCTTGTAAAACTTTTCAACAAGTATATTCTAACCTCTGTGTACGATTACTACGGTGTGGATAGGGGACTGGGATATACTTTCAACCAAATCATTTACTATACCGTTATGTTTGCAGCCCTGGCAGTAAGTTTGACAAGTGTCGGGATCAACCTGACTGCATTAGGGGCAGTTTTTGGCGTTCTTGGCATTGGTATAGGTTTTGGAATGAGGAATGTAGCTGGTAACTTTGTATCGGGTATCATCATTTTATTTGAAAGACCGATAGAAGTAGGAGAAATCATTCAGATCAATGACAAGGTCGGTCGGGTTGAAAAAATCCGTTTAAGATCGACCATTATCCGTACTGCAAAGGAAGGAACGTTGATTGTTCCTAATCAGTATTTTATCGAGCAGATCATCAAGAACCGAACAAGTGCAGAAATGATGGCCCAGGTAAATGTAAGTGTCGCTTTCGGGACAGATACCCATATGGTACAGGCTCTACTTGAACAAGCAGTTAATGAAATCAAGGAAAAAGAAGAAGGTATACTTGTTTCTCCTGAGCCTGATATCCGTTTTATTGATTTTCATAGCAAGGCAATGGAATTCCTGATTGAAATACCGGTCGTTAACTTTGAAATCAAAGAAAAAATTGAAAGTAAATTAAGACATATGGTCGCAGCGATTTTTGTTGAAAACGATATTCAGCTTCCAACCGTAAACTTTCAAATGATTGATACAAATTGACCTGTGCTTTTTCACAGCAAATTTGGAAAAAAGAGTTTACCGGCATAGATGAAGACTAAATAAGTGGTATCTTTGCCATTCATTAGGGAATACAAAAAAGGTATACAAAGCAGGAGGGATAAAAGGATGGGAGCTATTGAACGAAGTGGTTATGTATTTGAACCTGAATATAGTGTGATCAGTCAGGATGGAGCTATTCATGTATACCATAAAGGAGAATTTATCGAAGAAATCAAATTTTCTTTTGTTGGTGAACAACCCGAACTTGATCAGATCGAAAATTTGATAGATGAATTTTGTAACAAAAATGAACTTTAACGGAAAGCATCAAATAAAACAGCTGCTCAAAATCAATTGAGCAGCTGTTCATAACAGTTTAGGAATTATGCAGTAACATTCTCGTCTAACTCAACTTCTTCGAAAGTTTCTCCTTCAGAGCGGGCAACATAGACGGCGCAGGCAGCATCCCCCGTAATGTTTATAGCGGTTCTGCACATATCAAGGAGACGGTCAACCCCCAGCACTAAAGCTATGGCTTCTACAGGCAAGCCTACTGAAGTTAATACCATTGACAACATGATCAATCCTACTCCAGGAACACCTGCTGTTCCGATACTTGCCAGTGTCGCAGTCAATATGACAGTCAATAATTGACCCAGTCCAAGTTCAGCTCCATAAACCTGTGCAATGAAGATGGTGGCAACCCCTTGCATGATGGCTGTTCCATCCATATTGATCGTGGCTCCCAGCGGCTGTACGAAACCACTGACACTTTTGGAAACTTTGAGATTGTTTTGCAATGTTTTCATCGAAATAGGCAAGGTCGCTGCACTACTGGAAGTACTGAATGCAACAATCATAGCTGGAGAGAATTCCTTGATGAATTTAATTGGATTCAGTTTTCCCAGCAAAGATACTGCTGACCCGTATGTGATCACCAGATGAAGCAACAATACAAACAGAACGACAAACATATATTTGCCCATCGCGGCTATTGCCTCGAGTCCCTGGCTGCCGATTGCTGTAGCAATCAAACCGAAAGCGCCGTATGGTGCAAATTTCATGATCGCCTGAACTAAATACATCAGTACATCATTCGCCTGTTCGACAAGTTTGATCAATCCAGATGCCTTTTCACCCACTCTTGCTATACCAAAGCCAATGATAATTGAAAATGCGATTACCTGGAGCATAGAACCCTCGACCATGGCCCCAAGAGGGTTGGCAGGAATAATATTCAATAATGTTTCAATAACCGGCGGTGCCTCAGCAGTTTCAAAACTTGCGCCATCCAATTGGAAGCTCCCTGAACCTGGTTGAACCAGAAGGGCCATTCCAATCGCAAGAACTAATGCAATTGCAGTAGTAACCAGGAAAAAAGAAATCGTCTTGCCGCCAATCCTGCCGAGCTTCTTAGGATCACTAATTCCCGCAGTTCCAAGTATAAGAGAAACGATGACAATAGGGACAACAAGCATTTTAATCAAATTGACAAAGATTTTTCCCAGAGGGACAAATACATAACTATTGACTGTTTCGAACACTCCAGGCAATGCTAAGTTAAAAATAAGACCAACAATGATACCCAATCCCATACCATAAAGGATTTTACGAGTCAGTGACATTCCATCTCCTCCTAAAAAAATTATGAGATATGAAAGCGCTTACCAAAATAACCGTTAATTATAAATATTTAGTTACAATTAAAGTATGACTATTTTTAAGGGATTTAGCAATATATTTTCAGAATATTATAAAAATAGTTTATTAAAATGAAAGAGAAATACATCTATGGTATATTTTTGTTAACTTTTACTTCAGAAGGCAGTGATATACAGTGGACTCTCAAGATAAATGGAATCGAAAATATATGGATAAGCTGACTAACCAGACTTCTCCAGAACCAAATAGAAGATTGCTAGAGATGGCTTTTTATCTGAACGGAGGGACTGCAATCGACTTTGCCTCTGGACTGGGAGGAAACAGCTTCTTCCTGGCAGATCTAGGCTATGACATGACAGCTATTGATATCTCTGACGTTGCTATTAACTATGTTCAAGAGGAGGCAGCCAATCGAGGGTTGAATATTACCGCTAAGGTAGCCGATCTCACGAAAGAAAGAACTGATTTAACCAGCTGCAGGTACGATTTAGCGGTAATGACATATTATCTGGAACGTTCCTTATTTCCACTAGTAAAACAAGTGATCAAAGATGATGGATATTTATTCTTCGAAACGTACTACAAACAAAAGACATCAGGGAACGAGCATATTTCAAATCAATATAAACTGGAGTCGAATGAGTTGCTTAATGAATTCAGAGGGTGGAAGATTCTCTTTTTTGAGGAAAATGAGCAGGAGGGACGACAGACGATTTTTTGCCGGAAAACGCAATAGAACACTAATAGTATGTCTACATAATTAATTCGAATGAACATTATTAAAACAAACATATACTGTTAAAGGAGCTTAATTTTAGAAAATAAACTTTTTAAAAAGGAGGGGAGCCATGTATAATATTCTGTTGTTTACGGATTCAGGTGTAGATGATTCTTTGGCACTTATGTATGCCTTACTGCATCCGGAACTTAATGTTGTCGGCGTTGTTACTGGATACGGAAATATCACAAAGGAACAGGCAATAAATAACACAGCTTATTTATTGCAGCTGGGAGGAAGAGAGGATATACCGATCATCGCAGGTGCATCGGGCCCTTTATCTGGTGAATTGGCTACCTTTTATCCGGAGATACATGGACCAGAGGGGCTTGGTCCAATCAGACCCCCAGAGGATTTGGGGGAAGTAAAGGTCTATGATATTGACAAAATCCTTGAAATTGTAAAACAGTACCCTGATAATCTAGTAATCGTCGGAGTCGGAAGACAAACGGAATTGGCAATCCCATTTATCTTATATGGCGAGGAAGCGTTCAAAACAGTTAGTGCTGTCTATATCATGGGTGGAGCATTCCTCGTACCCGGAAATGTCACAGCGGAAGCTGAGGCAAATTTTTATGCTGATCCGATTGCGGCTAATCAGGTGCTTGAGAAGGCAAGGAATGTATTCCTGCACCCGCTGAATATTACAAATAAAGCAATCATTCCTCCAGCCGTAATCGATTATCTTGCTGAAAACAGCCAGTCGCCTTTTAAAGATCTGATTAAACCTGTATATGACTATTACTTTGATGCGTATAAAAAGAATGTCCCGGGCATCCAGGGGGCGCCACTCCATGACGTCATTACCTTGAGTGCCCTGGTGAACAAAAATCTTGTGAAATATATACCAAGACGAGTAACCGTAGAATTGTTTGGCCGGGCAAGAGGTAAGAGTATGGCTGACTTCAGGCCCAAGCCTGAGGAGGAACCAGAAGAGAATTTGGACTGGATAGGCATGGAAGCAGACATTCCAGCTTTTATAGAAGATTTCACTCTTGTCTTCATGGGCGACACACAAGCTAGAAGTTAAACAAAAGGAACTCCCGTAAAATGGGGAGTTCCTTTTTCAGTTATAAATTTTGATTTACTTCCCGATACTTTTTCCTCTTAGCATTCGAATATAGCATCACCAAAAAGCTAGAGGTAATCAAGGTTCCGTGGAAAATCCAGACCATTTTAGCCAATGAAAGAGCTTCTAACAGAATCGGGGCAACGACAAAGCCAAGTGCGAATCCTAATGACTTTAACAGCATGCCAACTCCAAATATTCTCCCCCTGATGTAATTATCCGTTTTCTGAAGGATTGTCGCGTGCAGTGTAGTGAAGCAGGCATCAAAAATCCCGGTAAAGAACGCAAACATAAGGACAATCCAGATATTCAAATTTGACAGAAAGGTTATAAAGCCAGTTGACATCAAGATCGCTGCCAGAAAATATGTACGATACAGGTGGCTACCCTGCAGGAACTTCATTTTCGGCAACAGAAGGGTGGCTAACACAGAGCCGATTCCCCAGACACCCCAGATCAGCCCGTAAATCAAGCTTTGTTTGCTGGAATCAATTGTGTCAGCCAGCAAAGGAATACCAAGATTATGAGAGGCACCGGCAAAAGAACCAACCAGGAAAACAATGTTTACATACAATAACATTGGCACTGAAAGGATGAAAGTATATACTTCTTTTAAATCTCTACCAATCTGGGAAACTTTCTGTTTAAATCCATTGGTGATCAATCCTGAATTTGCAGGCTTAGTGGTTTGCCACTTGATTTTGATCAATACTGCCGCAGATATTAGATAAGTAGCAGCGTCGATAATCAAGGTAACCTGGTAACCGAGAAAATCTGTAATCAATCCAGCACCAATGAATCCAAAAACTAAGCTGATTGATGTAAGTCTGGAGATAAGAGCATTCGTCTCTAAAACCTTGTCCTGACCGAAAATTTGCGGGATTTCAGCACTGTAGCTTACAGCAAAAAAGCTGCTCGTCAAACCAATCAAAAAGCAGACAATCAATATCATTACAGGATTAGGAAAGGGAATCAGGCTCAGGATGATGATTGCCCGAAAAACATCAGTCCATATCATGATTTTCCTGCGGTCAAAACGATCAGCAAGAACACCTGAAAATAAGCTCGATAAGACTCCGCCAATTGTCCTGAACGCCATGGTGGCTGCAAGCCAGGCAGGACTCCCGGTAGCAATATACATCAAGACATTGATTGCGATTAAATCCATAAAGGTACCGAGATCTGAAAATGCTTTTACATAAAGAAAAACTTTGCGGTTCATAGAATCTCCCTTAATCATGAGTTAGGATAGTTATTCTGTTTTATTTTAAAGATTTCGAATTTACTTCGCAATACGAAATTTCAGTTTTTTGCTATAATAGAATAAATTTCTTTAAAAAAGACAGAAACTCCCTGACTAACAGGGAGAGCCTTGTATTATTGCTATCTTACCACCATGGTCTGCCAAACCAGGGACGACGACCGAATCCATACCATGGACGTCGGCCAAATCCATACCATGGTCTGCGGCCGTACCAGTACCCAGGACGTCCGTAACCATACCAGGGACCACCGAATCCATAACCGCCATAAAAGGCAGGTACAGCAGCGGTAAGAAACAATAACGGTATAACCCTTTCATCATTCTGCTGGTCTTGTCTTTGAAAATATGTTTGAGGGTAATTCATTAAGCAACCTCCTATAATTTATTCAATATAGGATATGTGACTAAAAATATGATGGTATTAAAATAGAATAAATAGACAGTTGCCCATGCTTCTTAAGAAATAAAGCGCTTTACACTAAAAGGAGGGACCTACAATGATTCAATCAATCAATCAAACTGTAATGCATAGTTATCCAGGAATGGTCGCACTGGTTACGGTTAGTCATAATGGGGAAAATAATATCATGGCTGCCGGCTGGCATTCCTACATATCTTACGAGCCGCCAATTTACGGAGTTGCCATCGGCCGTGAACGTCATACTTATGAGCTCATAAAATCTGAAGGAAAATTTGCCATTAATTTTGTGCCATATGAATATTCTGCTCTTATTCAGCAAGCAGGTGTGTATTCGGGTTCAAAAGTGAACAAATTTGAAAAGGCGAACATCAGTTTCGACCACGGATCAGCAACGAATTCACCGATACTGCGTGATGCATA